>NZ_JBFAAD010000011.1:0-240173 GCF_040639555.1 Streptomyces sp. NPDC023838
CAAGCCCGGCCCTTCAAATGGACCAAGACCGCCGACCAGATCCTCGACCGCATCTGCCGCTACTGCGACAGGATCTCCAAACCAGGTCACTAGTCCCCCGTTCGCACGGTCCTGCCTAGTCCCCTGTTCGCATGGTCAACTCCTGCTGTCGAGCGCCTCGTCGAGCTCGACCGGCAGGCCGGAAAGGAAGCTGCGCCAGGCCCGTGCTCCAAAGAGCAGTGCGGGTCCGTCGGTCCGCTTGGAATCGCGGACGGCGAGCAGTCCGGCGTCGAGGAATGCGGTCTCGACGCAATTGTTCATTCCTGTACTACGGCTGCTTCGCCGCCATTGCGCACCGTGCAGAGAAGTGCTGGAAGGTACATGCACGGGGGGTGCGGGCATCATGCCTCCCTTACGCGCCGTCAGCCATCACGGCGATGAGATTCAATGATTCCTTGAACGAGAGGGCCTGCGCCTCGACCGTGTGGAACGCGGCGCTGTACGCCTCAAGGTCTTCTCTCCGTTCGAGATAGAGGCTACTCGTCAAGTGGTCGATAACAACCACGTCCAGATCGGAAATGTGCGGAAAGGAGAAGATAATGAAAGGTCCGGTGAGGCCGATATGGCCACCGCTGCTGAAAGGCAGCACCCGCAACCGGACCTGCGGCAGCTGAGCCGCCTCCAGGAGGTGGCGCAACTGCCGCCGCATCGCGGCCGCCCCGCCCACCTCGCGGTGCAGCGCCGCCTCGTCGACCACCGCGCTCAGCTCCAGCGGCGGATCGGCCCGCAGCACCTCCTGGCGTGCCAGCCGCACCTCCACCAGGGAGTCCACCCGCGCCGGGTCGAGCCCGCCGAGGGCCGCCCGGGTCACCGCGCGGGCGTACTCGGGAGTCTGGAGCAGCCCCGGCACCACGGACGTCTCCAGGGTGCGCGCCGCCGACGCCTGTGACTCCAGGCTGATGAAGTCCCGGTACTGCGGCGGCAGCAGTCCCCGGTAGGCCTGCCACCACTGGCTGCCGCGCCCGTCCGCCGCTCCCGCCAGCGCTTCGAGCAGCGCCCGCAGTTCGGGGTCCTCAACCCCGTACACCTCAAGGAGAAGGGCCACGTCGACGGGCTTCACTCCGCTGCGGCCGGTCTCGATCCGGCTCACCTTGGACTGGTGCCAGCCCAGGTGCCCGGCGACTTCGCCGCTCGTGAGGGCGGCCGCGCAGCGCAGCCGGCGCAGTTCCTCGCCGAGTTTGCGGCGGCGTACCGCGGGGCCGTGCCACATGTCGGTCTCCTTCCACCCGGCCGGGATGCGGGCGATGGGCAAGTGTGGCGCCCAAATACGGTCCTTCGTCGCAGAGTTCACCGCTTTGAGCGACAGATATATGCACATCTTGGTGGATCGGCGCATCCGGCGGCACGATGAGTGGCACTCTGGCGCGAAGCACAAGTCCGGGCCGTCCTCGCGTTTGTCCGCTCGCTGCGCGTCCAGCAGGCCGGCCCGGGTGGGAAAGGGACAGCGTCGCCATGGCAGACCACCAAGAATCAACCGTCACTCTGCCGAGCGATCCCGCCTCGGTCTCCGCCGCCCGCAGGCATGTCGCCGGCGTACTCACCGAGTGGGGTCTTCCGTCGGACGACGATACCGCCGACACGATCCGCCTGATCGTCTCCGAGCTCGCGACCAACGCCGTGCAGCACACCCTCGGCCAGTCGCCCACCTTCACCGTGGACCTGCGCCTCGAACGCGACGAGCAGCTCCACATCGGCGTCACGGACAGCCACCCCCGCTGGCCGAAACGTCTTCCCGCCGCCGTCCAGCAGGACAACGGACGCGGCATGGTGATCATCCGCTGGCTCGCCGCCGAGTACGGGGGGCGGCTTTCCGTCACGCCGACGCCGGAGGGCGGCAAGACCGTCTGGATCGCGCTGCCGTGGACGGCGCCGGTGCAGACCTAGGTGTATTGCCCAGTGAGGTTGGGGACGCGGCTGGCGGGTGGTTTGCCTGTGAGCGAGCACGGGGCGCGGTGAGCGCGGGCGGGCGGGTTGCCCGGCCCGCCACGCTCACCGGCCCGTGTCGGCTGCGTCAGCGCACGCGCCCGTACCAGACGCTCTTCGACCAGATCTTCTCCAGCCGGACCACGGACCCGCTCTTGGGGGAATGCCATATCTTGCCGTCCCCGGCGTAGATCCCCACGTGGTAGACGTTCGAGCCGGAGTGGAAGAACACCAGGTCCCCGCGCTCGCGCGCGGACGACGTGATGTGGCGGGTGCTGTTGTACTGCTGCTGGCTGGTGCGCGGCAGCTTCTTGCCCGCCTGCTTGAACGAGTAGAGGGTGAGCCCCGAGCAGTCGAAGCGGTACGGGCCGCTGGCACCGTACTGGTAAGGCGCGCCCTTCTTCGACGCGGCGACGTTGAGCGCCTTCGTCGCGAGTGTCGCGGCGCTCGCCTCACCACTGGCGCCCGGCGCCAGCATCGTGCCGCCGACTGCGGCGAGGGTGAGGGCGGAGACCGCGCCGACTCGGGTCAGCAGGGACGGAACGTAGTTCTTCTGCGCAGACATGCGCGACCCTTCGTCAAACCGCCTGCGAAGGATGACCTGTCGGGTTCGGACTGGCGAAGACGCCCGGCCGCTGTCGCGGCTTCACCCCAAGGGCCTCCCGGTCTCCCGGTGGGCCCGCCGTAATCGGGTCCTCCACTCCTGCCGATCCACTCGTTCGACCAGTCGTCCGGGTACGGCGGCAGGACTCGGCGTCCGCCCGGACCGCCCCGCCGCGGTGGCGGGGGCTTGTCGTCGGAAGGGATCTTGGCTCACGAAGTGTCGGATTTCCGAGCCGAAACGGCGTTTTGTGAGGCTCCTCACGACTGACCCGTTCGGGTGGACATCGATGTTTCAACACTTCTGACAGGGTGTCCGACCTGCGTCGTACCGGCGACGGAACGATTCATTCCGGTCGGTGTCTGCGCATTCGGAGCAACATTTGCGGTCCGTCGTTCGGACCATCGGATGGTCCGAACGTGGGACGCCCACTCGTACCAGCGCGCGGGTGCGCGGACGCCGCGGCGTCAACTCGCGGCTGACGGCGGCGGCATCGTGAGGCGGCCCGCCCGGCGTTCCCCGTCGAGGATCCGCAGCACCCGCGCCAGCGTCTCGGAGTGCAGCTCCGTCTCGCCGCGCAGATGCATCGTCGTCAGCGCGTCCCGCAGGGCCACGGCCCGTCCGACGAGCGCCTGCGCGGCCCGCAGCGCGCCGTAGGTGTCGTTGTGCCGGGCGGGGTTGATCCGGCCCAGCTTGTCGAGCGCGTCCAGATACGCGTCGACGAACTCGCCCTCGGCGCGCGTCAGCGCGGGCAGCGGCGGCAGTTCGGGCAGCACGGCTCTACCTCCCTTGCGCGGCGGCCGAGTTCTTGCGGCTGGTGATGACGTGGTCGACGAGGCCGTACTGGGCCGCGGCGGCGGCGTCGAGGATGGTGTCCCGCTCGATGTCGGCGCTGATCCGCTCGGTGGACTGCCCGGTGTGCCGGGCCAGCAGATCGGTCAACAGCGCGCGCTCGCGCTGGAGTTCATCGGCGTAGATCTCCAGGTCGGACGGCTGGCCCTGGATCGGTTCGGCGATCGCGGGCTGATGGATCAGGATCCGCGCGCCGGGCAGCGCGAGCCGCTTGCCCGGGGCGCCCGCGGCGAGCAGCACGGCCGCGGCCGAGGCGGCCTGGCCCATGCACACCGTCTCCACGTCGCAGGTGATGTACCGCATGGTGTCGTAGATCGCCGTCATCGCGGTGAGCGAGCCGCCGGGGGAGTTGATGTACAGCGAGATGTCGCGGTCGGGGGCGGCGTGCTCCAGGTGCATGAACTGGGCCATCACATCATTGGCCGCGGTGTCGTCGACCGGCGTGCCGAGGAAGACGATCCGCTCCTCCAGGAGCTTGGAGTACGGATCGAGGCTGCGGACCCCGGTGGCGGTGCGCTCGGAGAACTCGGGCAGGACGTAGCGGGCGGACATGCCGTGCATGACGAACCTCTTCTCTCGTACCGATGTCTCTGTCTGTCTCGTCGGTCTCTGTCTGTCTCGGGCCGATGCCTCTGTAAAAAATGTACAGGACGTACAGGCGGCTATGATGGGGAGCATGGCCTATGAGATTCCGGTGACGCAAGCCCGAGCTGAGCTCGCCGAGCTGATCAACCGTGTGGTGTACGGCGGGGAGCGCGTCGTCGTGACCCGGCACGGCAAGCCCCTCGTGGCCCTGGTCTCCGCCGCTGACCTGGAACGACTCGAAGGCGCGGCGGAGCCGGCCGAGGAGCAGGTGATCAGTTCGGTGTCGTCGGTGCGCCAGGTCGCGTCCGCTCCCGGCGAACGGCGCCGGTTCGGCATCGCCGCCGAGCACCGGCAGCCGCCGACGGGCGACTGACAGACGGGCGACTGGCAGGTGAGTGACGGGTTCCGGTTCGCCGGAACCCGTGATGGATGCATTGGCCATGAATATGCAAAGCGTCAGTTAACGAGCCGGAAAAACTTCCGCCGTAACGTGCAATGCCTGGCTGCGGAGCAGGGAACCCCAGGTCAACAGAGTGTTGAACTCGGCTAGGGTCCCGCAGCGTCGAGGCGGGATTCCCCCGTTCCGGGCACGACTGTGAGGTGGGAAGCGTGCAACTGACGCCGCACGAGCAGGAGAGACTGCTCATCCATGTGGCCGCGGACGTCGCGGACAAGCGCCGCGCCCGAGGGGTGAAGCTCAATCACCCCGAGGCCGTCGCGCTCATCACCTCGCACATCCTGGAAGGCGCCCGCGACGGCCGGACCGTCGCCGAACTCATGGCGTCCGGCCGCAAGGTGCTCTCCCGCGACGAGGTCATGCCGGGCATTCCGGAGATGATCCACGACGTGCAGGTCGAGGCGACCTTCCCGGACGGCACCAAGCTCGTCACCGTCCACGAGCCCATCGTCTGACGGGGGAGCGCCGCCATGATTCCGGGAGAGATCCTGTTCGCGGACGAGCCCGTCGCCCTCAACGAGGGCCGCGAGATCACCGCGATGACCGTTCTGAACGCCGCCGACCGGCCCGTCCAGGTCGGCTCGCACTACCACTTCGCCGAGGCCAACCCCGGCCTGGACTTCGACCGCGCCGCCGCTCGCGGGCTGCGGCTGAACATCGCCGCGGGCACCGCCGTGCGCTTCGAGCCGGGCATCCCCGTCGACGTGGAGCTCGTGCCCCTCACCGGACGCCGGATCGTCCACGGGCTGCGCGGCGCGATCGGAGGTTCCCTCGATGACTGAGCTCCACCGGGCCGTCTACGCCGACCTGTTCGGCCCCACCACCGGCGACCGCATCCGGCTCGCCGACACCGATCTGCTCGTGGAGATCGAGGAGGACCGCTGCGGCGGGCCCGGACGCGCGGGCGACGAGGCGGTGTTCGGCGGCGGCAAGGTGATCCGCGAGTCGATGGGCCAGGCCCGCACCACCCGCGCCGAGGGCGCGCCCGACACCGTGATCACCGGCGTCGTCGTCCTCGACCACTGGGGCATCGTCAAGGCCGACATCGGCATCCGGGACGGCCGGATCACCGCGCTCGGCAAGGCGGGCAACCCCGACACCATGGACGGCGTCCACCCGGACCTCGTCATCGGCCCCGAGACCGAGATCATCGCGGGCAACGGGAAGATCCTCACGGCCGGCGCGGTGGACACCCACGTCCACTTCATCTCGCCCACCCTGATCGACCAGGCGCTCTCCTCGGGCATCACCACCCTCGTCGGCGGCGGCACCGGCCCCGCCGAGGGCACCAAGGCGACCACCGTCACCCCCGGCCCCTGGCATCTGGCCCGGATGTTCACGGCCCTGGAGAACGCGCCCGTCAACATCGGTCTGCTCGGCAAGGGCAACACCATGTCGCGCGAGGCCATGCACTCCCAACTGCGCGGCGGCGCCCTCGGGTTCAAGATCCACGAGGACTGGGGCGCGACCCCCGCCGTCATCGACGCCTGTCTCAGCGTCTGCGACGAGACGGGCGCCCAGCTCGCCATCCACACCGACACGCTGAACGAGGCCGGCTTCGTCGGCGACACCCTCGCCGCCATCGCGGGCCGCTCCATCCACGCGTACCACACCGAGGGCGCGGGCGGCGGACACGCCCCGGACATCATCACCGTGGTCTCCGAGCCGTACGTGCTGCCCAGCTCCACCAATCCGACCCGGCCGCACACCGTCAACACCATCGAGGAACACCTCGACATGCTGATGGTCTGTCACCACCTCAACCCGGCGGTGCCGGAGGACCTGGCGTTCGCCGAGTCCCGCATCCGGCCTTCGACCATCGCGGCCGAGGACATCCTGCACGACCTGGGCGCCATCTCGATCCTCTCCTCCGACTCCCAGGCGATGGGCCGGATCGGCGAGGTCATCCTGCGTACGTGGCAGACCGCGCACGTGATGAAGGCGCGCCGGGGAGCGCTCGCGGGCGACGGGCGCGCCGACAACCACCGGGCGCGCCGCTATGTCGCCAAGTACACCATCAACCCGGCGGTCGCGCAGGGCCTGGACGGCGAGATCGGCTCGGTCGAGCCGGGCAAGCTGGCGGACCTGGTGCTGTGGGAGCCCGCGTTCTTCGGCGTCAAGCCGCAGCTGGTCATCAAGGGCGGGCAGATCGCGTACGCGCAGATGGGCGACGCCAACGCGTCCATCCCGACGCCCCAGCCGGTCCTGCCCCGGCCGATGTTCGGCGCGTACGGGAAGGCCCCGGCGGCCAACTCGGTCAACTTCGTCTCGCAGTCCGCGCTCGACGACTCGCTGCCCGAACGGCTGGGTCTGGACAAGGAGTTCGTCGCCATCGGGAACACCCGGAGGGTGGGCAAGGCGGACATGCGCGAGAACGACGCCCTGCCGGACGTCAGGGTCGACCCGGACACCTTCACGGTGACCATCGACGGCGAGGCGGTCGAGCCCGCGCCCGCCGCCGAACTGCCCATGGCCCAGCGGTACTTCCTCTTCTGAGCGGGCGGAGTCGACTCTGATGACCCGAGCCGCCCTGCTCGTCCTCGCCGACGGCCGCTTCCCGGCCGGCGGCCACGCCCACTCGGGCGGCGTCGAACCGGCCGTCAAGGCGGGCCGGGTCCATGACGCGGCCTCCCTGGCGGAGTTCTGCCGGGGACGGTTGCACACGGCCGGCCTGGTGTCGGCCGCGCTCGCCGCCGCGGCCGCGCTCGGCCTCGACCCGCTGGCCCTGGACGAGGCCGCCGACGCGCGCACGCCGTCGCCGGCGCTGCGGGCCACCGCGCGCAAGCTGGGGCGCCAGATGATGCGGGCCGCGCGGGCCGCCTGGCCCAGCCCCGAGCTGGACCGGCTCGCCGCGGCCCGGCCGCGCGGGGCGCACCAGCCCGTCGTGCTCGGGCTGGCCGCCCGGGCGGCGGGGCTCGGGGCCGAGGACGCGGCGTACTGCGTCGTGTACGAGGCGGTCAGCGGGCCCGCGACGGCGGCGGTGCGGCTGCTCAGCCTTGATCCGTTCGATGCGACGGGCGTGCTGGCACGGCTGGGGCCGGAGCTGGACGGGGTGGCCGCGGCGGCGGCGCGGGCCGCGGTCGTGGCCTCGGGCGAGGGGCTCGACGCGCTGCCGGCCGCGTCGGGGCCGCTGCTCGACGTCATGGCTGAGGCGCATGCGGCTTGGTCTGTGCGGCTGTTCGCGTCGTAGGGGGATTTTCTCCCCCACCCCGCCCCTTCCCGAAACCGGGGGCTCCGCCCCCCGGACCCCCGATCGCCCTGAACGGGCTCGTCCTCAAACGCCGGACGGGCTGAAAGCCCCGCCCAACCGGGCGGACCTGAGCCGCCGCTGCGGATCGGAAAGAACCGCCCGACCGGGCAGATCCCAAACCGCCCCCCGAACGGACAACCCGACAAGGAGCCCCACCATGCACCTCGACCACACCCACCCCGGCGGCCCCGCCGCCGTAAGCGCCGACGCGCGTCGGCCCGACGGGACGCGGCGGGCGTTGCGCGTCGGGCTCGGGGGGCCCGTCGGGTCCGGGAAGACCGCTACCGTCGCCGCGCTCTGCCGGGCTCTGCGGGAGCGGTTCTCGCTCGCCGTCGTCACCAACGACATCTACACCCGCGAGGACGCCGAGTTCCTGCTGCGCAACGCCGTACTGCCGCCCGAGCGCATCCAGGCCGTGGAGACCGGTGCCTGTCCGCACACCGCCATCAGGGACGACATCTCCGCCAACCTCGAAGCGGTCGAGGACCTGGAGGAGGCGGTCGGGCCGCTCGATCTGATCCTGGTCGAGTCCGGTGGCGACAACCTCACCGCCACCTTCTCCAAGGGACTGGTCGACGCCCAGATCTTCGTCATCGACGTGGCGGGCGGCGACGACATCCCGCGCAAGGGCGGGCCCGGAGTGACCACGGCCGACCTGCTCGTGGTCAACAAGACCGACCTCGCCCCGTACGTCGGCTCGGACCTGGCGCGGATGGCCCGCGACGCCAAGGAGCAGCGGGCCGAACTGCCCGTCGTCTTCCAGTCGTTGCGCTCCGAGGACGGCGTGGACGCGGTCGCCGAGTGGGTACGGGAGCGGCTCGCCGCATGGACGGGCTGACCCTCGGCGCGGGAGTGCGCGCCACCGCCCGGATCCTCGCCACCCCCGAAGGCTTGCCCGTCCTGGCGGGCGAGGGCCCGCTGGCGCTGCGCCGCACCCGGGCCACTGGCGCGCACCACCGTGTCACCGTCGTCGGGGCGATGAGCGCCCCGCTCGGCGGCGACCGCATCGCCGTCGAGGCCGAGGTGCGGGACGGGGCCCGGCTCACCGTGGGCTCGGCCGCCGCGACCATCGCCCTGCCCGGCCGGACCGGCGAGCCCGCGCACTACGACGTACGCCTGAGCGTCGGCCCGGGCGGCGAGCTGCACTGGCTGCCCGAACAGTTGATCTCGGCGCGCGGCAGCGATCTGCGGATGCGGACCCGCGTCGAGCTCGCGGCGGACGCGCGGCTCGTGCTGCGGGAAGAGCAGATCCTCGGGCGCCACGGCGAGGAGCCCGGTACGCTCGCCACCCGGCTCACCGTGCACCGCGCGGGCCGTCCGCTCCTCGACCAGTCGCTGTCGTACGGTCCCGGCGCGCCCGGTGGCTGGAACGGTTCGGCGGTCCTGGGCGGGCACCGGGCGGTGGGCCAACTCCTGGTGGTCGACCCGGAGTTGGCCGAAAAGCCCGTCGCGGCGCGGATGCTCGGGGAGAGCGCGGTGCTGACACCGCTGGCAGGGCCCGCCTTCCTGGTCACCGCCCTCGCGCCGGACGCCCGGCTGCTGCGGCGCGTACTCGACGAGGCCCGCACCGCTCAGCGGGACTTGGTATCCCGCCTATCGGTTCGGTAAAGAAACACCAGTACGACCTGTTCTCGACGGCCACCGAGGCGCGAGGATCCCCCGAGACCATGGAACGCGCCGCTCCGATGCGGCGCACTTCAGCAGGGGGAGGAACCACTTGAGACGCACCGCAGTGCTCGGCTCGGCCGGCACTCTGATCGCGGGCACGCTCATAGCGGGCGCGATCGCGGCACCGGCGGCCACCGCCGAAAGCCGTCATCACGGCACGTCCGAGGCGCGCGGCGTGCAGCTCGCCGCTGAGCGGGCCGCCAAGAAGGGCATCGACTGGACCGACTGCCCGGCCGACTGGGGCTTCGCCAAGCCGATCCAGTGCGGTTACGTCAGCGTTCCGCTCGACTACGCCCACCCGTACGGCCAGCAGATCAAGCTCGCCGTCGACCGCGTCGCCTCGACCGGCACCCCGGCCGAGCGCCAGGGCGCCCTCGTCTACAACCCGGGTGGCCCCGGCGCCTCCGGCATGCGCTTCCCGACCCGGGTCACGGGCAAGAACCCCCTGTGGGTCAACACGGCCAAGGCGTACGACTTCGTGGGCTTCGACCCGCGCGGCGTGGGCCACTCGACGCCGATCTCCTGTGTCGACCCGCAGGAGTTCGTCAAGGCGCCGAAGGCCGACCCGGTCCCGGACAGCGAGGCCGACAAGCGCGCCCAGCGCAAGCTCGCCGCCGAGTACGCGGACGGGTGCGCCGAGCGCAGCGGCTGGATGCTGCCGTTCATGACCACCCCGAACACCGCCCGCGACCTGGACGTCATCCGGGCCGCGCTCGGTGAGAAGAAGCTCAACTACCTGGGCGTCTCCTACGGCACCTACCTGGGCGCGGTCTACGGCACGCTCTTCCCCTCGCACGTGCGCCGCATGCTGGTGGACAGCGTCGTCGACCCGGCGCGCGACAACATCTGGTACCAGGCCAACCTGAACCAGGACATCGCCTTCCAGGGCCGCTGGAGCGACTGGGAGAAGTGGGTCGCCCAGAACGACGCCACCTTCCACCTCGGCGACACGGCGGCCAAGGTCGAGCAGCAGTGGGTGAAGCTGCGCGCCGCGGCCAAGAAGAGCCCCATCGGCGGAGTGGTCGGCCCGGCCGAGCTCATCGCCTACTTCCAGAGCGCCCCGTACTACGACTCGTCCTGGGTGCCGGTCGCCAAGACGCTGAGCAAGTACGTGGCGGGCGACACCAAGGCGCTGGTCGACGCGGCCGCTCCCGACATGTCGGACACCAAGGGCAACATCAGCGCCGAGAACGGCAACGCGGTGTACACCGCTGTCGAGTGCGCCGACGCCAAGTGGCCCACCAGCTGGAAGAAGTGGGACCGGGACAACACCCGGCTCAACAAGACCAACCCGTTCATGACCTGGGCGAACGCCTGGATGAACCTGCCGTGTGCCACCTGGCAGACCAAGCAGCAGACCCCGGTCGAGGTCAAGACGGGCAAGGGGCTGCCGCCGGTCCTGATCGTCCAGAGCACCCGGGACGCGGCCACGCCGTACCAGGGCGCCGTCTCACTGCACCAGCGCTTCAAGGGCTCGCGCCTGATCACCGAGAAGGACGCGGGTTCGCACGGTGTGACCGGCCTGGTCAACCCGTGCATCAACACCCGGGTGGAGGCCTACTTCCTCTCCGGCAAGGTCGACAGCGCCGATGTGACGTGCACCCCGCACGCCACGCCGAAGCCGTAACGGCCGAGCGCGCATGAAGGAGGGGGCGGCCGCGGGTGCGGCCGCCCCCTTCGCGTGTCAGCCGCGCGCGGCCAGCCAGGCGTCCTCGGCCGCGTAGTCGAACAGGTCCGGGTAGTGGGCCATACCGGGGAACGCCTCGCGCCAGTCCCGGTCCCCGAGCCGGTCCGCGATCGACGCGACCGTGGCGGGCAGCGACTCCACGTACCCCGTCACCGGCCGGTAGCCCAGCTCCCGCTCGGCCGCCGACATGTCGTAGACGATGGGGTGCGGCGCGCTCCACGGGGTGATGCCCACCGAGCCCTCCTCGGGCGCTCCCTCGAAGAGCACCGTCTCGCTGCGGACCCCGAGCACCTCGTCGACGGCCGCGCCGATCTCGGCGACGGTCGGCGCCTGCGGATCGGCCGCGTTGAGCACCCGCGAGCCGGGCCGGAGCGCGGCCAGTCTGATCAGCTCGGCGAGGTTGGCGACGTGCGCGGGATGGAACCGGCTCGCCCCGCCGTGGGCGAGCACCCGCACCGGCCGCCGGTCCAACGCCCGCTTCACGAAGAACAGTTCGCGCGGGCCCCGGCAGTGCGGGCCGTGGATCGCGCCCGCCCGCAGCAGCGTCGAGGGCAGCGCCGAGGTGAGCAGCTCCCGCTCCAGCCGGATCTTGCGCGTCCCGTACGTCTCCTCGCCCGGCGCGACCGTGGCCAGCGACTCGGGGATCGGGACGGGGTAGTGCGGAGAGCCGTCCGGCTCGCCCTGGGTGTCGAAGCTGCGGCCGCGGTCGTCCTCGTACACCGCCCCGCTGGAGATCACCACCGCCGAGCCGATCCGGTCCGCGAGCGAGGCCAGCTGGCGCGCGTGCCCGCCGCCGTACGCCACCATGTCCACCAGGACGTCGCAGCCGTCGCCGAGGGCCGCGGCCAGCTCGCCGTCCGCGTCCCGGTCGAGCGCGAGCGGGCGCACCCCCTGCGGCCAGCCCGGATCGCTCCCGCCGCCGCGCGAGGCGGCCCGCACCTCCCAGCCGTCCTCGGCGAGCACGCGCACCGCGACCCGCCCGATCTGTCCTGTGGCCCCTACGACGAACGCTGTTCCCTTGCCCATGCACGGGACGCTACGGCCAAGTGATCACCGCGACCAGGGAGTTGCGCCCTGCGCGGATCCGCTGTCAGCCGAGGATCCTGGGGAACTTTCCGGCCTCCTCGGCCTTCACGTCGGCCGCGTACCGGTCCACGTACTCCTGCCCGGAGAGCTCCAGGATCTTGTACATCAGCTCGTCGGTGGCGGCCCGCAGCACCGCCTTCTCGTTCTCCATGCCGGCGTAGCGGGAGAAGTCGAGCGGTGCGCCGAAGCGGATGGTGACCCGGCGGATCTTCGGCATCACCTGGCCGGGAGGCTGGATCTCGAAGGTGCCGACCATCGCGCACGGGATCACCGGCACCCCGGCCCGGATCGCCATCACGGCGACGCCGACCTTGCCCTTGTAGAGCCGTCCGTCGTGCGAGCGGGTGCCCTCCGGGTAGATGCCCAGGAGCTCGTCCTTGCTCAGCACCCCCAGACCCTCGCGGATCGCCGCCTGTCCGGCCTCCTTGCCGGAGCGGTCCACGGGGATCTGCCCGACCGCGCGGAAGAAGGCGGCGGTGAGCCGGCCCTTGAGGCCGGGCCCGGTGAAGTACTCCTGCTTGGCGAGGAAGGTGATGCGGCGCTTGAGCATCACCGGCATCAGGAAGTGGTCGGAGAACGACAGGTGGTTGCCCGCGACGATCGCCGCACCGTCGTCCGGAACGTGCTCCAGGCCCTCGATCCTGGGCCGGAACAGCAGCCTCAGCAGCGGCCCCAGAAGGGCGTACTTGAGCACGTAGTACAGCAACGCACCAGCTCCTCACTCGGCCCGCCCGCCGGGCCGCCGCTCAGGCGCTGCGCGAAGCCGCCATGCCCACCGTCGCCAGGCCGAGGACCACCCAGCCGAACCAGAGCCAGCCGCTGCTGCCGAGCGCCACCGTGTACGCAGTGATCATCACCAGCGCCACGACGGTGAGCACCACCATCGCCTTCGTCGTGCCGGGCATGGGGTCCCCTTCCTCCCGGCCGCTGCCGTGGAGTCCATGGTCGCCCCGCGAGGCCCCGCCGCGCCAGAGCGGCGCACCGGCAGTTACTGGCCGCGTGCGTTCAGCGAGGCCAGATAGGCGTTGTACGCGGCGAGCTCCTTGTCGCCGTCCCGGTCGGCGGCGCGGTCCTGCCGCTTGGCCTCGCGCTTCTCCGTCGCGTACCACTGGAAGACCAGCGCGAGCAGGACCAGCACCGAGGGGATCTCGCTGAACGCCCAGGCGATGCCGCCGGCCGCCTCCTGGTCGGCGAGCGCGTCGATGCCGAGCGAGGAGGGCGGGTTCTTGTACGTGCCGACCATCGGCTGGGTCGCCATCATCAGGGCGATGCCGAAGAAGGCGTGGAAGGGCATGCCCGCGAAGAGCTCCAGCATCCGCATGATGTAGCCGGGGCGGTGCGGGCCCGGGTCGACGCCCATGATCGGCCAGAAGAAGACCAGGCCGACCGCGAGGAAGTGGACCATCATCGCGATGTGGCCGGTCTTCGAGCCCATCAGGAAGTCGAAGAGCGGAGTGAAGTAGAGCGCGTACAGGCTCGCGATGAACATCGGGATGGTGAACGCGGGATGCGTGACCACCTTCAGATAGCGGCTGTGCAGCAGCGCGAGCAGCAGCTCGCGCGGGCCCTTGCGGCCGCGCCCGGCGACCGGCAGCGCGCGCAGCGTCAGCGTCACCGGCGCGCCAAGCAGCAGCAGGATCGGCGAGAGCATGCTGATGACCATGTGCTGGACCATGTGCACGCTGAACATGACCATGCCGTAGTCGTTGAGCCTGGTGCACATCACCAGGGCGATACTCAGCACACCGAGGGTCCAGAACACCATCCGGCTCACCGGCCAGGAGTCGCCGCGCCTGCGCAGCCGCAGCACCGCCCAGCCGTACAGACCGAGCCCCGCGACACAGCCGATCAGGAAGAACGGGTCCGCGGACCACTCCAGGCCGCGCCCCAGCGTGAACGGCGGCAGATCCATGTTCATGCCCATGCCGTGCCCGCTGTGATCCATCCGCTGACTCCTGATTTCGTACCGGTTGTCCGCACCCAGAGTAGAGCCGCCCCCGGTCACCGTCGTGACCGGGGGCGGCTCATTGGGGACAAAGAAGGCGAGTGCTACAGCACGCACTCCGCCTCGGCGTACCGCTCGGCCGGGACGGTCTTGAGCGTCGCCGTCGCCTCGGCGAGCGGGACCATGGTGATGTCGGTGCCGCGCAGCGCGGTCAGCATCCCGAACTCGCGGCGGTGCACCGCCTCCACCGCGTGCCAGCCGAACCGGGTGGCCAGGACGCGGTCGTACGCGGTCGGGGTGCCGCCGCGCTGGACGTGGCCGAGGATGACCGCGCGGGCCTCCTTGCCGAGGCGCCGCTCCAGCTCGACGGAGAGCTGGCTGGCGACGCCCGCGAACCGCTCGTGGCCGTAGATGTCGGTGCCGCCCTCGTCGAAGCGCATCGAGCCCTCGCGCGGCTTGGCGCCCTCGGCGACGACCACGATCGCGAACTTCTTGCCCGCCGAGAAGCGGCGGCCGACCAGTTCGGTCAGCTCGTCGATGTCGAAGGGGCGCTCCGGCACGACGATCGCGTGGGCGCCGGCGGCCATGCCGGAGTGCAGCGCGATCCAGCCGGTGTGGCGGCCCATGACCTCGACGATCAGCACGCGCTGGTGCGACTCGGCGGTGGTCTTGAGGCGGTCGAGGGCCTCGGTGGCCACGCCGACGGCCGTGTCGAAGCCGAAGGTGACGTCGGTCGAGGCGATGTCGTTGTCGATGGTCTTCGGCACGCCGACGATGGGCAGGCCCGCCTCGGAGAGCAGATGGGCGGCCTTGAGCGTGCCCTCGCCGCCGATCGGGATGATCGCGTCGAGGCCGAGCTCGGCGACGTGGCCCTTGGCGCGCTCGACGCCGTCGCGCAGATGCGCGGGCTGGACGCGGGAGGAGCCGAGAATCGTGCCGCCGAGGGCGAGGATGCCGCCGACCGCGTCCAGGTCGAGCTTGCGGTAGTCGGCCTCCAGGAGACCCTTCCAGCCGTCGTGGAAGCCGATGACCTCGTCGCCGTGGTCCACCACCGCGCGGTGCACGACGGAACGGATGACGGCGTTCAGGCCGGGGCAGTCGCCGCCGGAGGTGAGTACACCAATTCGCATTGCCCGGAAAACCTTTGCAACGTGGGCCGACGACCGGACCACGTCGTCCGGTTGGATCCCCGCCACCCTACCGGCGCAGGGTGGCGGGGCCGAATCAGACGTCCGACTGATGGACGTCATACGAAAGTACGAACGCCATCCCGCGGGGCCGGGACCGGATCAGGCGGGCTGGGTCGCGGAGGCGATGCGCTCGGCGCGCAGCGCCTCGTACCAGCGGTCGTCGGTCGGCGGCAGCGCGTTCACATCGAGGGCCAGCTTCAGGAGCAGGTCCGCGATCTGCGGGTTCCGCGCGAGCACGGGACCGTGCATGTACGTGCCGAACACCGTTTCGTTGTACGCGCCCTCGGTGCCGTCGCCGGTGCCGTTGCCCTTGCCCAGGCGGACCCGGGCGAACGGGCGGGCCGTGGGGCCCAGGTGCGTGATGCCCTGGTGGTTCTCGAAACCGGTCAACTGCGGCAGGCCGAGCCGCTCGTCGATGTCGCCCAGCACGTCGCCGACGCACCGCTCGCCCTCGCCCCGGGTGGAGACCACGTCGAGGAGGCCGAGGCCGGGCTCGCGCTCACCGAGGTCGTTGATGAACTCATGGCCCAGGATCTGGTACCCGGCGCAGACCGAGAAGATGATCGCGCCGTTGGCGGCGGCGCGCTGGAGGCCGCCGTCGCGGCGCAGCCGCTCGGACGCGAGCCGCTGCGGTCGGTCCTCACCGCCGCCGATCAGGTAGATGTCGCCGGACGACGGCACCGGCTGGTCGCTGCGGACGTCGAGGCGGGCCACGTCGAGGCCGCGCTGGCGGGCCCGGCGCTCCACGACCAGCGCGTTGCCCTGGTCGCCGTAGGTGCTCAGCAGGTCGGGGTAGACCCACACGAGGCGCAGGCTGTTGTCGCTCATTGCTCGCTTCTCCTTCGGGGGTCTCAGTTGCCGACCGTGCGGCGCACGTCCTGGAAGGCGGTGTAGTTGGCGATCAGCTCGATCTGGCCGGGGGGCGCGAGCTGTACGCACTCCGCCAGGCTCTCGCAGACCCGGAAGTCCAGGTTCGCGACCTCCAGGCGGACCGCCAGGTCGAGCTTGCGGTCGCCGATCACGAAGATCGGGTGACCGGCGAGCCGGGTGTAGTCGACGTCCCACAGCCACGAGGTGTCCGTGCCGTCGGCGCCGCGGGCGTTGACGGAGAGGATCACCGGCGTGGGCGGCGGGTCGATCAGGGAAAACGTTTCGAGCCAGCCCGCCGGGTTCTTCGCGAGCAGCAGCCGCAGCTCACGGCCCTGGAACGAGACGACGTCATAGCGGCCCGCGACCGCCTGCACCTGGTACATCCGCTCCAGGGCGACCTGCGGCGGCACCCCGAAGACCGCGGCGACCGCGGCGGAGGTGGCGGCGTTGGCCTTGTTGGCGCGGCCGGGCAGCTGGAGGTGGATCGGCCAGGCCGAGCCGTGCGGGTCCAGGACGTAGTCGCCGCTGAGCACCCAGCTCGGGGCGGGGCGGCGGAAGCCGCACTCACCGCAGAACCAGTCGTCGCCGGGGCGCTGCATCACACCGCCGCAGGCGGGGCACGACCAGGCGTCGTCCTTCCACTCCTGGCCGGCCGCCACCCACACCACGTTGGGGGAGGAGGAGGCGGCCCAGACGACCAGCGGGTCGTCGGCGTTGGCGATCACCACCGCCTTGGTGCCCTGGAGCCCCTCGCGCCACTTCTCGGCGAGCATCCGGGTCTCGGCGGCCCGGTCGAGCTGGTCGCGGGAGAGGTTGAGCAGGGCGATGGCCTTGGGCGTCACATCCCGGGCCACCCCCGCCAGATACTTCTCGTCCACCTCGATCACGCCGAAGCGGGCGTCCGAGCCGCCCGCCAGCGCCGAGGTGATGCCCGCGGGCATGTTGGCGCCCAGGGCGTTGGACACCACCGGGCCGCTGGCCCGCAGCGCCTCGGCGATGAGCCGGGTCGTCGTCGTCTTGCCGTTCGTCGCCGAGACCAGGACCACGTCCAGGTGGGTCGCCAGCCGCCCCAGCAGATCGGGGTCCAGTTTGAGCGCCACCCGGCCGCCGATCACCGATCCACTGCCCCGCCCCGCCGCGCGCGACACCGCCGCAGCGGCCTTGCCCGCCGTCACGGCGAGCTTGGCCCGCGGTGACAGCGGCTCCGCGTTGCCTGCCATCGTCCTTGATCCTCCTTGCGCCTGGGTCGGACCTCAGCCTATCGAGATCCGGACAGCGGCCCGAACCGCGCCACCACCGGCGCGGCCGCGAGCCCCCCGGAACGTACTCTTACGGCCATGCGTCACCGCCCGATTCCCGGCAGTTCCGGCACCGTACGAGAGATGTCTCTCCTCGGCGCCCCGGCCCTGCACGCCCCCTGCGAGCCCGTCACCGACTTCGGTCCGTCCCTGGCCCGGCTGGTCGAGGACCTGTTCGCGACGATGTACGCGGCGCGGGGGGTGGGGCTCGCGGCCAATCAGATCGGCGTGGGGCTGCGGGTGTTCGTCTACGACTGCCCCGACGACGAGGACGTCCGCCACCTCGGACACGTCGTCAACCCGCGCCTGGTGTCGGCGGACGGGCTTGTCCTGCGGGGCCCGGAGGGGTGTCTGTCCCTGCCGGGCCTAGAGGCGGGGACGGAGCGGTACGACTCGGCGGTGGTGGAGGGCTCGACGGTCTCGGGTGCCCCCGTGCGGATCTCCGGCACCGGCTTCTTCGCGCGGTGCCTCCAGCACGAGATGGACCACCTGGAGGGGTTGGTGTATCCGGATCGCCTGACGGGGTGGCGGAAGGCGCGGCTGGGGAGGGCGGTGCGGCGGGCGCCATGGGGCGGGGATTAGCCCCCACCCCATCCCTTCCCGAAAGCCCTCTGGCGGGCGGCCGGGTGCTTTGTCTGCGGGCCGTCCGCAACTGGTCGCGCAGTTCCCCGCGCCCCTTGGATGCGCCCCTGCGGGGCGCACCTTTAGGGGCGCGGGGAACTGCGCGACCAGCCACGACGGACCCGCAGCCGAACGCGAAGCGGGGTGCAGGGGCCGCAGGCCCCGCAACGGGGTCCGGGGGCGCAGCCCCCGGGAAACCGGCCTCCACCCCACCCACCCCCGGAGGGTTTAGGTGAAGGGGCGGGGTGGGGCCTAGAAGCCCGGGCCGCCCGCGCGGTCCGCCGCCGCGGCCAGCCGGCCCCAGAGGAGGTCCGCCAGGCCCCGCACCAACTCCGAGCGGGAGCACGGGCGTTCACCCAGCCACCAGTCGCCCGCCGCGTGCATCATGCCGACGATCCCGTGCCCCCACACCCGCGCCAGCGCCTCGCTCCCCGGCCCCAGGTCGATCCGCTCGGCGATCACCACGCCCAGCTCCTCGCCCATCCGCCGCAGCAGCGGCGCGGAGTGGCGGCCCACGTCGAACCCGGGCTGCTCACCGCCGCCGGTCTCCTCGGGGTGCATCAGAAAGCGGTACACCTGGGGTCGCGCCTCGATCGCCACGAGGTACGTCTCAAGCGTCGCCTCGACCCGCTCGCGGCGCTCCGCCGGCGCGTCCAGCGCCGCCCGCAGCGCCGCGAGCAGCGCGTCCGTGTGGCGCTGCGCGAGCGCCCGGTACAGCCCGCCCTTGTCGCCGAAGTGGCGGTACAGGATCGGCTTGGTGATCCCCGCCTCCGCGGCGATCGCGTTCATCGACGCCTTGGGGCCGTCCCGGAGCACCACCCGGTCCGCCGCCTCCAGCAGTTCCCGCCGACGGCTCTCGGCCGACGTCCGCTGCTGATCGGCCTGGTGTGTGGTCTCCATGGCTTCGTCTCCCCGCCCGTACTCGTACTGCGTCTTACGTGGTTCCGCCGACGTGTTCCGCCATCCGGAATGCCTGCGCAACGTAACACTCCGGCCAGGTCTTGCGCTGAGCGGCCGTTCGCCGGTTGACAGGAACTACCGGCCAGTAACATACTGCCGTTACCGCAAGTAACGCTTGTCTGTGGCACGGGAAGTGGTGGAGGGGACATGGCCGAGTTCACGATGGAACTCAACGACGACCAGAAGCAGGTCAGGGACTGGTTGCACGGGTTCGCGAAGGACGTCATCAGGCCCGCCGCCGCGGAGTGGGACGAGCGCGAGGAGACCCCCTGGCCGGTGATCCAGGAAGCCGCCAAGGTCGGAATCTACTCCCTGGACTTCTACGCCCAACAGTTCTTCGACCCGACCGGTCTCGGCATCCCGGTCGCCATGGAGGAGCTGTTCTGGGGCGACGCGGGCATCGCCCTGTCGATCGTCGGCACCGGCCTCGCCGCCGTCGGCGTCCTCGCCAACGGCACCGAGGAGCAGATCGGCACCTGGATACCGCAGATGTACGGCGACGTGGACGATGTGAAGGTCGCCGCCTTCTGCTCCTCCGAGCCGGACGCGGGCTCGGACGTCGCCTCCATGCGGACCAGGGCCGTCTACGACGAGGCCAAGGACGAGTGGGTCCTCAACGGCACCAAGACCTGGGCCACCAACGGCGGCATCGCCAATGTGCACGTGGTCGTCGCCGTCGTCGACGCCGACCTCGGCTCCAAGGGGCACGCCTCGTTCATCGTGCCGCCGAACACCCCCGGCCTGTCCCAGGGCCAGAAGTTCAAGAAGCACGGCATCCGCGCCTCGCACACCGCCGAGGTCGTCCTGGAGAACGTGCGCGTCCCCGGCCACTGCCTGCTCGGCGGCAAGGAGAAGCTCGACGAGCGCCTCGCCCGGGCCCGCGAGAAGGCCAGGGCGGGCGGCGGCGAGCGCGTGAAGAACGCCGCCATGGCCACCTTCGAGGCCTCCCGCCCGGCCGTCGGCGCCATGGCGGTCGGCACCGCCCGCGCCGCGTACGACTACGCCCTCGAATACGCCAAGGGCCGCGAGCAGTTCGGCCGCCCGATCATCGACAACCAGGGCGTCGCGTTCCAGCTCGCCGACATGCGGACGCAGATCGACGCGGCCCGGCTGCTGGTGTGGCGCGCCTCCTGGATGGCGACGGCGGGCAGGCCCTTCACCTCCGCCGAGGGCTCGATGTCCAAGCTGTACGCGAGCGAGACCGCCAAGAAGGTCACCGCACAGGCGATCCAGATCCTCGGCGGCAACGGCTACACCCGTGAGTACCCGGTGGAGCGCATGCACCGGGACGCCGCCATCTACACGATCTTCGAGGGGACCAGCGAGATCCAGCGCCTCGTCATCGCCCGCACGCTCTCGGGCATGCCGATCCGCTAACCTCCACCGGCCAGGAAACCGGCTCCGTTCCCGTGTGGCGGGAACGGAGCCGCACTGTTTTCTCCGGTTTCGCCGGTGGCTCAGACCGGCAGCTGCGCCTCGATCGCCGCGACGACCTCCGGGGCCTCCGGCTCGGTGCGCGGACGGATCCGGGCGACCACCTCGCCGGCGGGGGAGATCAGGAACTTCTCGAAGTTCCACTGGATGTCGCCGGCCTCGCCCTCCGCGTCCGCGACCTCCGTGAGGCGCTCGTACAGCGGGTGGCGGCTGTCGCCGTTGACGTCGGTCTTCTCCAGGAGCGGGAACGTCACTCCGTACGTCGCCGAGCAGAACGTCTGGATCTCGTCCGCGCTGCCGGGCTCCTGGGCGCCGAACTGGTTGCAGGGCACGCCGAGCACGGTGAAGCCGCGCTCGCCGTACAGCGCCTGGAGGCGCTCCAGACCGGCGTACTGCGGGGTCAGACCGCACTTGGACGCCACGTTCACGACCAGCACCGCCTTGCCCTTGTAGTCGGCCAGCGAGGTGGGCTCGCCGGACAGCGTGCGCAGCGGGATGTCGTACAGGCTCATCAACAAACTCCTCGTAACAGGGGGCAGGGGGACGGAACAGAGGATCAGGGGGATGGACTGCTCAAGGGACTGCTCGATGGACTGCTCAGTCTCGGGGCGGCAGCGGGCGGAACAGGCCCTCCTGGACCACCGACACCAGCAGCCGGCCGTCGCGGTCGTAGATGCGGCCGCGGGCCAGGCCCCGGCCGCCGGTCGCGATGGGCGACTCCTGGTCGTACAGGAACCACTCGTCGGCCCGGAACGGGCGGTGGAACCACATCGCGTGGTCGAGCGAGGCCATGTCGAAGCCCCGCTGGCCCCACAGCGGCTCCACCGGGATGCGGACCGCGTCGAGCAGGGTCATGTCGGACGCGTACGTCAGCGCGCAGGTGTGCACCAGCGGGTCGTCCCCCAGCGGGCCGACCGCGCGCATCCACACCGCGCTGCGCGGGTCCGCGTCCTTGATCTCCTCCGGCGTCCAGCGCAGCCGGTCCACGTACCGGATGTCGAAGGGCTGGCGGCGCGCCATCCGCTCCAGGGCCTCCGGCAGCGTGCCCAGGTGCTCGCGGATCTCGTCCGTGACCGTCGGCAGCGACTCCGGCTCCGGGAAGTCCAGGCGCGGCGGCAGCTGGTGCTCGATGCTGCCCGGCTCCGGCTGGTGGAAGGAGGCCGTCAGGTTGAAGATCGTGCGGCCCTGCTGGACCGCGGTGACCCGGCGGGTGGTGAACGACCGGCCGTCGCGCACCCGCTCGACCTGGTAGACGATCGGGACGCCGGGGCGGCCCGGGCGCAGGAAGTAGGCGTGCAGCGAGTGCACCGGGCGCTCGCCGTCCGTGGTGCGCCCGGCCGCCACCAGCGCCTGGCCGGCCACCTGGCCGCCGAAGACCCGCTGCAGGGACTCCTGCGGGCTGAGGCCGCGGAAGATGTCGACCTCGATCTGCTCCAGGTCGAGCAGATCGACGAGTCTCTCCGCCGGATTGGTCATGTCGTCGCAGTCCTCTCGGAGTCAGAGTTCGCCGACGTCGGTGACGCGCACCACCGCGCGGCCCTCTTCGTCGGAGGCCGCAAGATCGACCTCCGCGCTGATGCCCCAGCCATGGTCGCCGTTCGGGTCGGCGAAGGTCTGCCGGACGCGCCACAGCCCGTGCGCCGGGTCCTCCTCGATCGACAGCAGCTTGGGGCCGCGCGCGTCCGGACCGGTGCCCAGGTCCTCGTACTCGTCCCAGTACTTGTCCATCGCCTCGCCCCAGGCGTCCGCGTCCCAGCCCGACTCGGCGTCCATCGTGCCCAGCTCGTCCACGTTGTCGAGCGCGGCCAGCTCCACCCGGCGGAACATCGCGTTGCGCACCAGGACGCGGAAGGCTCGGGCGTTCGCGGTGACCGGCTTGACCTCGTCGGCCTTCTCCTGCGCCTGCTCCGCCGTCTCGATCTCCGGATTGGCGAGCTGCTCCCACTCGTCGAGGAGGCTGGAGTCGACCTGGCGCACCATCTCGCCGAGCCAGGCGATCAGGTCCTCCAGGTCCTCGGTCTTCAGATCGTCCGGGATGGTGTGGTCGAGCGCCTTGTACGCGCCGGCCAGATAGCGCAGCACGATGCCCTCGGTGCGCGCCAGCTCGTACCAGGAGGTGAACTCCGTGAAGGTGAGCGCCCGTTCGTACATGTCACGGATGACGGACTTCGGCGACACCGGGTGGTCGCCGACCCACGGGTGCGACTTCTTGTAGACGTTGTACGCGTGCCACAGCAGCTCTTCCAGCGGCTTCGGGTACGAGATGTCCTGGAGCCGCTCCATGCGCTCCTCGTACTCGACGCCGTCCGCCTTCATCTGCCCGACGGCCTCGCCGCGCGCCTTGTTCTGCATGGCGGCGAGGATCTGGCGCGGGTCGTCCAGCGTGGACTCGACGACCGAGACCATGTCCAGCGCGTACGAGGGCGACTCGGGGTCCAGCAGGTCGAAGGCCGCGAGCGCGAACGTGGACAGCGGCTGGTTGAGGGCGAAGTCCTGCTGGAGGTCGACGGTGAGCCGGATGGTGCGGCCCTCGGCGTCGGGCTTGTCCAGCTGCTCCACCACACCGCCGTCGAGCAGCGAGCGGTAGATGGCGATGGCGCGGCGGATGTGCCGCAGCTGCGCCTTGCGCGGCTCGTGGTTGTCCTCCAGGAGGCGGCGCATCGCCTCGAAGGCGTTGCCCGGCCGGGCGATCACCGAGAGCAGCATGATGTTGGTGACGCGGAAGCGCGAGGTCAGCGGCTCGGGCTCGGCGGCGATCAGCTTCTCGAAGGTGGAGTCCGACCAGGCGACGAAGCCCTCGGGGGCCTTCTTGCGGACCACCTTGCGGCGCTTCTTGGGGTCGTCGCCCGCCTTGGCGAGCGCCTTCTCGTTCTCGATGACGTGCTCGGGCGCCTGGGCGACCACGAACCCGGCGGTGTCGAACCCGGCCCGCCCGGCCCGGCCCGCGATCTGGTGGAACTCGCGGGCGCGCAGGGTGCGGACCCGGTTGCCGTCGTACTTGGTGAGCGCGGTGAACAGCACGGTGCGGATCGGTACGTTGACGCCGACGCCCAGTGTGTCCGTACCGCAGATCACCTTCAGCAGGCCCGCCTGCGCCAGCTTCTCCACCAGGCGGCGGTACTTGGGCAGCATGCCCGCGTGGTGCACACCGATGCCGTGGCGCACGTAACGGGAGAGGTTCTGGCCGAACTTGGTGGTGAAGCGGAAGTTGCCGATCAGCTCCGCGATCGCGTCCTTCTCCTCGCGCGAGCACATGTTGATGCTCATCAGCGACTGCGCCCGCTCGACCGCCTGCGCCTGGGTGAAGTGCACGATGTAGACCGGCGACTGCCTGGTCTCCAGGAGCTCGGTCAGCGTCTCCGTGATGGGCGTGGTGACGTACTCGTACGAGAGCGGCACCGGGCGGGTCGCCGAGCGGACCACCGCGGTCTCCCGGCCGGTGCGCCGGGTCAGGTCCTTCTCGAACATCGAGACGTCGCCGAGGGTGGCCGACATCAGGACGAACTGCGCCTGGGGCAGTTCCAGGATCGGGATCTGCCAGGCCCAGCCGCGGTCCGCCTCGGCGTAGAAGTGGAACTCGTCCATCACGACCTGGCCGATGTCGGCGTGCTTGCCGTCGCGCAGCGCGATGGAGGCGAGGACCTCGGCGGTGCAGCAGATGACCGGGGCGTCGGCGTTCACGGACGCGTCGCCGGTCAGCATGCCGACGTTCTCGGTGCCGAAGAGCTTGCAGAGGTCGAAGAACTTCTCCGAGACCAGCGCCTTGATCGGCGCGGTGTAGAACGTGACCTCGTCCCGGGCCAGCGCCGCGAAGTGCGCACCCGCCGCCACCAGGCTCTTTCCGGAGCCGGTCGGGGTGGAGAGGATCACGTTCGCGCCCGACACCACCTCGATCAGCGCCTCCTCCTGGGCCGGGTACAGGGAAATGCCCCGCTCCTCGGCCCAGGTGGAGAAGGCCTCGAAAAGGGCATCGGGGTCGGCACTCGGCGGCAGCTGATCGATAAGGGTCACGCCCCCATCTTGCCTGGCTTCACCCCCGGACCGGGAACCGGAGGAGGGCGACAAGATCATGAGCGATAGGCTGCGTCGTCAACTGGGCCACAGGACAACAGGAAATGGGGCGGGGCACGGTCATGATGGGACCTGCGCACTCTCTGTCAGGAGCGGCTGCCTGGCTGGGGGTGGGGGCCGCGGCCGCGGCCGCGGGGCACGCCATGCCCTGGCCGGTGCTCGTCGTCGGCGCCCTGATCAGCGCCGGGGCGGCGCTCGCGCCCGACCTCGACCACAAGTCCGCGACCATCTCGCGCGCCTTCGGACCGGTCTCCCGGATCCTGTGCGGCATCGTCGACGACCTCTCGCACGCCGTCTACAAGGCGACCCGGGGCCCCGGCGACCCGCGCCGCAACGGCGGCCACCGCACGCTCACCCACACCTGGCTGTGGGCCGTCCTGATCGGGGCGGGCGCCTCGGCCGCGGCCGTGTTCGGCGGCCGCTGGGCGGTGCTCGGCATCCTCTTCGTCCATGTCGTGCTCGCCGTGGAGGGCCTGCTGTGGCGGGCCGCCCGGATGTCCAGCGACGTCCTGGTGTGGCTGCTGGGCGCGGCCGGCGCCTGGATCATGGCCGGGGTCCTGGACAAGCCGGGCAACGGCTCGGACTGGCTCTTCGCCGGCTCCGGGCAGGAGTACCTGTGGCTGGGCCTGCCGATCGTGCTCGGCGCCCTGGTCCACGACATCGGGGACGCGCTGACAGTCTCCGGCTGCCCGATCCTGTGGCCGATCCCGCTGGGCCGCAAGCGCTGGTACCCGGTGGGCCCGCCCAAGGCGATGCGGTTCCGGGCCGGGAGCTGGGTCGAGCTGAAGGTGCTGATGCCCGCGTTCATGGTGCTCGGCGGGGCCGGGGCGGCGGGGGCGCTCAACTTCATCTGAGCCTCCCGCGGAGGGTGGGTTTGGCCGAACCGCCTGCGCCCGCGGCCCGCCGTGGCCGACGATGGGACCCGTCATCGCGGCGGCTCCCGCGTTCCGGGAGGGATGCGCCGCGCTCGTACGGCAGCGAGGGCGGCGGGGCGACCGCATGGGGCAGATTCTGACGATGCCGCTGGAGCGCGGCAGTGATGTGCTGGCCGTGTTCGAGATCGGCGAGGACGAGACCTGCGGCGGCGGTGCGGGGCTCGGTCTGTCCATCAGCCGCGAGATCGCCGGGCTGCTCGGTGGTGAGATCCGCTGCGAGAGCGAGGTCGGCCGGGGCTCGACGTTCACCCTCGACCTGCCCAGGGGGCCGGTGGTGGCCGGGCCACTGGACGACTTCGAGCCGCCGCCGGAAGAGACTCCTGCCCTGCTCCCGTCGTTCACCGGCAGGTTCGAGGGCGAGCGCATCCTGGTCGTCGACGACGACGTACGCAACGTCTTCGCCCTGACCTTGGTCCTCGAACAGAACGGGCTGACCGTCTGGTACGCGGAGAGCGGCCAGGAGGCGATCGAACTGCTGGAACGCGACGCCGGGATCGCGCTCGTCCTGATGGACGTGATGATGCCCGGGATGGACGGCAACGAGACGATGGCGTGGATCCGGCGGATGCCGGGCTACGAGGCGTTGCCGGTCATCGCCCTCACCGCCAAGGCGATGGCGGGCGACCGCGAGCGCAGCATCGAGGCGGGCGCCTCGGCGTATCTGACCAAGCCGGTCGACACCGACGCGCTGCTGATCATGATCGAGAAGTGGCTGCCCCGGGGGGAGGCCGGTCCGGGGGCCCCGCCCCCGTCCCCGGACTGACCGTCACCCTCGACAGAGCCTCACCCGTGCCAGGACCGCCACAGCGCCGCGTACGCCCCGTCCGCCTCGACCAGCGCGTCATGGCTGCCCAGCTCGCTGATGCGGCCGTCCTCGACCACCGCGATCACGTCCGCGTCGTGCGCGGTGTGCAGCCGGTGCGCGATCGCCACGACCGTACGGCCGTCCAGCACCCGGGCCAGCGAGCGCTCCAGGTGGCGCGCCGCGCGCGGGTCGAGGAGCGAGGTCGCCTCGTCCAGGACCAGCGTGTGCGGGTCCGCGAGGACCAGCCGGGCCAGCGCGATCTGCTGGGCCTGGGCCGGGGTGAGCGAGAGCCCGCCCGAGCCGACCTCGGTGTCGAGCCCCTCGTCGAACGCCCGCGCCCAGCCGTCCGCGCCGACCGCGCCCAGCGCCGCCCACAGCTCGGCGTCCGAAGCGCCCTGCCGGGCCAGCAGCAGGTTGTCCCGCAGAGAGCCCACGAACACGTGGTGCTCCTGGTTGACCAGCGCCACGTGCTCGCGCAGCCGCTCGGCGGGCATCCGCGACAGCTCGGCCGCGCCGAGCGTGACCCGGCCCTCGCGCGGGGCGTAGATGCCCGCGAGCAGCCGCCCGAGCGTGGACTTGCCCGCGCCGGACGGGCCCACCAGCGCCAGCCGGGTGCCCGGCGCCACCGACAGGGACACCTGGTGCAGTACGTCCACACCCTCGCGGTAGCCGAAGCGCACCTCGTCCGCCTCGACGTCCCGGCCCTCCGGGCGCACCTCGGTGTCGCCCGCGTCAGGCTCGATGTCCCGCACGCCCACGAGCCGGCCCAGCGAGACCTGGGCCTCCTGGAGCTCGTCGTACCAGCGCAGGATGAGCCCGACCGGCTCGACGAGCATCTGGGCCAGCAGCGCGCCCGTCGTCAGCTGCCCGACCGTGAGCCAGTCGTGGAGGACGAACGTGCCGCCGATCATCAGCACCGCGAGCATGATCGTCATATGTGTGACGCTGATGACCGGGAAGAGCACCGACCGCAGCCACAGCGTGTACCGCTCCCAGGCCGTCCACTCGGTGATGCGCTGCTCGGACAGCGCGATCCGGCGCTCGCCCAGGCGGTGCGCCTCGACGGTCCGGCCCGCGTCCACGGTCTCGGCGAGCACGGCCGCGACCGCCGCGTACCCGGCCGTCTCCGAGCGGTACGCCGAGGGCGCCCGCTTGAAGTACCAGCGGCACCCGGCGACCAGGAGCGGCACCGCGAGCAGCACCGCGAGCGCCAGCGCCGGCGCGGTGACGCCGAGCGCGCCGACGAGCAGCAGCGCCCACACCAGGCCGATGGCCAGCTGCGGCACGGCCTCGCGCATCGCGTTGGACAGCCGGTCGATGTCCGTGGTGATCCGGGAGAGCAGATCGCCGGTGCCCGCGCGCTCCAGCACGCCCGGCGGCAGCCCCACCGACCGCACCAGGAAGTCCTCGCGCAGATCGGCCAGCATCTCCTCGCCGAGCATCCCGCCGCGCAGCCGTACGAGCCGCACGAACACGGCCTGCACGATCAGCGCGACCGCGAACAGCGCGACCGTGCGCCCCAGATGGAGGTCACGCGCGTCGTTCGACAGGTCCTCGACGAGGCCGCCGAGCAGGTACGGGCCGACCATCGAGGCGATCACGGCGACGGCGTTGACGCCGACGAGCAGCGTGAAGGCCTTGCGGTGACGCCGCATCAGCTCGGTCACGTACGCCCGGACGGTCGCCGGGGTGCCGACGGGCAGGGTGGTGGCCGACTGCGGGGCCGCCGGGTCGTACTCGGGTGGTGCCACGCCGATCATGCCGTCTCCTCCCACTTCTCCAGTGCTTTCGTCTCGTCGTCCGTCTCGCGGGTGACCACCGCCCGGTAGCGGGTGTCGGTGTGCAGCAGTTCGCGGTGCACCCCGACCGAGACGACCTCGCCGTCGTGCACGAGGACGACCCGGTCCGCCAGGTCGAGCAGCAGCGGCGACGATGAGAACACGACCGTCGTACGGCCCGCGCGCAGCCGCTTGATGCCGCCCGCGACCCGGGACTCGGTGTGCGAGTCGACCGCCGAGGTCGGCTCGTCCAGGACGAGCACCTCCGGGTCGGTCACCAACGACCGGGCCAGGGCGAGGCGTTGGCGCTGGCCGCCGGAGAGCGACCGGCCGCGCTCGGTGATCCGGGTGCGCATCGGGTCGCCGTCGGCGTCCACCGACGCCTGGGCCAGCGCGGCGAGCACGTCGTCGCAGTGCGCCGCCGCCAGCGCCTCGCCGGGCGCGACCCTCCCGGACGAGGGCACGTCCAGGAGCTCGTGGAGCGTGCCGGAGAGCAGCACCGGGTCCTTGTCCTGGACCAGGACGGCGGTCCGTGCCGCGTGCAGCGGCAGCCCGTCGAGCGCGACCCCGCCGAGCAGGGCGGACGGCAGGTCGTCGGCCTCGGCGGCGTGCCCGCCCAGGCGTTCGGCGAGCCGTCCGGCCGCGTCCGGGTCGCCGCACACGACGGCCGTGAACCGGCCCTCGGGCGCGAGCAGCCCGGTCGCCGGGTCGTACAGGTCGCCGGACAGCCCCTCGGCGGCGAGCCGGGAGGGCTCTGCCGGCGGCTGTGCCGACGGCGTCCGGGACGGCACCCCCGTGTCCGTCCCGGACGGGTCCGTGGCCCGCTGAAGCGCCAGCACGCGGGCGGTGCGCTTGGCGGAGGGCCGGGAGAAGGAGTACGCCATGGCGATCTCCTCGAAGTGGCGCAGCGGGTACAGCATCAGCGTCACCGCGCTGTAGACGGTGACCAGTTCACCGACCTGGATCCTGCCGTCGCGGGCCAGCGTCGCCCCGTACCAGACCACCGCGATCAGCAGGAGCCCCGGCAGCAGCACCTGGACGGCCGAGATCAGCGACCACATGCGCGCGCTGCGCACGGCGGCCCTGCGGACCTCCTGGGAGGCCTCGCGGTAGCGGCCGAGGAAGAGCTCCTCACCGCCGATGCCGCGCAGCACCCGCAGCCCGGCCACCGTGTCCGAGGCCAGCTCGGTCGCCCGGCCCGCCTTCTCGCGCTGGGTGTCGGCCCGCCGGGTGGCGGGCGGCAGCAACGGCAGGACGGCCAGGGCCAGTACGGGAACGCCGATGGCGACCACGACGCCGAGCGCCGGCTGGTACAGCACCAGACCGACGCAGATGATCACCAGTGTGGCGGCCGCCGCCGCGAACCGCGACAGCGCCTCCACGAACCAGCCGATCTTCTCGACGTCACCGGTGGAGACCGCGACGACCTCGCCCGCCGCGACCCGGCGCGTCAGCGCCGAGCCGAGCTCGGCGGTCTTGCGCGCGAGCAGTTGCTGCACGCGCGCGGCGGCCGTGATCCAGTTGGTCACCGCGGTGCGGTGCAGCATGGTTTCGCCGAGGGCGATGGCCGCGCCCAGCAGCGCGATGAGGCCGCCCGCGAGTGCGAGCCGCGTCCCGGAGCGGTCGATCACGGCCTGGACGGCGACGCCCACGCCGAGCGGCAGCCCGGCGAGGCCGCACTGGTGCAGCAGGCCCCAGGCCAGCGATTTGAGCTGTCCGCCGAGCTGGGCCATGCCCAGCCACAGCAGGAAGCGGGGACCCGAGCGGACGTCCGGTTCGCCTGGATCCGTATAAGGAAGATCGCGAATCTGCATGACGTCCCAAGGATCGGAAGGAGCGGTTCGGGAGACTGGTTCGGGAAGAGTGGTTCAAACCGTGCAAGGTTCGCCTTTTCGCGGGGCCCGGGGCAATTGATTTTTCCGCCCGGGCGGCCGGAACACGCCAAGACCGCCGGTCAGCCCCTGGCGCGCGGGGCGCGCGCACGCTTCACTCCTGACCCATGAGACCACAGAGGATCATGTCCATGATCGGCGGAGTGGTGCTCGCGGCCGGGGCGCTGCTCGGCACGGGCCCGGCCGCCGTGGCCGCACAACCGGCTGAGCCCCCCGCCGAGTTCGGCACCGACTGGCACGACCCGGTCACCGCCGCGCCGCCGGTCGCCGTCCCGCACGCCCGCAGCTGCCAAGTGACCCTGGCGCAGGCGCAGTTCCGCGACTTCACGCCGTACAAGGGGAGTTACGCGCCGCCCAAGGGGTGCGGCGACCGGTGGAGCAAGGTGGTGCTGCGGCTCGACGGCAACGTCAAGGGCAGGCAGTACGACCGCCTCGGCTATCTGCACGTCGGTGGCGTCGAGGTGCTGCGGACGTCGACCCCCGAGCCCTCGCCGGACGGCATCGCCTGGAACGTGGAGAAGGACGTCACCCGCTACAGCGACACCTTCCGCTCCGCGCAGCCCGTCGAGATGCTCATCGGCAACGTCGTCGACGAGACGTACACCGGCGTGATCGACGTCAAGGTCACGCTGACGTTCTACGCGGCCGAGGGCCGGGTGAAGCCCGCCGCCGCACCGGACAAGGTGCTGCCGCTGGACGGGACCGCGCTGACGACGCCGCGCAACTCCGAGCGGATCGTCGCCGAGGTGTACGCGACCGGCTCGGGCGGCGGCTGCGAGGAGTTCTGGTACCTCGCGGTGCCGGACCCGGCGCCCTACTCCTGCAAGGCGGCCGCGGGCCCCAACCGAGAGGTGCGGATCAAGGTCGACGGGCAGCTCGCCGGAATCGCCTCGCCGTTCCCGAACGTGTGGACCGGCGGCTGGTCCAACCCGTTCCTCTGGTACGTCGTCCCGGCGCCCCACGCCTTCGACGTACGGCCGATCGAGTACGACCTGACGCCGTACGCGGCGCTGCTCAACGACGGCCGCGCGCACCGCGTCGAGGTGTCCGTCGCCGGGGTCCCCGAGGGGCAGTCCGGCTGGTCGACGCCGGTCAACGTCCTGGTCTGGCAGGACCGGGGCAGCGAGGTCGTCACCGGGGCGCTCACCCGCCACGACGAGAGCGCGCCCGCCGACTCCACCACCTATACGCCCGGAACCGAACCGCGCCTCGACGCCAAGGCGAACCACCGGCTGACCACGGCGGGCTATCTGAACACCTCGCACGGCCGGGTCACCACCACGGTCGCCCGCGGCGTCACCGCCGACACGGTCCACCGCTGGACCGAGGGCGAGAACACCGACGCCCTGAAGGGGAGTTGGAGCGACGACAGCGCGGTCACCACGGACGGGCGCGGCCCGGCCGTCACCGCGCGCGTGCACCGTACGTACACGATGGACGGCACCACCACCATCGGCGCGGACAACCGGCTGCGGACCGTGATCACCCTCGGGGACCTCGCGGACACCGCCACCCTGCGCGGCGGCCGGGCCACCTCGTTCTCGTACCTGGACGACACCTACCGGGGTGACGCCTCCTGGACGCTGAACGTCCCGCGCGATCAGCGCCACGCGACCGGCACCTCCGCCGAGCGCTACCGCCTGTACGGCTCCGACGGCTGCTACGACCGCAGCCTCAAGACCGCCCAGGGCACCCTCACCGAGGACCTGCGGCGCTGCTGACGGCGGGTGCGGGGCCCGTGCTCGCCGCCAAGCACGGGCCCCGCGGTCTCAGGCCTCCGCCGGCTTCTCGGAGTCCATGCCGGGGCGGGGCTTGTGCCACTCGCCGCGGGTGAAGTCGGGGATGTGCTGGGGCGCGCCGTTCGCCTTGCGCGAGAGGTGGCTCAGCGGCACCGGCGCCGACCAGGTGGCCGCGTCGTACACGTCGAAGTCGGGGACGAGCCCGAGGCGCATGCACTGCATCAGCCGGAACACCAGCATGTAGTCCATGCCGCCGTGCCCGCCGGGCGGGTTGGCGTGCTCCTTCCAGAGCCAGTGGTCCCACTCCGCGTACTTCGAGAAGTCGCCCCAGTTGTCGTCGTGCTGGTCCGGCTCGAGGTAGATCCGCTCCGGGTAGTCCTCGAAGAGACCCTTGGTGCCGCCGAGGCTGTTGATCCGGCTGTAGGGGTGCGGCGTCGACACGTCGTGCTCAAGGCGGATCACCCGGCCCTTGGCGGTCTGCACCAGACTGATCGCCCGGTCGCTCTCGATGTACGACTCCTTGAAGCTCGGGTCGCCCTCGGGCATGTGGGCCGCGCGGTACTCGGCGAGGCCGAGCGCGGGCGTGCCGACGCTGACGATGGACACCACGCGGTCGCCGCGGTTGACGTCCATGTAGTTGGCGACCGGGCCGAAGCCGTGGGTGGGGTAGAGGTCGCCGAGCAGCCGGGTGTGCCACAGGCGCCGCCAGGGCCCCTCGTAGTACTTCGGGTCGAACATCAGGCCGCGCAGATCGTGGATGTACGCGCCCGCGCCGTGCAGCAGTTCGCCGAACTTGCCCGCGTGCGCCATCCGCAGCACCCGCATCTCGTTCCTGCCGTAACAGCAGTTCTCCAGCTGCATGCAGTGGCGTCTGGTGCGCTCGGAGAGGTCGACCAGCTCCCACAGCTGGTCCAGGCGCATCGAGGCCGGGCACTCCACGCCCGCGTGCACGCCGTGGAGCAGAGCCGCCTTGGTGATGTCGAAGTGGGTGTCCCAGGGCGTGGCGATGTGGACGAAGTCGATGTCGCCGCGCCCCAGGAGCTGTTCGTAGTCGTGGTCGCCGTTGAGGTAGACGGCGGGCGCGGGCTGGCCCGCCGCGGTCACCTTGGCGGCGGCGCTCTCCGCCTTGGCCTTCACCGGGTCGCAGAGGGCCACCACCCGCACCCCGGGGACGGCGAGGTAGAGGTCGATCATGCTCCCGCCGCGGTTGCCGAGGCCGATCAGGCCCACCCGGACCGTGGAGCGCCGCTGGAACGGCACCCCGATCATGGTCCGGCCCTGCCGCTTCGGCGCGGGCGCCTCCTGGGCCCCGGCCGGGCCCTGTCCGGCTCCCTCGGGCCGCTCGGCGGCGGAGGCGCTGCCCGTGCCCAGGGCGCCGATACCGATCCCGGCGCCCGCGGCACCCGCGGCCCCCAGGACGGAACGTCGGCTGATGTCGTGGTTCTGCGGAGCTGCGTCGTTCATCGAGTCTCCTGGAAAGAGAGGGAGCTGATTTCTGCGCGGCGTTACACGAACCTCGGTAAGGACCATGGTTGTTGGGGCTGCTGCCGCGCAAGGGGGCCTGTCGACGCTCGGGGCCGCCCCGGGGAGGTACACCGCTGCACCACGTCACGGTACGTCCGGATACGCCCGGGTCGTGGGAGGCGCGGTGCGGGGGCGCGGAACCGGTCGTTGACGGTTCGTCAGTGAGTTGTACGGGTCAGGTGCGCCGCAGATACTCCGGGCCGGGCCGGGTCGCCCGCTCCAGCTCCAGCAGGACGGAGACATAAGGGTGGCCGGTCGCCCGCTCCATGCCGATCTCGCACATCCGGTTCGCGGAGAGATGGGTATCGAAGTGACGGCTCGTCACCTCGGCGGCCTCCCGCGCGGTCGCCGCGCGGGTGAGCTCCTGGTGGAGCATCCCCCGGTCGCCCGCGAAGGCGCAGCACCCCGCGTCGTCCGGCACCACGACCTCCTCCGCGCAGGCCCCGGCGACGGCGCGCAGCTGCGTCTCGTCGCCCAAATGCCGCGTGGAGCAGGTCGGATGGAGCACGGCCGACCGCGCCCGGCGCACCACCGTCAGGTGCGGCAGCAGCTCCTCGGCGGCCCACACCACCGAGTCGACGACGGTCAGCGCGGCGTGCAACTCCCGGTTGTCCGCGCTGAGATACGGGACCACCTCGTGCGCGATGCCCAGGGCGCAGGAGGAGGCGTCGACCACCAGCGGAAGCGTGCCGCCGGCCGTCCACCCCCAGGCGGCCTCGACGATCCGGTTGGCCATCACGGCGTTGCCCAGCTCGTACCCCTTCGAGTGCCAGATGGTGGCGCAGCAGGTGCCGGCGACGTCCTCGGGGATCCACACCGGCTTCCCCGCGCGCGTGGCGAGAGCCACCACGGCCCGCGGAAGCGACGGGCCCCGGTGGCGCTGGGGCTCCCCGAAGATCCGGTTGACGCACGCCGGGTAGTACACCGCGTTCGCGCCCACCCGTCGCGTACGGGGCAGGACGGGGGCGGCGCCCGGGATCTCCGGCAGCCACTCGGGCAGCAGATCGGGGCGCACCGCCTTGCGGGCGAGGCCCGTCACGCGCGCGAGGGCACGGTCGCCGAGCCGGTCCCCGATGGCGCGGGCGGCCCCCACCGCGAGGCGGGCCGAGGCCTCGACGGCCATGAAGTTACGGGCGGTGAGGGCGACGGCCCGCTCCTCGCGCGGGCTGTGCCGCAGATGGCGGAAGCCCTTCATCAGCGCGCCGGTGTCGATGCCCACCGGGCAGTCGAGCGCACAGGTCGAGTCGCCCGCGCAGGTGTCCACGGCGTCGTATCCGTACGCCTCGAGCAGCGCTTCCTGGACCGGTGAGCCGTTGCTCTGGCGCATCATCTCCCGCCGCAGCACGATCCGTTGGCGGGGCGTGGTCGTCAGGTCGCGGCTGGGGCAGGTCGGCTCGCAGAAGCCGCACTCGATGCACGGGTCCGCGACCCGCTCCACCTTCGGGATGGTCTTGAGGCCGCGCAGATGGGCGCGCGGGTCGCGGTCGAGGACGATCCTCGGCGCGAGCACCCCGTCCGGGTCGATGACCTGCTTGGTCCGCCACATCAGCTCGGTGGCCCCTGGCCCCCACTCCAGCTCCAGGAAGGGCGCGATGTTGCGGCCGGTGGCGTGCTCGGCCTTCAGCGAGCCGTCGAAGCGCTCCACGGTGAGGCGGCAGAAGTCGTCCATGAACGCCGCGTACCGCTCGACGTCGGACGGGTCGGCCGCGTCGAACGCCAGCAGGAAGTGGAGGTTGCCGTGGGCCGCGTGGCCCGCGACGGCCGCGTCGAAGCCATGGGCCTCCTGGAGCGCGAGGAGCGCCTCGCAGGCCTCGGCGAGCCGTGGCGGCGGCACCGCGAAGTCCTCGGTGATCAGGGTCGTCCCGGCCGGGCGGGAGCCGCCGACCGCCGTCACGAACGCCTTGCGGGCCTTCCAGTACCCGGCGATCGCCTCCGCGTCCCGGGTGAACGCGTTGGTCACCGAGGCGACCGGCGCCACCAGGTCGAGCCCGGCGAGCACCCGGGCCGCGGCCTCCTCGTACGCCTCGCGGCCCGCCTCGTCGGGCGCGCGGAACTCCACCAGCAGCGCGGCCGTCCGCCTGGGCAGCGCGGCCCAGTCCGCGGGGACGCCCGCCACGCTCACCGAGGCGCGCAGGGTGTTGCCGTCGATCAGCTCCACGGCGCGCGCCCCGGCCTCGTTGAAGGGCGGCACCGCCGCCGCGGCGGCCGGGAGCGTGGGGAAGAAGAGCAGTGCCGTGCTGAGGTGGCGCTCCAGCGGCAGCGTGTCGAAGACGACTTCGGAGATGAAGCCGAAGGTGCCCTCGGAGCCGACCATCAGCCCGCGCAGGATCTCCACCGGCGTCGAGCCGTCGAGGAACGCGTCGAGCCGGTAGCCGTTGGTGTTCTTGATCGCGTACTTGGCGCGGATCCGGGCGGCGAGCTCCGGGTCCGCCTCGATCTCCGCCTTGAGCGCCAGCAGCCCCGCGCACAGGCGGGGTTCGGCGTGCGCCAGGTCCTGGTCGGCGCGCGGGTCGCCGGTGTCGACCACGGTGCCGCTCGCCAGGACGACGGTGAGCGAGGCGACCGTCCGGTACGAGTTGCGGGTCGTGCCCGCCGTCATCCCGGAGGCGTTGTTGGCGACGACCCCGCCGATCGTGCAGGCGAGCGCGCTGGCCGGGTCGGGGCCGAGGACGCGGCCGTGCCGGGCGAGCGCCGCGTTCACGCGCGCGACCGTGGTGCCGGGCCGCACCCGGACGCGGGCGCCGCCGTCCAGGAGTTCGACACCGGCCCAGTGGCGGCGCACGTCCACCAGGATGTCCTCGCCCTGCGCCTGGCCGTTGAGACTGGTCCCGGCCGCCCGGAAGACGACCTCGCGGCCCTTGCCGTGCGCGTACGACAGGACGGCCGAGATGTCGTCGATGTCCTGGGCGACCACCACGACCTGCGGGACGAAGCGGTACGGGCTGGCGTCCGAGGCGTACCGCACCAGGTCGGAGACCTTCCACAGCACTTTGGCGGCGCCGAGCAGCGCGGTCAGGTCGCCGCGCAGCGGCTCCGGGGTGCCGCCCGCGAGCCGGCCCGGGACGCGGTCCACGGACGCGGTGCGCCGCCCGGAGGGGCGCAGGGCTTGCGGCTTCGGCTCCAGGAGCGGCATGCGGCGGATCCCCTCAGCAGACGCGCTCCGGCACTCCGTCGACCAGAGCGGACAGCAGACCGCCGAGCACCTCGCGCTGGTCGGTGGTCAGGGGCGCCAGGATCTCCTCCGCCGCCCCCCGGCGCGCGCCGCGCAGCGAACGCAGCGTCGCCCGGCCGGCGTCGGTGAGCTCGATGCGCACCACACGGCGGTTGGTGGGGTCGGGGACCCGGCGCACGTTGCCACTCTCCTCCAGCCCGTCGACCAGGGTGGTCACGGCGCGCGGGACCACCTCCAGACGGGCGGCGAGATCGGCCATGCGGGGCGGGCTGTCGTAGTGCGCGACCGTGCGCAGCAGCCGGGACTGGGCGGGGGTGATGCCGACCGGCTCCAGGTGCTGCTTCTGGATGCGGTGCAGTCTGCGGGTGAGCCGGAGCAACTGCTCGGCCAGCACGCCGTCGGCGTCGGTGGTGCTCATACGGGAACAATATCAGGACCTTGTTCATTGTGAGTATAGGTAACAGTGAGCTATGCTCCACAAGTCTTGTCAGTGGTGTCGTCGCGGTGGCCCGAGCGGGCCCGTGGCGCCGTCCTGCCGTCTCACCCCTACGAAGGAGCCCATGCACCCCGAGGAATCCTCCTGGACGCCCCCGCCCCGTGACCGCGAGCAGCCGCCCGCCCAGACGCGGCGCATCCTGCGGCTCTTCCGCCCCTACCGCGGCCGGCTGGCGATCGTCGGTCTGCTGGTCGCCGCGTCCTCACTCGTCTCGGTCGCCTCGCCGTTCCTGCTGCGCGAGATCCTGGACGTCGCCATCCCGCAGGGCCGCACCGGGCTGCTCAGCCTGCTCGCCCTCGGCATGCTCGCGACCGCCGTCGTCACCGGCGTCTTCGGCGTCCTGCAGACGCTGATCTCGACGACCGTCGGCCAGCGCGTCATGCACGACCTGCGCACCGGTGTCTACGCCCAACTCCAGCGGATGCCGCTCGCCTTCTTCACCCGGACGCGGACCGGCGAGGTCCAGTCCCGCATCGCCAACGACATCGGCGGCATGCAGGCGACCGTCACCTCCACCGCCACCTCGCTCGTCTCCAACCTCACCGCCGTCGTCGCCACCGTCGTCGCCATGCTGGCCCTCGACTGGCGGCTGACCGCCGTCTCGCTGCTCCTGCTGCCGGTCTTCGTCTGGATCAGCCGCAAGGTCGGGCGCGAGCGCAAGAAGATCACGACCCAGCGCCAGAAGCAGATGGCCGCGATGGCCGCCGAGGTCACCGAGTCGCTGTCGGTCAGCGGCATCCTGCTCGGCCGCACCATGGGCCGCGCCGACTCGCTGACCAAGTCCTTCGCGGCCGAGTCCGAGCGCCTGGTCGACCTCGAAGTGCGCTCCAGCATGGCCGGGCGGTGGCGGATGTCGACCATAGGCATCGTCATGGCCGCCATGCCCGCCGTCATCTACTGGGCCGCGGGCCTCGCCCTGCGGGCCGGCGGCCCGACGATCTCCATCGGCACGCTCGTCGCGTTCGTCTCGCTCCAGCAGGGCCTGTTCCGGCCCGCGGTGAGCCTGCTCTCCACTGGAGTGCAGATGCAGACCTCGCTCGCCCTCTTCCAGCGCATCTTCGAATACCTCGACCTCCCGGTCGACATCACCGAGTCCGAGAACCCGGTCCGCCTGGAGAAGGCCCGCGGCGAGATCCGCTTCGAGTCGGTCGACTTCAGTTACGACGAGAAGAGCGGCCCGACGCTCAGCGGGGTCGACGTGACCGTCCCGGCCGGCGCAAGCCTCGCCGTCGTCGGCCCCACCGGCTCCGGGAAGTCCACCCTCAGCTATCTGGTGCCACGGCTGTACGACGTGACGGGCGGGCGCGTCACGCTCGACGGCGTGGACGTGCGCGACCTGGACTTCGACACCCTCGCGCGCGCGGTCGGCGTGGTCTCCCAGGAGACCTACCTCTTCCACGCCTCCGTCGCCGACAACCTGCGCTTCGCCAAGCCCGACGCCACCGAGGAGGAGCTGGAGGCGGCCGCCCGCACGGCCCAGATCCACGACCACATCGCGTCCCTGCCCGACGGCTACGACACGGTGGTCGGCGAGCGCGGCTACCGCTTCTCCGGCGGCGAGAAGCAGCGGCTCGCCATCGCCCGCACGATCCTGCGCGACCCGCCCGTCCTCATCCTCGACGAGGCGACCAGCGCGCTGGACACCCGTACCGAACACGCCGTACAGCAGGCCATCGACGCACTCTCGGCGGGCCGCACCACCATCACCATCGCGCACCGGCTCTCCACCGTCCGCGACGCCGACCAGATCGTGGTCCTGGACGGCGGCCGGATAGCCGAGCGCGGAACGCACGAGCAACTGCTCGACCAGGACGGCAAGTACGCCGCGCTGGTGCGCCGCGACGCCCGGCTGGCACCGGTCGCCTCCTGACCGGGCCTGCCGGGATACCAGGCCCGTATGACGGCGGCCACGCCCAGCTCCGGACCCGGACCCGCCTCACCCGGCAGGGCGTCAGCGAACTTTCACCGAGGCGTCGAGCAGCTTCCTGATCTCCCGCACCGCCGCCCGCCCCGCCCGGTTCGCGCCGATCGTGGACGCGGACGGGCCGTAGCCGACCAGATGCACGCGCTCGTCGCGCACCGCCCGGGTGCCGTCGAGCTGGATGCCGCCGCCCGGGGCGCGCAGCCTCAGCGGTGACAGATGGTCGATCACCGGCCGGAACCCGGTCGCCCAGAGGATCACATCGGCCTCCACGGTCCGCCCGTCGTCCCAGGTCACGCCGGTCGGCGTGATCCGGTCGAACATCGGCAGCCGGTCCAGGACCCCCTTCTCGCGGGCCGCCAGGATCGCCTCGTTCACCGGCAGCCCGGTCACCGACACCACGCTCCTCGGCGCCAGCCCCTGGCGTACGCGCTCCTCGACCATGGCGACCGCGGCCCGCCCCCACTCCTCGGTGAACGGGCCCTCCCGGAAGACGGGCGGGCGCCGGGTCACCCAGGTCGTGGCGGCCGCGTAGTCCGCGATCTCCATCAGATGCTGGGTGCCCGAGGCACCACCGCCGACCACCACCACCCGCCGGCCCGCGAACTCCTCGGGCCCGGGGTAGTTGGCGGTGTGCAGCTGGCGTCCCCGGAACGTCTCCTGACCCGGGTAGCGGGGCCAGAACGGCCGGTCCCAGGTGCCGGTGGCGTTGATCAGCGCCCGGGTGGCGTACACGCCCTCGGACGTCTCGACGCGCAGCCGCCCGCCCTCGTCCTCCCGTACGGCGCTCACCTCGACGGGCCGGTGCACCCGCAGCCCGAAGGCGTCCTCGTAGTCGCCGAAGTACCCCGCGATCACCTCCGAGGAGGGCCGGGCCGGGTCCGCGCCGGTCAGCTCCATACCCGGCAGTGCGTGCATTCCGTGCACCTTGCCGTACGTCAGCGAGGGCCAGCGGAACTGCCAGGCGCCGCCCGGCCGGGGAGCGTGGTCGAGCACCACGAAGTCGCGGTCCGGCTCGAACCCCGCCCGGCGCAGATGGTAGGCGCCGGACAGACCCGCCTGTCCGGCGCCGATGACCACCACGTCCACGTTCCGTGCCCCGAAGTCGTTCACGGTTCTACCAACCAAGGGGGGTGCGTGGATCTTCCCGGAGGGGCCCTGCCGACTCCCCTCCCGGACCCGGTCGACGCCGTCTCGCTGGACGGGCGCGCGGTCTTGGCGGAGGGGCGCGAGGATGGGGGCCATGTCCGTCTTCACGACGCGCGTCCTGCGTCTCAGCACCGGAACGTCCGAGACCGTCACCGATCTGACCCGGGAGTGCGAGCGCTTCCTCCACGAGGCGGCCGGCGGCGGCGACGGCCTCCTCAACATCTTCGTCCCCCACGCGACGGCCGGGATCGCGGTCATCGAGACCGGCGCGGGTAGCGACGACGACCTGTTGGCCGCCCTGCACACGCTCCTTCCGGCCGACGACCGCTGGCAGCACCGCCACGGCAGCCCCGGCCACGGCCGCGACCACGTCCTGCCCGCCCTGGTGCCCCCGCACGCGACGCTGCCGGTGGTCGCGGGGCGGCTGGAGCTGGGGACCTGGCAGTCGGTGTGCCTGGTCGACACGAACAAGGACAACCCGGACCGGCAGGTGCGGCTGAGTTTCCTCGGATAGGACCTGGTCCTAGCGCGCTTGGGGGCGCCCCGGTGCCCCCGCCCGCAGCCCGTCCATGACGAGGTCGAGGAGGCGGCCCGCGCGGGACTGCCAGTCGCCGTGCGGGTCGATCTGCCAGAGACCGGCGATGGCGAGGACGAAGTCGTCGGGGGTCACGCCCGGGCGGATGGTGCCGGCCTCGTCGTTCGCGTTCAGGAGCAGCGTGACGGCCGCGGTCACCGGCCCGTGGCCGAGCCCGGCGAGGGTGCCCCGGGCCGTGGCCTTGCGCATCGCTTCGGCCAGCCCCGCCTTGGCCATCGCGTACTGGGCGAGGCGGTCCATCCACTCGCGCAGGGCGCGGTCCGGGGCGCGGGTGGCGAGGAGCTGGGCCGCGGTGTCGGCGACCTGCTGTACCTCGTACCGGTAGACCTCCAGGACCAGGGCCTCGCGGTTGGGGAAGTGGCGGTAGAACGTCCCCTGCCCGACCCCCGCCTTCTTGGCGATCGCGCTGAGCGGGGCGTCGGCGGAGCGGGTGAACTCGGCGAGCGCCACCTCCAGGATGCGCTCGCGGTTCCGCTGCGCGTCCGAGCGCAACGGCGCGTCCTTCTTCTGCTGCACTCGTCCTCCTTCCGCAGGCGCGGGCACCGGCCGGTGGATGATCCCGGCGGATTCGGGTCTTGTGAAAGCGGACAGCTGTCCGTTAAGTTCGAAGCTAACGGACAACTGTCCGTTTAGGTCCACCATAGCGGCAGCCACGGCCGGTGTGGACGGCCGGCGCATGCCTGGCCGGCCTCTCTCCGCCGCGCGCGCCGCAGGTTCCCGATGGACGGCGCTTCGCATCAACCACGCGAGAGAAGGCTGCTCATGACCTCATCGACGTCCAGCGCCATCACCCTGAACATCAACGGCGAGAAGTACACGCTGCCCGTCGACCACCGCACCACCCTGCTCGACGCCCTGCGCGAGCGCCTCGATCTGACCGGTACGAAGAAAGGGTGCGACCAGGGGCAGTGCGGGGCGTGCACCGTACTGATCGACGGGCGCCGTGCCGTCTCCTGCCTCCAGCTCGCGGTGGCCGCCGAGGGGCGCGAGATCACCACCATCGAGGGCGTGGCGGACGGCGAGCGCCTCCACCCGGTACAGCAGGCCTTCCTCGACCTCGACGGCTATCAGTGCGGCTACTGCACACCGGGGCAGATCTGTTCGGCCCTCGCCGTGATCGAGGAACACGCGGCGGGCTGGCCGAGCGCCGTGACCGCCGACGTACGGCCGGAGGCGGGGGTGCCGCGACTGACCGCCGAGGAGATCCGCGAGCGCATGAGCGGCAACCTGTGCCGCTGCGGCGCCTATGTGTCGATCGTCGAAGCGGTGGCCCGGGCCGCCGAGGAGACCCAGGGCCGGTCGGCCGGTACGGAGGCGGCGGCATGAGGGAGTTCGGCTACCGGCGCGCCGTCGACGTCTCCGGCGCGGTCGCGCTGCTCGGCTCCGACCCCGAGGCGCGCTTCCTCGGCGGCGGCACCAACCTCGTCGACCTGATGAAGTCCGGCGTGGAACGGCCCGCGCTCCTCGTCGACGTGACCGAACTGCCCCTCGACCGGATCGAGACGACCGGCGACGGCGGACTGCGCATCGGCGCGACCGTCACCAACAGCGACCTCGCCGCCCACCCCGAAGTACGCCGCCGCTACCCGGCGTTGGCGCAGGCGGTGCTGGCCGGCGCCTCGGGCCAGCTGCGCAACATGGCCACGGTCGGCGGCAACCTCCTCCAGCGCACCCGCTGCGGCTACTTCACCGACCTCGCCGCCCCCTGCAACAAGCGCGTCCCCGGCAGCGGCTGCGCCGCCGTCGAGGGCGAGCACCACAACCACGCCGTCCTCGGCGCCTCCGCGCACTGCGTGGCCGTTCACCCCTCGGACATGGGGGTGGCGCTCGCGGCCTTCGACGCGGTCGTCTCGTACGAAACGGCGGACGGGCCGGGCGAGTTGCCGCTCGACGCGTTCTACCGGCCGGTCGGCGACACCCCGCACCGCGAGACCGCGCTGCCGCCGGGCGCGCTGATCACCGCGGTGACGCTGCCGCCCGCGCCGGTCGCCGCCCTCTCGAGCTACCGCAAGGTGCGCGAGCGCGCCTCGTACGCCTTCGCCATCGGCTCGATCGCCGCCGCCCTGGAGGTGCGTGACGGTGTCGTCCACGAAGTGCGCCTGGCCTTCGGGGCGGTGGCCTCCCGGCCGTGGCGAGCCCGCGCCGCCGAGCGGGCGCTGACCGGGGGACCGGTGAGCGCCGACGCCTTCGCCGCCGCGGCCGACGCGGAGCTCGCGGCCGCCGAGCCGCTGCCCCACAACGGATACAAGGTGACGCTGATGCGCAATCTCGTGGTGGCCGTGCTCACCGAACTCGCCGAGGAGGCCGTCCGATGACCACGACCACCGGATCCCCCCGGGTCACCGGCGCCGTCGGCACCGCCCACACCCGCGTGGAGGGCCGCGACAAGGTCACCGGCGCGGCCCGCTACGCCGGGGAGATCCCCTTCGCCGACCTCGCCCACGGCTGGCTGGTGGTGTCCACCGTCGCGCGCGGCCGCGTCCTCTCGGTGGAGACCGGCCCGGTCCTGGCCATGCCGGGCGTTCTCGCCGTGCTGCACCACGGCAACGCCCCGCGCGTCGACGCCGACTACCAGGGCCTCCTCGGGCGGCCCGACCCGATCGTCGCGCTCTTCCAGGACGACCGGGTGCCGTGCGCGGGCTGGCCGGTGGCGCTGGTCGTCGCCGAGACCTCCGAACAGGCCCGGGAGGCGGCGGAGGCGCTGGCCGTACGGTACGAAGTGGAGCCGCACGACATCGAGTTCGCCCCGGACCGTCCCGGCACCTATATCCCGGAGCCGCGCGAGACCATGGAAACGGACAAGGGGGACCTGGAGGGCGAACTCGCGGCGTCCGCCGTTGTCGTGGACGCCCGGTACAGCACGCCGGAGGAGCACCACAACCCCATGGAGCCGCACGCGGCGACGGTCCGCTGGGACGGCGGCCGACTGGAGGTCTTCGACTCCAACCAGGGCAGCAAGTGGGTGGCGGACGAGCTCGCCAGGCTCTTCTCCCTCGACCCGGCCTCGGTACGGGTGCTCTCCGAGCACATCGGCGGCGGCTTCGGCTCCAAGGGCGTCCGCCCCCACCAGGTGGCCGCCGCGATGGCGGCGACCGTGCTGCACCGCCCGGTCCGCGTCGTTCTGACGCGCCGTCAGATGTTCTCGCTGGTCGGCTACCGCAGCCCCACCGCCCACCGGGTCAGGCTCGGCGCCGACGCCGACGGACGGCTGCGCGCCTTCGGGCACGAGGCGCAGAACCTCACCTCGACCGTCCGCGAGTTCGTCGAGCAGAGCGCCGCGTTCGGCCGGGTGATGTACGACGCCGACGCGCACCGCACCGCCAACCGGCTCGTCCGGCTGGACGTGCCGACCCCGACCTGGATGCGCGCGCCGGGCGAGGCCCCCGGCTCGTTCGCCGTGGAGTCCGCGTTCGACGAGCTCGCCGAGCGGTGCGGCATCGACCCCATCGCGCTGCGGGCCCGCAACGAACCGTCCGTCGGGCCCGTCTCCGGGCTGCCGTTCGCGGGCCGCAAGGTGCTCGCCTGCTTCGAGGAGGGCGCCCGCAGGTTCGGCTGGGCGGAGCGCGACCCGCGACCGGGAGTGCGCCGCGAAGGGCGCTGGCTGCTGGGGACCGGCACGGCGGCGGCCACCTTCCCGGCGGGCGCCGCCCCCTCCACCGCGGCCGTGACGGCGCAGGCGGACGGCACGTTCACCGTGAGGATCTCCGCGGCCGACATCGGGACGGGCGCGCGCACCGCGCTGACCCTGATCGCGGCGGACGCGCTGGAGGTCGAGCCCGGCCGCGTCCATGTGCGCATCGGGGACAGCGACTTCGGCCCCGCGATGATCGCCGGCGGCTCGACGGGCACCCGCTCCTGGGCCTGGGCGATCACGGCCGCGGCGGCCGATCTGCGCGAACAGCTGGCACTCGGCGCCGGCATCCCGCCCGAGGGCCTCACGGCACGCTCGGACACCTCCGCCGCGATCGCCGCGCTGCCCCCGAAGGAGCGGCACTCGTACGGGGCGCAGTTCGCGGAGGTCGCCGTGGACCCCGCCACCGGCGAGATCCGGGTGCGGCGCATGCTCGGCATCTTCGCGGCGGGGCGGATCGTCAACCCACTCACCGCACGCGGCCAGTTCATCGGCGGCATGACCTGGGGCATCTCCATGGCGCTGCACGAGGAGGCGGTCCGCGACCGGGCCTCGGGCGCGCATGTGGGGCCGGACCTCGCGGCCTACCACTTCGCCGCGCACGCCGATGTGCCGCGGATCGAGGCGGACTGGGTCGACGACCCGGACGTGGACGACCCGGTCGGCATCAAGGGCATCGGGGAGATCGGGATCGTGGGGGCCGCGGCGGCGGTCGCCAATGCCGTCTGGCACGCGACGGGCGTACGCCACCGCGACCTCCCGATCCGCCCGGACCGCGTCCTGCTGGCGGGGACAGGGGCAGAGCCCGGGACCGGGGCCGGGCCGGACGGGAGCCGCGGTGCTTGACATCGCCGGGGAGCTGGACCGGTGGGCGCGGGAGGGCCGGGACTTCGCCGTGGCCACCGTGGTGGCCGTGGGCGGCAGCGCGCCGCGTGGCCCGGGCGCCGCGCTCGCCGTGGACGGCCACGGCACCGCCGTCGGCTCGGTCTCCGGCGGCTGTGTGGAGGCGGCGGTCTACGACCTGTGCGTGCAGGCGCTCCAGGACGGTGAGCCGGTGCGCGAACGGTTCGGCTACAGCGACGAGGACGCCTTCGCGGTCGGGCTGACCTGTGGCGGGGTCGTCGACGTGCTCGTCGCGCCGGTGCGGGCGGACGCGCCGGACAGGGCGGTGGTCGAGGCGGCGCTCGCGGCCGCGGCCGGGGGAGGGGCCGCAGCCCTGGCCCGGGTGGTGGCGGGTCCCGTCGGACGGCTGGGCAGAGCCCTGCTCGTACGCCCCGACGGATCGTACGAAGGCGGGCTCGGCGGGCTCCCCGGCCTCGACCGGGCCGCGGCGGCCGAGGCCCGCGCCCTGCTGGAGGCGGGGCGCACCGGCGAGTTCCACGTGGCGCAGACGGGAGAGCGCTGCGGGGTGGGCGCGCCGGACGGGCTCACGGTCGGGCTCACGGTGTTCGTCGAGTCGAGCGTGCCGCCGCCCCGCCTGATCGTCTTCGGCGCCGTGGACTTCGCGGCCGCCCTGGTGCGTACGGGCAAGTTCCTCGGCTACCACGTGACCGTCTGCGACGCGCGCCCCGTCTTCGCCACCCGGGAGCGCTTCCCGGAGGCCGACGAGGTGGTGGTCGACTGGCCGCACCGCTATCTGCGGAGCACCGGGACCGATGGGCGCACGGTGCTGTGCGTGCTGACCCACGACGCCAAGTTCGACGTCCCGCTCCTGGAGACCGCCCTGCGGCTGCCCGTCGCGTACGTCGGCGCGATGGGCTCACGGCGCACCCACGAGGACCGCGACCGCAGACTGCGCGAGACCGGCCTGAGCGAGCGCGAACTGGCCCGGCTGCGCTCGCCGATCGGGCTCGACCTCGGGGCCCGTACGCCGGAGGAGACCGCGCTGTCCATCGCCGCCGAGATCGTCGCGGCGCGGCGGGGCGGGACGGGAGTTCCGCTCACGGGTGCGCACACACCCATTCACCATGACCCGGACGAAAGGGGCACCGGCGTGGTCCTGCCCCATGCGGCCAAAGGGAACTCGCGGCAATCTTTCGCGAGTTGAGCGTATGGCATCATGGCCGCATTGTCCGCGGGGATCAGGGGCCCTGAATCACGGGCTCGTTGAATCAGTGAGGTCAATTCCGTGTTGCCTGACTCAGCGTTACCGTCACCGGAGGGCCGTCGGCGCAGGCGCCGCCTCAAAAAGGTCCGTCATACCTGTGAGGCGCTGCTGGCGGAGTGGGGCATGGAGCACGGCTGCGGCATCGAGGAACTGCACCGCTATCTCAGCGCCCAGAACCGACGGCCGATCCATCTGATTCCGATGCCGTTCCCCGAGCGTCATCTCTTCGGGCTTTGGCTGAAAATGGACGACTTCGATGTCATCGCTTACGAGAAGGCCGCATCGCAGTCACACAAGGAACACATCATCGCCCATGAGCTGGCCCATATCGCCTTCCAGCACCGCGGCTCCGTGAATTTCGACCGCGGTGACGCGGGAGAGCTGTTCACCGACGTCGAACCCGGGGCCGTCCGGAGCATGCTCATGCGCTCGCGCTACAGCGACGACGAGGAGCAGGAGGCCGAGACGATGGCCTCTTTGATTCTGGCCAGGGCCACCAAGCGGTGGCTCGAACCCGCCTGGGGCGTCCCGGACGAGGCCGCGGAGGTCGTCGCCCGGATCGAGAGCGGTGTGGGGAAACCGGACAGCGGATGAACGACAACGGGTGACGGGCGACCGGTGACGGACAACTGGCAACTGACAACCGCTGACTGACAACCGCTGACTGACAACCAGTGGCTTACAACGGGTGACTGACAACAGATGACTGACAACAGATGAACACTGTCTACGGATTGCTGGCGTGGACCTGCGCCATCGGCGGCCTCGCGGCGTTCGCGTACCGGCTGCCGGATCTGCTGCGCAGAAAGCACGACACGGCCCTGTGGGCGCTGTGCACCTATTTCCTCTGCTCGGGGATCAGCTTCCTGGTCGATCTGGACGCCCTGCGGGTGCACATCTCGGCGCTCTTCGGCCGTCCCAACGTCACCTCGCTCATCGTGCAGGTGGCGGTGGTCGTGCTCACCGCGGCCCAGCAGGTCGTCCTCGTGTACTGGTCGTGCCCGCCCGAAGAGGCCCGGCGCAGGGCCGGGCGCCGGGTGATGTTCTTCGGCGCCGCGCTCTGTGTACTTGTGGCCGCGTCCATCGCCGTCAGCCCCGTCACAAAGTCCAAGACGGCCACCTCGACGATCCTGCTCAGTATTCAGCACGGCGAATACGCCTTGTACATGTCGTTCTATTTGGTGATTTGCGCTATTGGCCAATTCGAGACCGTGCGGCTTTCCCTCCGGTTCACCAAGATGGCCAACCGGCAATGGCTCAAGGTCGGTATGCGGACGGTGACCGTCGGCGCGAGTCTGATCCTGGTCTACTGCGTCACGCGCGGCATCCAGATCGCCGGCACCCGGCTGCACTTCGACGGATCCGCCCTCGACCCCGTGCAGTGGTCGTGCGGCAGCATCGGGGCCCTGCTCCAGATCACCGGCTGGACCATCCCGTCCTGGGGGATCCACATCACCCGCGCGCTCGGCTGGCTGCGCAGCTACCGCTCGTATCTGCGACTGCGGCCGCTGTGGTGGGCGCTGTACCAGGCGTCGCCGGACATCGCGCTCGACCCGCCGCGGTGCTGGCCGCTCGACCTCATCCCGCCCCGCGATCCGCACTACAGCCTCTACCGGCGCGTCATCGAGATCCGCGACGGCCAGCTCACCCTGCGCACCTCGCTCTCCCTCGCGGACTTCGCGCGCGAGGCCCGCTCCCTCGACCTGCCCGAGGACCCCACCTCGCCCCTCGGCGAGGCGCTCCAGGTGCGGGCCGTGCTGAGCCGTCCGCCCGAGGAGCGCGCCGAGCAGGCCGACGCGTCCGACATCCCCGCACGTCCGCCGTACGAGGACTTCTGCGACGAGGTGGAGTGGCTGACCGAGGTGGCCTCCTCGTTCACCGCCCTCGCCCAGGGCCGCCCCCCGCGCGTCGAGGCCCGGGTCACCTCATGACCGCACGAACGACCCGGGCCACGTCGGCCCGCGAGGAGGCGTGCGCGGAGGGCCTCCGCACTCTGACCCCCCAGGAGCCGTGCGCGGAGGAACCCGGCAGTCTGAACCCCGAGGGCCCCAACGCCCTGTTCCCCGAGGAGGCGTGCGCGGAGGAACCCGGCAGTCTGAACCCCGAGGGCCCCAACGGCCTGTTCCCCGAGGAGGCGTGCGCGGAGGACGCCAGCACTCTGATCCCCGCCGCCCTCCGCGCGATCGAGCGCCTCGTCGCCCTCGACGCCTCGCGCGGTGCCACGGCCGCGGTGCCCGCCGTGCGCGAGGCGCTGCGCCGCATCCCGCAGCTGTCGGCCGACCCCGCCCGGCTGCGCGAAAGCGACCGCGACCGCGATCTGCTCGCCGCCCTCGCCGAGTTGAGCGAGGTGATCGGCTGGATCCTCTTCGACGCGGGCCATTACGGCCGGGCACGCCGCATGAACGCGCGGTCCCTCGCCCTCGCGGAGCTCTGCGGCGACCGGGGCACGGCCCGGCTGACGCTGCTCAACCACAGCATGCTGGAGGCCCACACCGGCCGCCCGAAGGCAGCCCTGGAGGCCGCTGCCCGGGTGGCCGGGCCCCGGCCCCTGCCCGCCCTGGTGGACAGCCTCGTCCTGGTCCGGCGGGCGCACGCGACCGCCATGCTCGGCGGAAGCCGTGAAGCCGTGGCCCTGATCTCCCGCGCCCGCAGCCGCTTCCTCGACGGCGCCTCCCCGAACGACCCGCCGTGGGCCTGGTGGATCGACCGGAACGAACTGCTCGGCCACGAGGGCTGGGTGCTGTCCCGGCTGCGCGCCTGGGACCGGGCCGTTCCCCTGCTCCACGAGGCGGCCACCGCACCCGGCCCGTCCTACCGCCACCTGTTCACCGCGGAGCTGCTGTCGGCGCTGGTACGGGCGCGGGCCTGGGGTGAGGCGGAGGCGCTGATCGCGGACGTCGCACCCCGGGCCGCCGGGATCGGCTCCGTACGCACCACCGAGACGCTCGGCGCCACGGCGGTGCGGCTGCTCGCGAGCCCCGGGGCCCCGCCGAACCTGCGGGACGCGGGCGCCTTCCTGCTGGAGTCGCTGCCCGCGCGGCCCGGCGGCCCCGCGACCCGGATCCCCTGACCCCTCGGAATCACCCCCACCACCTCCGTCGACAGACAGGACCCGCATGCTGCACATTCGGATTTCGACGCCCGTGGCCGCCGCCGTCGTGGCGGTCGCGCTCCTCTTCGCCACCGGGGGACCGGTGTCCGAGGTCGCCTACGGGAATGCCGCTCCCGCAGCCGCGACCGCGCAGAGCACCGAAGGGCACGGCAGCCCGTACATCGCCACCCACCTCTACTTCGGCACGGGCCGCCACGGCGGCAAACCGCCGATCACCGAAGACGAGTTCATGAAGTACGTCGCCGATGTGATCACCCCGCGCTTCCCGTCCGGCCTCACCCTCCAGGAGGGGCGCGGCCAGTGGCGCGACAAGGACGGCGACATCAACCGCGAGCGCTCGTACGAGCTGACGGTGCTGTATCCCGTCAAGGAGGCCCGGGCCCGCGACCACGACATCGAGTACATCCGTCGGCTGTACTGCACGATGTACGAGCTGGAGTCCGTCGGCCGCGCGGACGTCCGGGCGCAGGCCAGTTTCTGACGAGCCATCACCGCCGGTAGGGGATCACCGCAACTGCCGTCGTACCAGCTCGTGCAGGCGCCCGCCGGTGTCCGCCAGGAGCTCGGCGGGCGGCCCCTGCTGGACCACGCGGCCCTCGGACATCACGATCACGCGGTCGGCGTCCAGGACCGTGGAGAGCCGGTGGGCGATCACGACGCGCGTGGCGTCCAGGGCGCGGGTGCTCTCGATGACGACGCGCTGGGTCTCGTTGTCGAGCGCGCTGGTCGCCTCGTCGAAGAAGAGGATCCGGGGGCGCCGGACGAGCGCCTGGGCGATCATCAGCCGCTGGCGCTGACCGCCGGAGACCGCGCCGCCATGGGCGATCATGGTGTGCAGGCCCATCGGCATGCGCTTGATGTCCTCGGCGAGCCCCGCCATCGCGGCCGCCTCCCACACCTCTTCCTGGGTGAACGCCTCCGCGCCGCAGATGCACTCCAGGATCGACCCGCTGAGCGGCTGGGCGTGCTGGAGGACCACACCGCACTGGCGGCGCACGGCCGCCCGGTCGAGCGCCGCCAGGTCCTGCCCGTCGTACAGGACGTGGCCCGCGACCGGGCGGTCGAAGCCGATGAGCAGCCTCAGCAGGGTCGACTTGCCGCAGCCGCTGGGGCCGACGATCGCCACGAACTCGCCGGGCCGCACCTTCAGGGACACGTCGTCCAGGACGAGCGGACCGTCGTCGGTGTAGCGGAAGGAGAGGCCGCGGGCCTCGATCTCCCCGGACAGCGCGCCGGGCTGGGTGCCGGTGCCGCGTACTTCCGGCGCCTCGTCGAGCACCGGCTTGATCTGTTCGAACATCGGCAGCGCGGCGGCGGCCGACAGGAACGCCCCGGTGAGCTGGGTGACCGAGGTCAGCAGCATGGTCACCGAGGTGTTGAAGGTCAGGAAGGCACCGGCCGACAGCGAGCCGCGCGCGGGGCCCGCGAGCAGCATGAACATCACCAGCGAACACAGCGGCAGATAGACGGCGTTGAGCACCGTCGTCAGGTTCTTGATCCGGTCCGCCCGCTGCTGGAGCTCCCGGCTGCGGGCGAACTCCCGCGCCCACGCCCCGTACGCGAAGCTCTCCGCCGCCGCGACCCGCAGTTTGGGCAGTCCGCGCAGGGTCTGGAAGGCCTGGTTGTTGAGCTTGTTGCCGAGCTCGACCAGGCGGCGCTGCCAGCGCAGCTCCCAGATGCCGAGGGCGAGGAAGACCGCCGCGATCACGGCGAGCATCCCGAGCGCGGTCAGGGCGAGCGGGACGCTGAAGCAGAGCAGCAGCACCAGGTTCATCGCGCCGACGGTGCCCGCCTGGACCACCACCGGGGTCAGACCGGACAGCACCCGGCGGATCGCGCTCACCCCCATCGCCGCGCTCGCCAGCTCACCGGTGGAGCGCTCGGTGAAGAACTTCGTCGGAAGCCTCAACAGCCGGTCCCAGACGGCGGGTTGAAGCGTGCTCTCGATGCGCCCCTCCATCCGCAGCAGGGTCAGGTTCTGCATCAGTGAGAAGGCCGCCGCGACGATGCCGCTGACGATGATCGCCAGCGAGACCTGGGCGATGAGGCCGGTCTCGGCCCGGGGCACGTACTCCCCGAGCACCTGGCCGGTGGCGAGCGGCACCAGCGCGCCGAGCCCGACCGTGACCAGCCCGGCGAGGACCAGGTTGCGCAGGTCGGCACGGGTGCCGCGCAGTCCGAACCGCAGCAGCCCCCACTTGCTCAGCGGCGTCTCGGGCAGCGGCCGGTAGAACATGACGGCCCGCTGCTCGAACTCCTCGGCGTTGGCCGCGCCGACCCGGGTGCGCCGCCCGGTCGCCGGGTTCACCGCCTCGTACCCGCCGCGCCGCCACAGCAGCGCCACCGGCGCTCCGCTCGCCGCCCGGCGGCCCACCAGGGGACCGGCGTTCTCGCTCCACCAGCTTCCGTCGAGGCGCACCGGGCGGCTCCGGATCCGGGAGGCGACCGCCACCTGCTCGACGGGGTCGATCCGCTCGCTCACCGCGCCGCTCCTGGACGGCTCGGTGAGGGTGATCCCGGCGGCGCGGGCGACGAGGGAGCACACCGCGTAGGTGGCGTCGTCGCTCGCCCCCGCCGTGCGCGAAGGCGCCCTGCCGGGGCGGCCGATGGAGGTCAGCAGGGCCCGGTCGGCCTCGTCGCGGACGGCCTCGCCCGCCTTGATGCCGGCCGCCGTGCGGTCCTCGTGCGCGCGCTCCATGCGCTCGATCCAGCGGTCCAGGGCGGTGAGCAGCCGGTGCTGCCGGTTGACCATGCCCTGCCACAGCGCCCCGTCGACCAGCAGGTTCCCGGCCGCCTCGGCGCTGAACGCGGCGCCGTACTGGACGCTGCCGGGGGAGACCGGCAGCCACAGGACGTCGTCGTCGGCCACCGGCTCGTCGACCGTCGTCCGGCCGTCCAGCGGAGCCTCGAACAGCACCTGCTGGCCGCGCCCGACACCGAGAGAGAAGGCGTGTTCGAGCAGGCTGAGGGCCGCGTCCCCGGTGTCGTAACTGCTGCCGTAGCCGCCCTCGTACGCCATCGAATCCGCGTACGCGGACCGGTACAGCTCGCGCAGTGGGATCCGGCGCAGCACGCACGCGCGCAGCGGCCTGCCGATCAGGGTGTGCTGCGGGCCCTCCACCGGGCCCAGCAGCAGCGTGCCGGGCTCCAGGCGGCCCAGGAAGTGCCAGTGGCCCTGCGCCGCCGCGTCCACCGCGAACAGGTCGAGGGCGCCGCCCACGACGAGCCACAGCACCTGCGGCCCCTCCAGGGAGAAGCCGCGCAGACCGGTGCAGTCGATCTCCTGGCCGAGGCCGCCGAGTGCGGCGAGGACCGGGTCGTGCCCGAGTGCGCCGGAGTCGGCGAGACCGTGTACGGACGTCACCTCAGTGCTCCTTGACCAGCTCGGCGTACGGCCCGCCCGCCGCGAGCAGCTCCTCGTGGCGCCCGCGCTCCACGACGGCGCCGTGGTCCAGGACCACGATCTCGTCGCTGTCGCGGACCGTGCTCAGCCGGTGGGCGATCACGACGCAGGCGCAGCCGCGCCGGCGCAGGTTGTCGATGATGATCTGCTCGGTCTCCGCGTCCAGGGCGCTGGTGACCTCGTCGAGGACCAGGATGCTGGGGCGGCGCACCAGCGCGCGGGCGATCTCCAGGCGCTGGCGCTGGCCGCCGGAGAAGTTGCGGCCGTCCTGCTCGACCCGGCCGTGGATGCCGCCCGGGCGGCGGGCGACGACCTCGTACAGGGCCGCGTCCTGGAGGGCGGCGACGACCGCGTCGTCCGTCACCGACGGGTCCCACAGCGCCACGTTGTCCCGCACGGTCCCCTCGAAGAGGAAGACGTCCTGGTCGACGAAGGAGACCGAGGCGGCGAGCGCGCTGCGGGGGATGTCCTCCAGGCGCTGCCCGTCGATGCGGATCGTGCCCTCCCAGGGGGCGTAGAGCCCCGAGACGAGCCGGGAGACCGTCGACTTGCCGCTGCCGGAGCCGCCGACGAGCGCCACCTGCTGCCCCGGCCCGACGGACAGCGAGAAGCCGGTGAGCAGCGGCGCGTCCAGCGGGCTGTAACCGAAGGTGATGTCGTCGAGCGTCACATGGCCCTTGAGCCTGCGGGTGCTGTGCTCCGGCTCGTCGCGTGTGTACAGCGCGTCCACCGGGAAGTTCTCCACGTCCTTGAGCCGGGCCACGTCGGCCGCGAAGTCCTGGATCCGGCCCGCCACCGAGTTGAGCCGGGTGACCGGCGCGGTGAAGCGGGTCACCAGCGCCTGGAAGGCGACGAGCAGCCCGATCGAGAGGTGCCCCTCCACCGCCCGCAGCCCGCCGATCCACAGGATCAGCGCGCTGTTGAGCGTGGCGAGCAGCGGGGCGACGACCCCCAGCCACGCGCTCGGCACCCCGAGGCGCTGCTGCTCCTCCAGCGTGGTGGCGTGCTGCCCGGCCCAGCGGCGGAAGTACCCGTCCTCGCCGCCGGTCGCCTTCATCGTCTCGATCAACTGGAGCCCGGTGTACGAGGTGTTGGTCAGCCGGGCGCTGTCGGCCCGCAGCTTCTGCGTACGGGTCGCCCGCAGGCGTACCACCACGCGCATCGCGACCACGTTGAGCAGCGCGATACCCACCCCGATGACGGTGAGCTGCGGGTCGTAGGTCCACAGCAGGAAGGCGTAGAGCAGCACCACGACGCCGTCGACGCCCGCCGCGGTGAGGTCGCGGGCCAGCGTCTCGGCGACCGCGTCGTTGGACTGGAGCCGCTGGACGAGGTCGGCGGGGCTGCGCTGGGCGAAGAAGGTCACCGGCAGCCGCAGCAGGTGCCGGAAGAACCGGGCGCCGCCGAGCGTCGACGAGATGACGCGCCCGCGCAGCAGATTGGCCTGCTGGAGCCAGGTCAGCGCGGCGGTGAGCGCCACCATGACGCCCATGGCGGCGAACAGCACGCCCAGCAGCGAGGTCTGATCACCGATCAGGAACGAGTCGATGTACGTACGGCTCAGCGCGGGCAGTGTCGCCCCGACCGCCACGAGCAGCAGACTGGCGAGGAGCGCGACCAGCATCGTGCCGGTGGTGCCGCGCAGCCGCGCGGGCAGCGCGCCCAGCACCCCGGGCCTGCGGCCGCCGCGCCGGAATCCGTCGCCGGGTTCGAGGACCAGGACGACACCGGTGAAGCTGGTGTCGAAGTCCTCGGAAGGCACGAACCGGCGGCCCTTGTCGGGGTCGTTGATGTACACGCCGCGCCGTCCGAAGCGGCGCCCCGTGCCGTCGTAGACGACGTAGTGGTTGAACTCCCAGAACAGGATGGCGGGCGCGCGCACCTCCCCGAGCGCGGCGGGTTCCATCTGCATGCCCTTGGCCGTCAGCCCGTAACTGCGGGCGGCCTTCAGCACGTTGCTGGCGCGCGAGCCGTCGCGCGAGACGCCGCACGCGATGCGCAGCTCTTCCAGCGGCACATGGCGGCCGTAGTGGGCGAGCACCATCGCCAGCGAGGCGGCGCCGCACTCCAGGGCCTCCATCTGGAGGACGGTGGGGCTGCGCACGGTCCTCGCCCGCTTCGCCTTCGGCGTCGGCCGCGCCCGGCGCCTGCCCGCGGGGGCGCTCTCGGGGCGGTGCCGGCCGCGGCCGGGGGGCGGGAGCTGCGGGGGCGCGGAGGAGGCGGGGGGTGCGGTCACGGGAGGAGCCAATCGAGGGGACGCTGGTCGGCCAGGTGGACGGAGCCGGTGGCCAAGGTCATGGAGTCGACCGCGTACGGAGGGCCCTGGGCCGTGGACCAGCGGTAGCCCGACTTCGAGGCGGCCGAGCGGTCGAGCTCCACCAGGACCGCGACCGGCCTGCCGTGCTGCGAGAACTGCTCGCCGAGCTGGGCGTCGCCGAGGAAGGCGGCGATCCGCTCGCTCGTCTGGGGGCTCCGGCCGACGGCCGCCACCCTGCCGCGCAGCACTCCGTACTGCCCGCTGGGCACGGACTGGACGGTGAGGTCGACGGACGCGCCGACCCGGACGGAGGCGCCACCGGCGCCGGGCACGTACAGCATCGCCATCAGGGGGTCGTCGGCGCCGTCGGTCCGCTCGACGCTCGCCACGTCCGCGCCGGTGGCGACGACCGCGCCGATGGCGGCCCTGAGTGTGGTCAGCCGGCCCGCCGCGATCGCGCGGACGACCCGGTCGCCGTGCTCGGTGCGGACCTTGAGGAGCGGGGCTCCGGCGGGGAGGGTCTGGCCCTCCTTGGCGAGCACACCGGTGACCTGCCCGGCCACGGGGCTCTGCAGGACGTAACTGCCCTGGGCGTGGGTGAGGATGCCGGGCGCGCTGAGGGTGGAGGAGACCGAACCGGTCACCGCCCAGAGGCAGGCGGCGGCCATGACGGCCACGGTGACGGCGAGGACGAGCCGCCCCTGCGGGCGCGCGAAACGCACCGGCAGGTCGAGTTCCTCCGGTGACTGGAGCTTGGAAAGGGCCTGTTGACGAAATTGCACGGGTGCTCTGCCCTCACCTGGCCTGGCTGACCTTGCCCGGCCTTACCTGGCTTTTCCTGGAACGGATGCGGGGGAGCCCCGGAACCGAGCGGGTTCCGGGGCTCACGCGCAGTCTCAGAGACCGGCGACGAGGCCGGACGCCAGGCCGGTGACGACGCCGGTGTTCACACCGGTGGCCGACTGGACCAGACCCGTGACCGAGCCCACGATGCCCGAGACCGGGAGGAGCGAGTCGGCGGTGCCGGTCACGTTGCCGAGCGCGGTGCCGACGAGGCCGCCGGACACGTTGTCGAGGTCGGCGTCGGAGATCTCGCGGGTCTCGACCTGGGGGGTGTTGTTCATGAGGAAACTGCCCTTCGTGTTGGGGGGAATGGCGTGGGGGGATTTCCGTGCGGAGATGGCCCGTCAGGGGGGCTCCGCATGGGGCAGGATCAAAGCACGCCGACGCCGTGCACAGCCAATCGCACCGCCTCTGATCAGGGGTTTTTCGGGTCATCAATTACCGATGCGTGCAGGGGCGTTCATGGTTCGGTGGCATCTTCTTCACGAGCTTCACCTGATGAATTCCCTTTGCCCATGGCCCTGTCCGCGGCAACTCGGACACTCCCTCACCAAAAGCCCCGAATCCTGTGCGGACCTGTGGACGTGGGTGTGCGGCGGTGACCGGTCTGCGCATGAGGTGTGCAGGTTTTCGGACACTGGTGTGCGGTGGCGGAAAATGTGTGCTCGGGCGGCTTCGGACCTGTCCGCGCTCGACGCGGGCGTCCCGACCTGACCCACCGGACAGGCCCTAGCCGCGCGGCTTGTTCCACGGTGGGGGCGGGAATCGTCGACGTGTCGAAGGAGCCCGCGACGATCCGCCCGGCCAGCTCCGACAGCCGCAGATGGCGGGAGCGCGCGTACGTGCGGAACGCGGCGAACGCGTCGTCCACCGAGGTGCCCCACCGCTCCGCCAGCACGCCCTTGACCTGCTCTATGAGGATGCGGCTGGTGAGCGCGTTCTCCAGCTGGCTGTTCTCGACGTGCGACTGCTCCAGCGTGCGCTGTTGGAGGATCGCGATGGTCGCCACGTCCGCGAGCGCCTGGGCGAGGGCCACGTCGTCGTCGCCGAGCCGCCGGGGCGTCGTCTGGAAGAGGTTCAGCGCCCCGACGATCCGGCTGCGCAGCCGCAGCGGCAGCGCGTGCGTGGCCACATAGCCGGTCTCCTGGGCCCGCAGGGCGAAGCGGGGCCAGGAGGTGGCGGCCGCGTGACTGGTCAGGTCGATGTTGGTGCGGGCCGCGCCGGAGCCGTAGCACTCGACACAGGGGCCCTGGTCGTGCTGGAGGGCGAACAGCTCAAGGAGCCGTGCCGAGTCCGGTGCGCCTGCCGTCCAGGCTCCGGTCGCCGTTGTGCGCGTCCCCGCTGAGGAAGGCACCGGTCAGCGCGGTGGCCAGCGCGACGGCGTCGGCGTACTGCTGGTCCGACAGCCGCCGCTCCTCGGTGCACAGCACCGTCAGGACGCCGGTACGGATGGCTCCGATGCCCAGCGGGAAGCAGCACACCCCGTGCACCCGCAGCTCGCGGGCGGCGGGCAGCAGGGCCGGCCAGCGGTCGGTGCGAACGGTGTCGAAGTCGGGCTGGAGGACGGGGGTGCCGAGGCGGACCGCCTCGGGCCCCGGGCCCTCGCCCAGCGTGAACTGGAGGTCCTCGAACCTCGCGCTGACCTCGGGATAACACCAGACGGGCTCGGCCATCCGCCCGTCCCCCACCAGGAGCGAGACCGCTACCCCGGCGGCGCCCAGCGCCTGGGCGCACAGTCGGGCGGGGTCGCCGCCACGGCCCGCGCGGAGCGACCGCAGCACGTCGGCCATGCCGTCGCTGATCACCGGTCCCCGTTCCGCAGCGGCCGGGTCCCGCCCGGGCGACACGCCCACGGACTCGGTCCGCACACTACGCGCTTCCGTCTGTGCCGCCTGACGGCGCCGCCTGACGGGCCACATTTTCAGCCTACTGCGGAGGCGGTGCCCGGCAGCGGCGCGGCCGAGCCGTCCGGCCTGCACGTTTCGTGGTGAGCCCAGGCTCGACGACACCTCCGCCGACCGCGCCGGATTTCGTCCGGATATCGGCGCTCGGCGGGGTATCGCCGGGCGCGGCTCTCGCCTACGCTCGACCCATCGGGCTTCGAGAAGCCCCGCACCTCGCTCCGCGAAGCGTGTCTCGCCGAGCAGTGCGCGCCCCCTGTCCCTGGGTGTGATGGCCCCCAGACCTCGGGTGCTGTGATGAGGCCAACCCTGTCCGCCCCTTTGCCGGGGTCCCGCCGTGGTCAACTCCCACGCGCCGCGGTGAACCGGCCCGGGGGTTCCTGGATCCTGCAACCGGCCGACCAGGGAGGGACGGATGCAGGATCCGTACGGCCGCCGCCGACGTTCGAGTCGTCGGCGGCGGCCGTCATCTTCCCACGATGCGCGCCGGCGGTCCGGCGTCAAGGACCGGGAAGCGCCGGAGGTCCGGGCCGGCCGTGGTCAGCGCCCTTGCAGCGCCTTCACGTTGGTGCCGAAGGTCCAGTTCTTCGACCCGTCCCAGTTGACCGACCAGGTCATCAGGCCCTTGAGCGCACCGCCGTAGTGCTGCCATGCCTGTGAGACCAGGCCCGGCGTCATATGGCCGCCCCCGGCGCCCGGCTGTGCGGGCAGGCCCGGGACCTGCTTGTCGTAGGGGACCCTGACGGTGGTGCCCTGGACGACCAGGCCCTTGTTGAGGCAGTCGGTCTGCGCGGTGAAGCCCTGGACGGTGCCCGCCGCGTACGAGTCGCCGGAGCAGCCGTACATGCTGCCGTTGTAGTACTGCATGTTCAGCCACCACAGCCGGCCGTTGTCGGCGTACTTCTTCACGATGGGCAGATACGCGCCCCAGATCGACCCGTACGTGACGCTGCCGCCCGTGACGTACGCCGTCTCCGGAGCCATCGTGAGCCCGAAGTTCGACGGCATCCGGGCGAGGACGCCGTCGATGATGCGGACCAGGTTCGCCTGGGACGTGGAGAGTTGGCCGATGTTTCCGCTACCGACCAGACCGGTCTCGAGGTCGATGTCGATGCCGTCGAAGTTGTACGTCTTGAGGATGGGCACGACCGTCGCCACGAACCTGTCCGCGACCGCGCTGGAGTTGAGGTCGATCCCGGCCGCCGCCCCGCCGATGGACAGCAGGACCGTCTGCCCGGCCGCCTTGGCCGCGCACATCTCCGCCGGGGTCGCGACCTTCACGGTCGCGTCCATCCCGTCCTCCCACAGCGCGGTGCCGTCGGAGCGGATGACCGGGAACGCCGCGTTGAGGACGTTGTAACCGTGCGCGGCGATACGGGAGTCGGTGATCGGGGTCCAGCCGAACGGCGGATGGACGCCGTTGGAGGAGCCGTCCCAGTTCTCCCAGTAGCCCTGGAGCACCTTGCCCGTGGGCTTCGACTTGACCGCGCAGGTGTCGCCCTGGGGTGCGGCGGGCGCTGCCGCGGCGGGCAACTGCGCGGCGAGGGCCAGCGCCAGGCCGGCTCCCGCGAGACGTAACATCCGACCGAGCATGGGGGTACCTCCTGGGTTGTGGGGAACCTGGAGACGTACGGGGTCCGGTTGCGGTACGGGTCGGCGGCCGCACCGGGTGAGGCTGCGACGTACCGGGCCCGGCAGTCGACGTACCGGGCCCGACAGCGGCTCACCGGGTGAGGCTGCGGCGCGCCGGGTCAGGCTGCGCCACACCGTAAGGTGGTCCAGACCTTCCGTCAATAGGTCTGGACCAAGCCGCGCGGGCCCCCGGTCGTCCCGTTGGCGCGTCCGAGTGGCGGGCCTGGCGGCCGCCGCGTACCGATGACACGGTGACCCGTCCTCCCGGCCCCTGGTGGGCCGAACTCCCCCCGGCGGCCGGTTCCGCCGTCATGGCGACCGGCATCCTCTCCGTCGGCCCGCACCTCGTCGGCCACGAGACCTTCTCGCGCGCGGCGCCGGCGCTGGCCGGCGCGGTGTGGCTGGTTCTCGCCGCCACCTTCTGGCCGGCTCGAAGCTGACCGCGTGCCCGCTGTGGACCGGGGGCGCCCACCAGGCCCTGCGCACGGCCACCCTGGTCCTGCTCGGCCTCGCTCTCGCCTGGTACGCCATCCTGCTGACGGCGGAGGTGGTCCGGCCCCGGCCGTACTACGACGTACGGCGCTGGGCGAGCGTCTTCCCGCTGGGGATGACGGCGGTGGCCTGCCTGTCCACCGGAGCCGCCCCGCACGTCAGGGGGCTGCACACGCTGGGCGTGGTGCTGCTGTGGGTCGCGGTGGCGGCGTGGGTGCTGACGCCGGCCGCCTTCGTGGTGACCCGGGTGGGCGGGGGAGCGGGACCGCGCGGGGGACCGCCGCCCCGCTCACCGAGCGACCTGGCGGCTACTCCACGGCGGTGACGGCCGTCAGGAGCACCACCGAGTCCTCCAGGGCGAGCAGGCCGTGGCGTTCGTTGGGGATCTCGCAGAGTTCGCCCGCGCGGAGCTCCTTGTTGCCGCTGTTCGACGTCAGCCGGACATGGCCGCGCAGCACCTGGAGGCTGGCCGAGATCGGCGCGTTGTGCTCGTCGAGCTCGGAGTCCGAGGTCAGCGCGATCACGCTCTGCCGCAGCGCGCCGTCGTGCACGATGAGATGGGCGCTGCGGCCGTGCGAGGCGAGGTGTGCCTTGGCCAGGTGCTCCTCGGCGAGCGCTGCGAGGTCCTGCATGGATCTGTCCCCTTGCTGAGCCGGATGGCGGTGCTCCGATGCCGTACGGGCGTCGCCTCCAAGCCTTCCGGCTCCCGGGCGGTACGCAACTCGGAGCGGGAAGCGGCGAAGCCCCCGGGTGTCAGGCGGCCAGCCGCTTCAGGAGCTCGGCGGCCAGCGGACCGGCGGACGACGGGTTCTGCCCGGTCACCAGATTGCGGTCGGTGACCACGTGCGGGGCCCACGGCTCGCCCTCCTGGAAGTCGGCGCCGAGCTCGACCAGCCGGTCCTGGAGCAGCCACTTCGCCTTGTCCGCGAGGCCCGCCTGGGTCTCCTCGGCGTTGGTGAAGCCGGTCAGCCGGTAGCCCGCGAACGCGTTGGAGCCGTCCTTGCCCGTCGCGGCGAGCAGCGCGGCCGGGGCGTGGCACACCACGCCGAGCGGCTTGCCCGAGGCGAGCGCCTCGGTCAGCAGCCTGCCGGAGTCGGCGTCGACCGACAGGTCCTCCATCGGCCCGTGGCCGCCGGGGTAGAACACGGCGTCGTACGCGTCGAGGTCGACCTCCTCCAGCTTCACGGGCTTGCGGAGCTCATCAATCGAGGCCAGCGTCTTGGCGACGCGGTCGGCGTTCTCCTGGCCGCCGTTGACCTCGGCGGCGAGGCTGCCCTTGTCGACGGGCGGGACGACCCCGCCGGGCGTGGCGACGACGATCTCGTGGCCCGCGCCGGTGAACACCTCGTACGGGGCCACGGCCTCCTCCGCCCAGAAGCCGGTCGGGTGCTTGCTGCCGTCGGCGAGCGTCCAGTGGTCGGCGCCGGTCATCACGAAAAGGATCTTTGCCATGTCAGATGTCTCCCAAAGTAGGGCGTGCGCACGCCGATGTCCTCGAACGTAGACCTGTCTTCGGCGGGGGGCCAATCCGACGGCCCAGATCCGGTGGGTCAGATCCGACGGGCCGTCACGCCGGCCCCTCACGCCCGATCGGTAACGTCACGATCCGTCACGTCACGACCGGTCACCGGGAATGCGTGCCCGTGCCGGTCTCCTGCGGTGCTGCGGCAGCCCGCCCCACCGCCTCCACCAGCGGCAGCAGCCGGTGCGGCACCCGTTCGCGCAGGGCCACCTCGGTGCGGGTGCGCACCACGCCCGGGAGCTGGATCAGGCGCTGGATGACGTCTTCGAGATGACCGGCGTCGCGGGCCACGACCCGGGTCAGCAGATCGCCGCCGCCGGTGATCGAGAAGGCCTCGACGATCTCCGGTACGGCCGCGAGGGCGTCGCCCACCTCGTTGAGATGGCCCTGGGTGACCTCGACGTGGACGAAGGCCAGGACCGGGTGGCCGAGGGCGGCGGGGGAGAGGAACGGGCCCGTCCCGGTGATCACTCCGTCGCGCTCCAGGCGGTCGAGCCGCGCCTGGAGCGTGCCGCGCGCGATGCCGAGCAGCCGTGCGTACTCCCGCACGCTCGTGCGCGGCCGCTCGATGAGGAGCCGCAGGATTCGGGTGTCGAGCGCGTCCACCGCCATGGTCCGTTGGCCCCTTCCTGGTCCTGCCGTACGCGATTCAACTGTACCAATGGTCCAGTCGAAACAAGCCCGGTTGAGCCAGTGTCACCGCGGATGCTTTCCTCTGTATGTAGCAAGTAGATGGCGCTGCGCAGCGCCGGGCGGCGACGACGCCGGTCCCGGACCGCGGCGCCTTTGCCATGCCCGGGTCCTCGTGCGCCCGCGCACCGGCAAGCCGACGAGGGTTCTGCTCCAGCGAAGGGGGGCGCGGCGACCGCCGTGAAGAGGATGTTTGTGGCTCCGGATCCGGGGCTGTTGCGACTGAGGGTCTCCGTACGGGCCGTCCTGGGCATCGCCCTGGCCGTCACCGCCGCCGAGCTCTGCGGCATGTCCCTGCCCGCCTCCATCACCGCGGGCCTCGCCGCGCTCCTCGCGCTCTTCACCGTCGGCGACGCCACCGTCCGGGGCCAGGCGCTCACCACCGCACTCCTGTCGGCGGTGGGATTCCCGGTGCTCGCCCTGGCCACGACGCTGCACGGCGCCCCGCTGCCGCGCGACACCGCCTGGCTCGCCGTGGTCTTCGCCGGGGTCTACGCCCGGCGCTGGGGCCCGCGCGGCCACGCGCTCGGCATCTTCGGCTTCATGATGTTCTTCACCACCCAGTTCCTGCACGCCGTCCCGGCGCAGCTGCCCGAGCTGTACGGGGCGATCGCGCTGGCGATCGCCGCCTCGGCGCTGGTCCGCTTCGGTGTGTGGTGCATCGAGCGGCGCACCCCGCCGCCGCCCGCCCCGGCCCCGCTCAGCGGCCGGGGACTGGCCCGGCCCACCACCCGCCAGGCATTCCAGGCGACGGTGGCCTGCGCCATCGCGGTAGCGGCGGGCCAGTTCCTCTCGCACGAGCGCTGGTACTGGGCCGTCGGCACGGCCTGGTGGATCTTCGTGAACACCGCGTCGCGGGGCGAGACCCTGGTCCGCGGCTTCCGGCGGGTCCTCGGCACGGTCGCGGGCATCGCCGCCGGTCTGCTCGTCGCCCTGCCGCTGCACGGCGCGCCCGCGCCGACGGCCGCGCTGGTCGCGGTCTGTGTCTTCGGGATCTTCTACACGGCGGCGCCGTCGTACAGCTGGATGATGTTCTTCGTCACCGTCATGGCCGGACTGCTGTACGGGCTGCTCGGCGTGCTCCACCCCGGGCTGCTGCTGTTGCGCTTCGAGGAGACCGTGGTGGGCGCGCTCGGCGCGGCGCTCGCCGTCGCGCTGGTCCTGCCGGTCACCACGCACGCGGCGACCGACGCCTGGATCGAGCGGGCGCTGCACTGCGTACGCGGCTGCACCAGCGCGGCCACCCGTCGCCTCGCCGGGGACGACGGTGCGGACCCCGCACCGCACGCCGCCGAGCTGGAGCTGCTGCTCGGCCGCGTCCGCCTCGCGCTGGCGCCGCTGGTCCACCCGCTCAGCCCGCTGCACGGCCGCAGGTCGCGCGCCCGGCAGATCATCGCCCTGCTGGACGACTGCGCCCGCGAGGTACGCGGCCTGGCCGCCGTGGCCGCCGACCCGGCCGCCTCCCACGACGCCCGGCTGACGGCGGCGTGCCGCCGGGTCGAGGCGGCGGTGGAGGCCCTGGTCACCCCGGCGGCGCGCGGTGGCGCGGCGACGGCGGCACCGGCGTCCGCGCTTGAGCCCGGCCCGCACCACCACCCGGCGGCCGAGGCGGCCCTGCGCCATCTGCATGCCCTGGAGCACGCCCTGGCCGCCCTGGCCACGCCGCTGCGCACGTCGCCGAGAGCCCCGGCCCTCCCGGCCTGACCGGGCCCCGAGGGCGCCGGCACGCGTCTCCTCACCGGTGGCACGTCGCTGGTTCACGTCTTCGCGCCGGTCAGCACGTCGCTGGTTCACGTCTTCGCACCGGTGGGCGCGTTGCTGGTTCCGTCCCAGCGGTGGTCGGCCCGTTGCAGGTTCATGCCGCCGCGCCGATCAGCCCGTCGCCGGCACGCGTCTGCGCGCCGCTCGGCCCGCGGACCGGCCTCCTGCCCGGCCACCGCGGCCCTGCCGTGCCGCGTCCTGGCTCGCCACCGCTGCCCGGGGGCGCGTCCCAGGACCCGCGGCACGGCGAGCCGCCCGCGCCACGCGCCAGTTGGTCTAGACCGCCTGCTACCGTCGCCGCAGTCGGCGCCCGGCCCCAGCCCGGTGCGCACAGTCGCGCGGAGAGGGGTGGCACGGTGGCCGAGAGCAGCGCCGGGCGGGCATTCATCGGGTCGTTCACCACGGCCGGCGGGAGGGGCGTGACCGTCGCCGCCGTGGACGCGGTGACGGGCGCGCTCACCCCGACCGGCGCCACCGACGCCCTCCCCGACCCCTCGTTCCTGGCCCTGTCGCCCGACGCCGCCGTGCTCTACGCGGTCGGCGAGAGCGAGCACGGCGCGGCCGCCGCCTTCGACGTCACCGGCGGCGCCCCGGTCCTGCTCGGCGAGCCCGTGCCGGTGGACGGCGCCGCCCCCACCCACCTCGCGCTCGCCGCCGGCCACCTGGTGACCGCCAACTACACCTCGGGCAGCGTCACCACGCTCCCGCTGCGCCCCGACGGGCGCCCGGGCTCCTCCGCGTACGTCCTCAAGCACCACGGCTCCGGCCCCGACCCCAAGCGGCAGAGCGGCCCGCACGCCCACCAGGTGCTGCCCGACCCGAGCGGGCGCTGGCTGCTGAGCGTCGACCTCGGCACCGACTCCGTACGCGTCTGCGTCCTCGACCCGGCGACCGGCGTCCTGCGCCCGCACGGCGAGACCGCGCTGCGCCCCGGCACCGGCCCCCGCCACCTGGCCTTCCACCCCGACGGCCGCCACGCGTACGTCCTGAACGAGCTGGCGCCCACCCTCGTGGTCTGCCGCTGGGACGCCGCCACGGGCACCCTGGAGCCGCTGGGGGAGACCCGTGTGATCCACGACGGCGTGACGACCGAGACGTTCCCCTCGGAGATCGTCGTCGCGCGCGACGGACGGTTCCTCTGGGTCGCCAACCGGGGCCACGACTCCATCGCGACGCTCGCGCTCGACCCCGACGGCGAGCACGCCGTCCTGGTGGCCACCGTGGACTGCGGCGGGCGCTGGCCGCGCCATCTGACCCTCGACCCCGCGGGCCGGCGCCTCTACGCGGCCAATGAGCGCTCCGGCGACGTCACCTGGTTCGACCTCTACGAGGAGAGCGGCATCCCGCGCCGGGCAGGCTCCGTGCCCGCCCCCGCGGCCTCGTGCGTCGTCTTCGGCTGAGCCGCGCAGCCCCACAGGTGAGCCGTGTACAGCTGCACGTGAGCCGCGTACACCTGCACGCGAAGGGCCCGCACCGTCACCGGGTGCGGGCCCTTTCGCGTCACGTGTACGCGTACGAGTGCCGGGTACGTCAGTGCACCGGGGAGCCCTGCGGCTGCGGCGTTATGCCCAGCGCGGCCGCGTACTGCGACAGCACGAGCTTGCCGATCGCCGGGTAGGCGCCCAGCGGCTCGGCGGCCAGGCAGTCGGCCTCCTTGGCGGCGGCGTCGAGCAGCCCGTCCGCGACCTCGGGGCCGATCAGATACGGGGCGACCGCGAGCTGCACCGAGCCGGAGCCGCGCAGCTGCTCGGCCATGGCGGCGATGGAGCCCTCCTGGTCGAGCGCGGCGGCCATCACGGGCACGGCGAGGCGGGCGGCCAGCAGCATGCCGGTGATCCCGGCGGCCTGTACGGCCTCCTCGCCGCCGACCGTCGCCAGGATGATGCCGTCGGCGGCCGTGGCGACCGTGAACAGCCGGGCGCGGTCGGCGCGGGCCAGACCGGCCTCCGACAGGCGCACGTGCAGGGCCTCGGCGAGCAGCGGGTGCGGGCCGAGGACGTCGGTCAGCTCGGCGGCGGCGCGGCTGTCCATGACGGCCTGGCGCACCCGGCGGATCAGCGCGCTGTCGGGGCCCGCGAGCAGCGGCACGACGACGGCGACGGGGCCGTCGGGCGCGGCCACGTCATGGCCGGCGGCACGGGCCTGCTCGTAGCGGGCGGTGCGCTCGGCGGCGGTGTGCGCGAGCACGGCGTCGAGCGGGGGGAACTCCACAGACGCGGCGTCGGCGTCCAGGTAGCCGATCCGGGCGTCGAGGCCGGGCAGCTCGGAGCGCGCGATGCTGATGACTTCCTCCGCCAGGGCGCGCACGGCGGGGGAAGGAGTACCGGGAACGGCGAGGACGAGCGCGGGCGCGCCCTCGGGAGCGACCACCGGTTCCGGGCGGCGGTGCCGCCCTGGCTGGCGGGGTCGCGGCATTCGTACAGGCAGGCCGGATGCGGGCCCAGTGGGGGAGCTCATGGCGCCGCATGCTACTGGCTTTGCGTGCGCGGCTGTTCGGGGAGGGGTCAGGTGAGCGGTATCTGTCCGTATTTATCCCCTGAGTGACATTGTCCTCAACCGTCCCGCTCTGTCGTGACGCACAACATGCGTGGATGGTGCGGCAGTCGCAGCTCCTCGCGCGCCAGCGCGGAGGCGATGACCAGGGCTCCGGCGAGCGGATCTCCCGCCGCCGGGACCGTCCGGGCGTGCGGCGCCAGGGCCGCGAGCTCCTCCCGTACGGGGACGAGCAAGGCGTCACCGATGTGGAACAGCCCGCCGGTGAGCGCCACTTCGCATTCGCTCACACTTTCGCTCGCGGCTCCGTGAGCGTCGAGGCCCTCGGCCGCACCGGCGTCGTGGCTCTCGGCCGGACCGGCGTCGGGACTCCCGGCGGCCCCGTCGGGGCACACCGCGGCCGCCGACTCCGCGATGTTCCGGGCCGCCTCCCGCAGGATCGACGCCGCGACCGGGTCGGACGCGGCGCAGCGCGCCACCTCGGGCGCGAACGACGCCAGCACCGCGGGCCGGTCGGTGCGCGGATACAGCAGCCCGGGCAGCTCCGGCGCCGGGCCGAACAGCGCCTCGGCCCGCTCGCGCAGCGCGGCCGAGCCGCCGCGGCGGCCGTCGTGGGCGCGCATCGCCGCTTCCAGCCCCGCGCGGCCGATCCAGGCCCCGCCGCCGCAGTCGCCGAGCAGATGGCCCCAGCCGTCGGCCCGCCGCCACCGCGTCAGATCCGTGCCGAGCGCGATCATTCCGGTGCCGGCGGCGACCACCGCCCCGGGCCGCTGGCCGAGCGCTCCCGCGTACGCCGTCACGCCGTCGGCGGCCAGCGCGAGGCGCCGCACCCCGAGCGCGCCGGAGAGCGCCGCGGGCAGCTCGGCCCGCAGGCCGTCGCCGAGCGAGGCCATCCCGGCGGCGCCCACGGCCACCGCCGCCACCCGGTCCGCGCCGGTCCGGCCCAGCAACTCCCGTGCGGCGGGCACCAGGTGCCCGAGCAGCTGCCCGGCGTCGATCCCGGCGGGGCCGGTCCGTACCGGCTCGTCGGACGCCAACACCTCGGCCGGGGCGCCCGGTTCGGCCCGGGCGAGCGCGAAGCGCACCCCGGACCCGCCCGAGTCGACCCCGAGCACCCAAGCGCCGGCGCCGGCGGTCACGGCAGGCGCCAGTCGACCGGCTGCGCGCCCTGCCGGACCAGGAGGTCGTTGGCGCGGCTGAACGGCCGCGACCCGAAGAAGCCCCGGTCCGCCGACATGGGCGAGGGGTGCGCGGACTCGATCGCCGGAAGCTCACCGAGCAGTGGGCGCAGATTGCGGGCGTCGCGCCCCCACAGCACCGAGACCAGCGGGGTCCCGCGCGCGGTGAGCGCGCGGATGGCCTGCTCGGTCACCTCCTCCCAGCCCTTGCCACGGTGCGCGGCGGGCTTGCGCGGCGCGGTGGTCAGCGCCCTGTTGAGGAGCAGGACGCCCTGCCGCGTCCAGGGAGTCAGGTCGCCGTTGGAGGGCCTGGGCAGCCCCAGGTCGGTGTGCATCTCGCGGAAGATGTTCTCCAGGCTGCCCGGCAGCGGACGCACCTCCGGGGCGACCGAGAAGGAGAGCCCCACGGCGTGCCCCGGCGTCGGATAGGGGTCCTGGCCCACGATCAGGACCCGTACGTCCTGGAACGGCTGCTGGAAGGCCCGCAGCACGTGCTGTCCGGCCGGGAGGTAGGTGCGCCCCTGGGCGATCTCCTGACGGAGGAAGTCGCCCATCGAGGCGATCCGTCCGGCCACGGGCTCCAGAGCGTCCGCCCACCCGGGCTCGACGATCTCTTTCAACGGTCGTGCTGCCACGGCCGTCACTCTACTGGCGGATCACCGCCGCCCGTACGCACAGGACATCGGGCAGGTGCGAGGCGAGCAGCTGCCAGGTGTCCCCGTCGTCCGCGCTCCCGTACACCTCGCCGTTGCGGTTTCCGAAGTACACGCCCGCCGGGTCGGCGTCGTCGGTGCACAGGGCGTCGCGCAGCACCGTGCCGTAGTGCGCCTCCGACGGCAGTCCGGCCGACAGCGGCTCCCAGGTGCGGCCCCCGTCCCCGGTCCGGTAGACGCGGCACTTGTTCTCGGCCGGGACCCGGTCCGAGTCGGCCGTGATCGGGAAGACATACGCGGTGTCCGGGCGGCGGGGGTGGGTCGCGGCGGCGAACCCGAACGTGGACGGCAGGCCCTCGCCGATGTCCTGCCACCGCTCGCCGCCGTCGTCGCTGCGGTAGACCCCCCAGTGGTTCTGCAGGAACAGCCGGTCCGGGTCCGCCGCGTCCTGGGCGATCTTGTGCACGCACTGGCCGAACTCGGGGTGCTGGTCGGGCAGGAAGACCGCCGACACGCCCTTGTTGGCGGGTGCCCAGCTCTCGCCGCCGTCCCGGGTGCGGAAGACCCCGGCCGTGGACACTGCGACCGTCACCGCCCGGGCGTCCCGGGGGTCGGTGACGATGGTGTGCAGGCCCTCGCCGCCACCTCCGGGCACCCACTGCGAGCGCGTCGGGTGCTCCCACAGCGGGCGCACCAGGGCGAAGCTCTCGCCGCCGTCCTCGGAGCGGAAGAGCGCGGCCGGCTCCGTCCCCGCGTAGACCACGTCGGGCGCCTCGGGGCCCGCCGGGTGCAGCTGCCATACTCGCTCCAGCGACCTGCCGGTGAACTCGGGGAACTTCACGGCCGGTTGGGGTGGCTCCACCCAGGTCTCGCCCAGGTCGTCCGAGCGGAAGACGGAGGGTCCCCAGTGCGCGCTGTCGCCGCCGACGAGCAGCCGGGGAGCCGTGCGCCGGGTGTCGATCGCGATCGAATAGACCGCCTGGGCATTGAAGTGCGGCCCCTCGAACCGCCACCGCCCGTCGCCGCCGTGCCTGCGGCCGATGAACAGTCCCTTGCGCGTCCCCACAGTGAGCAGTACGTCGATCATCGCGACCCCTCCAAAACGCCGTTGTCCCGGATAGTGGCCAGTCTGCACCCGACCACTGACAGTGGCCCCCGCAGTGCGCGTCCGCGCAGGTCGGAGCGCGTGGGAACGCCTCGCGCGACCCTCGGGGGCATCTGTGGCGCCACCTGCCCGGGATTCACCCGTACGAGATCCGTCGGTACGAGGCCTGTCCGTACGGCGCCCGTCCGTACGAGAGCGGAGCGAGCATGACCGAGGGTGCCACCGGGTTCCTGGCCGGGCGGGGGACCGCCGACATCACCGGCGAGGCCGCCGAGTGCGGGATGCTCGGCTACGGCAAGGCCGACCAGCGCACGGCGGGCATCCACACCCGCCAGCGCGCCCGCGCCTTCGCCTTCGCCGACCGGGCGGGGCGCGGCAAGGCACTCCTGGTGGTGTGCGAACTGCCGCTGATGGCCGACAGCGTCGTCCGCGAGGTGCTGCGGCGGCTGCCCGAGGGGTACGACGCGTCCAACGTCATGCTCACCGCCACCCACACCCACTGCGGCCCCGGCGGCTACTTCCACCACGCGCTCTACAACAGCAACACCGGCGGATTCCGCGAGCGGACCTTCAAGGCGATCACCGACGGCATCACCGAGGCGGCCCTGGCGGCCGTGGCGGACCTCGCGCCGACCACCCTGCGGCTCGCGCACGGCGAGCTGTCCGACGCCAGCGTCAACCGCTCCCGGCGGGCCTTCGACCGCAACCCGGCCGCCGACCGGGCGCACTTCCCCGAAGGCGTCGACCCGCAGACCACGCTGCTCGCCCTGGAGCGGGAGGGCAGGCTGGTGGGCGCGGTCAACTGGTTCGCCACCCACAACACCAGCATGACCAACCGCAACCGGCTGATCAGCGCCGACAACAAGGGCTACGCCGCCCGCCACTGGGAGCGGCTGGCGGGCGTCGACCATCTTGCGTCCACGGCACCGGAGCTGGTGACCGCGTTCGCCCAGACCAACGCCGGTGACATGTCGCCCAACCTGGGCCTGGCGCCGGGCACCGGCCCGACCGCCGACCAGTTCGAGAACACCCGGATCATCGGCACCCGCCAGTACGAGGCCGCGGCGGCGCTGCGCGGCGCGGAGGTGTCCGGCGCCGTCGACTCACGTACTACGTACGTGCACCTGTCCGCCGTCGAGGTCGGCCCCGAGTTCACCGGTGACGGCCGTACGCACCGGACCTCGCCCCCCGTGGGCGGCGCGCCGGCCTTCGCGGGCGCCTGGGTCGACGGCCGCGGCTTCAAGGGCTTCCGGCCCGGCGCCAACCCCTTGTGGGACGCACTCTCGCGGCGGCTCGTCTACCCGTTCGCGCCGGGGCTGCGCGACGCCCAGTATCCCAAGGCGCTCGCGCTGCCCGCCGGGCCCGTCAACCGGGTGCTGCCCATGGTCCAGGAGCGCGCGCCCGTCCAGTTGCTGCGCATAGGGCCGCTGTACCTGATCGGCATACCCGGCGAGGTGACGATCGTGGCCGGACTGCGGCTGCGCCGCACCGCCGCGGACATCCTCGGCGCGGAGCTGGAGGACGTCCTGGTCGCCGGGTACAGCAACGGCTACATCCACTACGTGACGACGCCCGAGGAGTACGACGCCCAGGAGTACGAGGGCGGCAGCACGCTCTTCGGGCGCTGGGAGCTGCCCGCGCTCTGCCAGACGGTGGCCCGCCTGGCGACCGCCCTGCGCGACGGCACGCCGGTCCCCAGAGGCGTCCCGGAGCCCCCCGTCCCCGTACGCCGCACACACCGCCACCGCGGCACCGACGCACCCCACCCCGGGCACGCCTTCGGCGCCCTGCTGTCCTTCGCCCTCATCGGCCGCCGCGCCACGGCCTCCTTCGTCGCCGCCCACCCGTCCAACAACCTGCGCCGAGGCGGCAGTTACCTGTCGGTCGAGCGGTGGACGGGCGCGGAATGGACGCGGATCGCGAACGACGGCGACTGGTCGACCACCTTTCGCTGGGCCCGCTCGGGCGGCTCGACGTCGATCGCCACGATCGTCTGGAACGCACCCCCTGACACCCCGACGGGCCGCTACCGCCTCGCGAACCACGGGGACACGGCGAGGGGCCCGTTCACCGGGGTGAGTGGGCCCTTCGAGCTGGGGTGAACGCGGTCGGGTTCAGATCGCCCAGCCGTACTGGTCCGGCACCCGTACCTCCCCGCCCAGCTCACGCGCCGCCTGCCGCGCCCAGGACGGGTTGCGGAGGAGTTCGCGGCCGAGCAGGATCGCGTCGGCCTCGCCGTTGGCCAGGATCTTCTCGGCCTGGGCCGGGTCGGTGATCAGGCCGACGGTGGCGACGGGCAGCGTGGTCTCGTCGCGTACCCGGGCCGCGAACGGCACCTGGTAGCCGGGTGCGACCGGAATGCGTACCCCCTTCGCGTTGCCGCCGGTGGACACGTCCAGGAGGTCCACGCCGTGCTCCTTGAGCAGCGCGGCGAGGCGGACGGTGTCGTCGCCGTTCCAGCCGCCCTCCTCCAGCCAGTCCGTGGCCGAGATCCGGAAGAACAGCGGGAGTTCCTCGGGCCACACCGCCCGCACCGCGTCGACGACTTCGAGCGCGAAGCGGGTGCGGTTCCCGAAGGAGCCGCCGTACGCGTCGGTGCGCTTGTTGGAGTGCGGGGAGAGGAACTCGCCGATCAGATAGCCGTGGGCGCCGTGGATCTCGACGACCTTGAAACCCGCCTCCAGCGCCCGGCGGGCCGCGTCCGCGAACTGGCCGACGACCTCCCTGATCTGATCGATCGTCAGCTCAGTCGGTACGGTGTGCTTGCCGCTGAAGGGCACCGGGCTCGGGCCGACCGGCTGCCAGCCCTCCGCGTCCCCGGGGGCGATCGGCGCGCCGCCGAGCCAGGGGCGGTCGGTGGATGCCTTGCGGCCTGCGTGAGCTATCTGGATTCCTGGGGTCGTGCCCTGCGCCTTCAGGAACGCGGTGATCCGGCGGAGCGCCTCCACCTGGGTGTCGTTCCAGATGCCGAGGTCGGCCGGGGAGATGCGGCCCTCGGGGCTGACGGCGGTCGCCTCGACGAGGATCAGGCCTGTGCCACCGGCCGCGCGGGCCGCGTAGTGCGCGAAGTGCCAGTCGTTCGCGACGCCCGCGTTCGGACCGAACACCTCCGCGCTGTACTGGCACATCGGCGACATCCAGATCCGGTTCGGGAAGGTCACCGACCGCAGGGTGTACGGCTCGAACAGGGCACCAGCAGCAGACACGGCAGGCACGGGCAGACTCCATTCAGGACGCTGCGGCGCCACTGGGCGGCGCCGGGCTCGTTTTGTACGATAGGCATCGTAGTACGGAAGGTGTCAAACTACGAAGGCTCTCGTACAATGGACGGGTGGCCACAGCGACGAGCAAGCGCGAACTCGATCACCCGGCGCGCGACGAGATCCGCCTGGAGGGGGTGCTGCACGCGCTCTCCGACCCCATCCGGCTGCGGGTGGTCCGTGAGCTGGCGGCCGCCGACGGCGAGCTCTCCTGCTCGTACTTCGACCTGCCTGTCACCAAGTCCACGACCACGCACCACTTCCGCGTGCTGCGCGAGAACGGCGTCATCCAGCAGACCTACCGGGGCACCGCCAAGATGAACGGCCTGCGCCGCACGGACCTGGAGGAGCTCTTCCCCGGGCTGTTCGACCGGATCCTGGAAGCGGCGGCGCTGCAGGGGGCGCGGCTGAGCGCGGACTCGACGGCGCCGCCCGGACTCGGCGGCTGAGTCAGGAACCACGGCTGATCCCGGATGTCGGCGGCTCGGCGCCGCCCAGCCGAGCCTGTCGAGCCCCGCTCACCCGTCGCCGTGTCCGGGCCACCGCTCGGCCGTCGCGCGCCCCAGCCCCGCTCGACGCCCGGCCCGGCGCCCCCTCACCCCTCGCCCGCCCCCAGCGCCGCCGCCAGCAGCCCGGCCCAGTCGTCGATCTTCACCGGGCCCCGGCCCAGCGAGCGCCCCAGCTCCGCCTCCGCCCGCTCGATGTCCTGCCAGCCCCGCCACTGGACGGGCCGCAGCCCCGCCTCCCGCATGGCGTCGACCGGTTCGCCCTCGAGGGGCCGCCGGGAGAGGGCTTCCGCGTCTTCGAGGAGCGAGGTCACCGTCTCCTTGGCGCACGGGCGGTTGGTACCGATGACGCCCGTGGGGCCGCGCTTGATCCACCCCGCCACGTACTCGCCGGGCGACGGGACGCCGTCGCGCAGGACGCGGCCGGCCGCGTTCGGGACCGTCCCCGACGTCGGGTCGAAGGGCAGGCCCGCCAGCGGCACGCCCAGATAGCCGACCGCCCGTAGCACCAGCTGGGCCTCGATCTCCTCGTACGTGCCGGTGCCGCGCACGCCCCCGGCGCCGTCCGGGGCGGTGTGCTCGAACCGGACGCCGCCCACCCGCCCGTCCCGCTCCAGGATCTCCACCGGGCGCAGGAAGAACCGCAGCCGCAGCACGCGCTCCACGGCGCGCGGCGCGCGGTCCGCCGCCGCCCAGCCGCGCAGCACCTCGATGTTGCGGCGTACGGCGGCGGGCAGCGCGGAGGGGTCCACATAGGCCGGATCCAGGGCCAGTTCGGCGGCGTCCACCATGGCTTCGGCGCCCGGCAGCGAGCCCAGTTCGCGCAGCTCCTTCGTGGTGAACTTCGCCTGCGAGGGGCCGCGCCGGGCGGCCATGTGCACCTCGCGCACCCGGCTCGCCGCGAGCGCGCCCAGCGCCGCGTGCGGCACGTCAGTGGGGCGCAGCTCGTCGGCGCCGCGCGACAGGATGCGGGCCACGTCGACCGCCACGTTGCCCGCGCCGATGACGACGGCCGAGCGGGCGTTGAGCCAGTCGAGGGAGAAGCCGGCCGCCGCGGCGTCGGGGTGGGCGCTGTACCAGGAGACGAAGGCGGTGGCCGAGCAGCTGCCCGGCAGGTCCTCGCCGGGAATGCCCAGCCGGCGGTCGGTGGAGGCGCCCACGCAGTACACCACCGCGTGGTAGAGCCGCAGCAGCCGCTCCGGAGCGATGCCCCCGGGTCCGATCTCGACGTGTCCGAGGAAGTTGATCCGCTCGTCCTCCAGGACGGTCCGCAGGTTGTTCTGGAGCGACTTGATCTTCTCGTGGTCGGGCGCCACCCCGTACCGCACCAGCCCGTACGGGCAGGGCAGCCGGTCCAGGACGTCGACCCGCAGCCCCGGCACCGAGCCCTGGGTGACCAGGGACTGGGCGGTGTAGACCCCGCTCGGCCCGGAACCGACGACGGCGATGCGCAGCACGAAGGGTGCTCCCTTCCCGCAGGAGGATCCCACCAGGGGACTCCAGCATCGCACCGGGGCGCGCGCGGCGTCAGGGGACGGGCAGCGGTTTCCCCTGCGGCGGCGGGTTTCCGAGCTCCCAGTCGAGCCCGAAGCGCTGGAACAGCTCCGCCCGCAGCCGGGGCACCTCCATGGGCGCGCCGGGCAGCAGCGCCGCGAAGACCGCGCCCATCAGGAGCGCGCGCAGCATCGGGTACTCGGCTTCCACGTCCGCCGAGCCGTACCGCTCCATGGTGTCCCGCAGCAGCCAGGACAGGCGCTGCTGCTCGGGGCAGTGCACGAACCCCTCGGCCTGGAGGATCCCGGCCATGTGGGCGCGCATCAGCACGGGGTGGACCTTGGTGAGGCTCAGTATGGCGTCGATGGCGCGGGCCAGCCGCTCCCGGCCGTCGTCGGTCCGCGGCTCCTGCTCCAGGCCCGCCTGGAGGGTCAGGTGCATGACCCGGTGGACGGCCGACTGGAGCAGCTGGCGCTTGCCCGGGAAGTAGTACGAGACCAGACCGCGTGCCGATCCGGCCCGGTCGGCGATGTCGCCGAGGGTGGTCGCCTCGTAGCCGCGCTCCGCCACCAGCTCCACTGTCGCCTGGAGCAGCCGTTCACGGGAACGTCGGCGCAACTCTTCATTGACCGATGCGCTGCGCGGGGACATGCTGTAACTCCTGCGTTGACTGGCTCTGAGCCAATATACTCAGGTCACCGTACGCGGGAACCCCACCTGGGGGTTCTGGCCTGCGGATTTGCTGCCCTTTCTGGGTGACGCGGGGGATCACCCAGGAGGGGCGGCCCATTGGTGGCCCGCTCCGCGTCCCGATCGACCACGTCCAGGACGGGGCTCAGCCCGGCCGGCCGCTCCTCGACCGGCAGATGGTCCACGAAGTGGACGGCGCAGCCGAGTGCCGCCGCGCCGCCGTCCGCCCGGCGGTCGTCGCCCACCATCAGCACCTCGCCCGGCTCCCGCCCGATCGCCTCGCAGGCCGCCCGGAACAGCCGCGCGTCCGGCTTCTGCACCCCGTGCTCGGACGACAGGACATACGCGTCCACCAGGCCGTCCAGGCCGTGCGCGCGGAAGACCGGCCGCAGGTCCCAGCCGATGTTGCTCACCACCGCCACGCGCGCGCCCCGCTCCCGCAGCCCGGTCAGGACCGCCGGAGCGTCGGGGTAGGGGCGCCAGGCGGCGGGGGACATGTGCCGTTCGTAGAGCGCGGTGTACAACTGCGGATCTGGCAATGTCACCCTCTTCGCGAGCCCCGTGTACGCGGCCCGGTGGAGCTCGGCGCTGCGGTCGCGGGTCGCCCACAGCTCCGCCAGGTGCGGCGGCAGGTGCGCCGGGTCCGCACCGCCGGGCAGCGCGCCCGCCTCGGTCAACTCATCGGCGTACCGCGTGAGTTGCTCCTCGGGGAGCGTCATCTCCCTCTCGTCGAGGACGGCGCGGAGCCAGTCCCGTGTGGACTCGATCCGGAACAGCGTCCCGGAGAAGTCGAACAGCACACCCTTGATCGCCATGGCCGCGATCCTTCCCCGCCGCCCCTGGCCGGTTCAAGCCCCCTCGGCCGGGCGCGGCCGGTTCGCGCCCCATCGCCCGTACGCCGCCGCCGACAGGGTCACCAGCGCCGCGCCGATCAGCCAGCCGCCGACCACGTCCGAGAGCCAGTGGACGCCGAGATAGATCCGGGTGAAGCCCATCCCGAGCACCGAGAGCGCGCCGACCGCCGCCACCGCCCGCCGCACCGCCGGGCGGGCGCCGCGGGCGACGGACAGCCACAGCAGGAGTCCGAATGTCACCGTCACGGTGAGCGCGTGACCCGAAGGAAAGGCCGCGTAGGACGCGGAATCGACGGGATCCGGCCAACTCGGCCGCTCCCGCCCGAGCGCCGCCTTCATGCTCTGCTGGACGAACGTGCCCAGCGCGCTCGTCGCCGCCGCCCACAGCGCCAGGCGCCGTTCGCCGCATACGAGGAGGGCGAGGACCACCACGGCCAGCAGGGCGCGCATCGTCCAGGTGTCCCAGACCCAGTCGGTGAGCACCCGGTTGACGTGGGTGAGCCCCCGCTCGGCCACAGCTCTCCTGTGGAGCCCGTGGGCGACCGTACGGTCCAGGGACATCAGCGGGCCCCACTCGCCCGCCACAAGGGCCAGCAGAAGGCCGGAGAGGGCCACCAGGGCGGCGCCCGCGCGGGCCGGACCGGTGGCGGTTGCGGGGGCGCGTGTCGGCCGGGGTGCGACGGTCATGGACTCGATCCTCGCTGAGGCGCCGACGGGTCGTTCCCCGGGGGGGCTAGCCCAGGGCGCGCAGGCCCGGGACGAAGGCCACCAGCAGTGGGACGACCGGGACCAGGGCGGCCGCCGCCGTCAGCCGGAGCCGGTGGCCCGCGGTGAGCCGGGGCGAGGCGGCGAGCAGGCGCTTCACCCGCTGCGGGACCTCGTCGTGCGGGGACGGGCAGGGGCCGAACAGCCCCCGGTCCTCGTTGAGTTCCACCAGGGCGAGCGCGATCGTCAGCCGCCCGTACCGCCGCGAGGCGACGTCGTCCGCGGCCAGCTCGACCAGCCGGTGCATCTCGTCGCGGAAGGCCGCGAACACCGGGATCTTCGGGAACCCGTTGGCCAGCGCGGCCGAGCAGTTCAGCAGCCAGTGGTGGCGGGCGCGCGCGTGGCCCTGCTCATGGGCGAGCATGGCATCGAGCTGGCGGCCCTTCAGGCGCCGAAGTGCCGCGGTGGTGATGACCAGTTGGGGGCTCGGGCCGGGCAGCCACCAGGCGTCCGGGCGCTGAGCCTCCAGGACCACCAGCGGCGCCCCGCCCGGCTCCTCGCCGGGCAGCAGCGGCGCGCGCACCAGCAGCTCCGAACGCCGCGCCAGGCGCCGCGCCCGCCCGTCGCGGACCTCCCGGGTGAGCATCGCGGCCGTCCAGGCGCCGCCGCAGAAGAGCAGGACCGCCAGCGCCGCCGACCACGGGCCGTACGGGCCGAGCGCGTACGCGTCGATCACCGCGCGCGGGGCGGCCGCGAACACCTGCCCCCGTACCGTCTGCCAGGCCGCCGCCGCGCTGAAGACCATCGCCAGCGTGAAGCACAGCAGGACCGCCGCCACCACGCACTGCCAGACCCACAGCGCCACCACCGGCTCGCGCTCGGCCCAGTGGGCGCGCGCGAACAGCCGCGGGGCCACCACGGCGGACACGACGCCGAGCGCCAGCAGCGCGAGGGAGACCATCATGGCTTCAGCCTATGAGCGGGGCCCTCCCCATAGGTACGGCCTCGCACGCCAAGTGACGCACGCCACTTTTTGATCACGAGCGGTCAACGGCCGTCGCGGGGTGGAGATAGCGCGAACGGTGGGACCCCGGGCGCGCCCGGGACGGACGTCACAGGGCGAGCAGCATCGCCAGCATCGCGATCCCCATCGACAACCGGCACGCCAGCGTCAGTTCGGGCCGCGCGCCCCAGCCGGCCGGGCCGCCGTCGGGTGCCGGGCCCGCCGCGGGCAGCAGCCGCACACCCGTCGTGAGCACATAGCCCACGTAGTAGACGAGCAGCGCGCCGGTGACCAGCGGGATCCCGCCCGCGGGCCCCGCGTGGCCCCCGTGCGCCGCGTGGCCGCCCGGGGCGCTCATGGCCAGCGCCATGTAGACCATGGCGAGGGAACCGATCACATGGTGCAGATGGTGGGCGCCGCCGTTCGCGCGCGTGCGGGCGAGCCAGCCCGCCCGCAGGGCCGCCGCCCCGAAGACCCCCGCGTACACCGCGAAGATCCAAGGCGGCGGGGTCGCGAACGCCGCCGGGACGGCCATCGCGGCCATGCCGAAGCCCATCACCGCCTCGCCCCCGGCGGAACTGCGCGCCCGTGCGCAGTCGCTGCGCAGCCGTAAGACGCAGTACGCGCCGGTGGCCGCGCACACCGCCACGAGCAGCCAGCCGGACAGCGCGGTTCCGTGCATGGCACACCTCCCCGCTCGACATGTCGCCCCGCCGAGGAGTCGATTCCCGTACGGGCTGTCGCGCACGCGGGCGCAAGGACACACAAGGGGGCGCGCGAGCGGCACGCGTGCCGGTGAGCTCGCCGTGCAGGAGGCCAGGAGCGGATGTCAGGGGCGAAAGCGCAGCGGATGGTCGGCGGGCACCTCGACCACGGCGATCCGCACTCCGTCCGGGTCCTGGAGCCACATCTCGATCAGCCCCCACGGCTCGCGCACCGGAGGCCGCAGGACCTCGACGCCGCGCCCGGTCAGCTCCTCGTACGCCTGGGCCGCGTCCGCCACCTGGAGCCACAGCCGCAGACCGGGCGCGGGAGGCGCCTCGGCGCGGCCGGACAGCTCAAGGAAGCCGCCGCCGAGGAAGTAGACCGTGCCGCGCTCCGGCCCGGTGCCGAACTCGCGGTAGACCGCGAGCCCCAACTGGCCGCCGTAGAAGGCGCGGGAGCGGTCGGGGTCGGTGGGGCGCAGGAGGGTCCTGCTGCTCAGCACATGCACCATGCCGACGCAGCTTAGGGGCGGGGTTAGGCTCGGGGTGCGCCCGCCACGTCACGATGCAGTTGGGAGAACGTTCGCCATGGACACCACCCGCGCCGGGGAGCTGAGCTACCGGGACGCCACCGAGGCCGATGTCGAGGAGCTGGTGCCGCTCATCGAGTCGGCGTACCGCGGGGACTCCAGCCGGGCCGGCTGGACCACCGAGGCGGACATCCTCGAAGGGCAGCGCACCGACCCCGAGGGGGTGCGCCAGGTGATCACGACGCCCGGCAGCCGGCTGCTCACGGTGGAGCGGGACGGCCGGATCGTCGCCTGCTGTCAGCTCGAACACCGCGGCCACGCCGCCTACTTCGGGATGTTCGCGGTCCGCCCCGACCTCCAGGGCGGCGGCCTCGGCAAGGAGATCATCTCCGAGGCGGAGCGCAGCGCGCGCGAGGCGTGGGGCGTCACGGAGATGCATATGACGGTGATCTCGGTGCGGGACGAGCTGATCGCCTGGTACGAGCGGCGCGGCTACCGCCGTACGGGAAAGATGACGCCCTTCCCGTACGGCGACGAGCGCTTCGGCATCCCGCAGCGCGCGGACCTCGCCTTCGAGCTGCTGGTGAAGGAGCTGGTCTAGGGCCTGCCCGGTGGGTCCGGTCCCGCGTTGACAACGCTCGTGATCAATACACCTAGCGCCTTCGCGGGCGCTGTCGGACCGGTGTTCTCACGCGGTGAAGCGGCCCGTGCGGCGGATCTCCGGGTAGTCGGTCGTCGCGCCGTCCAGGCCCAGTGCCCGCACCAGCCGCAGATGGTCCTGGGTGTTCACCACCCAGCCGATGACCTGTACGGACAGGGCGTGCGCCCGTTCGACGTCCTCCAGCGTGAGCCGGCGGATGTCGAGCGAGAGGGCGTGCGCTCCCACGGCCGTGGCCCGGTCCACGATGTCGGTGTCCCAGCGGCTCGCGACCAGGACCGTCCGTACCCCCGGCACCAGCGAGGACATCCGCGTGAGCGCCTCGTCGTGGAACGAGGAGACCGTGACCCGGCCGACGACATCGCGCGCGTGGATGATGCGCGCGAGCTCGTCGGCGGCCCTGACGTCCTTGATCTCGGCCTGGAGCGGTGAGGCGACCGCGTCCAGGACCTCCTCGAACAGCGGGATGCGCTCGCCCTGACCCGCGTCGAGCTCCCGCAGCTCGGCGACCGTCTTGTCGGCCACCGGCCCCTTTCCGTCCGTGGTGCGGTCCACCTCGGCGTCGTGCAGCACGACGAGCGCGCCGTCCTTGCTGAGGTGCAGATCCAGTTCGATGACGTCCATGCCCGAGCGTTCGGCGCGGACGAAGGAACGCAGGGTGTTCTCCGGCTCGACACCCATGACCCCGCGATGACCGATGGTGAGGAACGTCAAGACAGGCCTCGCTTCCGTCGACGGCGGTTTCCGCGCGCGGGCAGTCCCGTGCGCACGCGGCAGTGCCGCAGCCTAACGGCCGCGACGCGCGTTGGACCCCGGCTCGCGCGGGGCAGTGGAGGCGTCCGCCCGGTTGCCGCAGGGCGTGCGGGGGCCTCGTGGGTCACCCGGAGGTGGGCGAGTCCCCGGCCCCTTGACGCGGGGGAGCACTACGTCTGCGCCGTGGCAGAACCGAGCGCCCCGGCGGAGCTCCACAGGAAGAACAGCGGCCAGTGTGACGGAGCACAGGATAATTTCCTGAGATCCCTCTTGAGCGGGGTAACCGAACACGGATACGGTGTCTTGACGCGAGGTTCTCCTGTGGAGGAAGTGACATGACGGAAATTCTTGTGCAGGACGTGGTGGCCGAGGGCGTGACCGCCGGCCGGCCGGTGGTCGAGCACCCTGCCTGGACCGTGCTCAAGAATTCCGTCGAGGAGTTCCGGCCCTGGCAGTCCAAGGACGGGTCCATCGACTTCGACGCCGAGGGCGCGCCCACCCGCGCCGCCGCCGAGGCCGTGGTCGAGCGGATCGCGGGCGCGGTCGAGGAGCTCTCGCCGCTGCTGCCGCACGACGCCGCGTACCACCGCGCGCTCGTCGCGGACCTGCGCAAGTGGGCTGACAGCGCCTTCGACGTGCCGGACTTCCTGGACTCGCTGCTCGCCTTCCACCCGGCCGCGGACCGCGCCGACGGGCTGCAGCGTCTGGTCGTCTTCCCCATGTACACGCAGAACGGCAACCCGGACCGCAACCTCGAAGCGGTCGTGCTGCGCATGGTGTGGCCGGACTGGCTGGCCGAGCTGGAGGCCACCCGCTACGACAACCCGCTCTTCTGCGGCATCGCCTTCGAGGACTTCACCGCCGGGTACGACACCCACTCGGCCGTCCTCTTCCCCGAGACCATCGCCGTGCGCGAGGCGCCCGAGCGGTTCACCTGGGGCGGCATCTTCTGCGACCGCGAGGCCGCCCGCTTCCGCCGCGTCACCGAGGCGTCCGTCGAGATCCTCGGCCTCGAACTGCCCGAGGACATCCGGGAGATGGTCGGCGACCAGGAGCGCTGCGAGAAGGCCTTCGTGCTCTGGGACATGGTCCACGACCGCACCCACAGCCACGGCGACCTGCCCTTCGACCCCTTCATGATCAAGCAGCGCCAGCCGTTCTGGATGTACGGCCTGGAGGAGCTGCGCTGCGACCTCACCGCCTTCAAGGAGGCCGTGAAGCTGGAGGCCGAGGGCAACCAGCACGGCCGCGACGTGCAGTACGCGGTGCTCTTCGACCGGATGTTCCGCTTCCCCGTCTCCGGCGACCGCAACCGCAACTACGACGGCCTCGGCGGCCAGCTGCTCTTCGCGTACCTGCACAAGCACGACGTGGTGCGCTGGACCGACAACAAGCTGCACATCGACTGGGAGCAGGCCCCCCGGGTCACCAACGAGCTCTGCGCCGAGATCGAGAAGCTCTACCGGGACGGCATCGACCGCCCGAAGCTGGTGCACTGGTTCGCCGCGTACGACCTGGTCTCCACCTACCTCGCGCCGCACCCGGGATCCCGCTGGGCCAAGGGCCCGGAGGCCCTGGACCTCTCGCTGCCGCCGCGCAAACTGGTCGACGACGTGCTCGCGGACGAGTTTCCCCTGAGCATGTTCTATGAGGCGCTCGCCAAGAAGCTGAAGGACGTGATTGCCTCCACCAAGGGGATCACCGCGGCGAACGCCGAGCGAGCTGCCGCGTGAGCACTCGTGCGGAGGAGACGATCATGAACGGCAACGGGAATGGCAACGGGCCGCTGAGCGGCGCCGTGATCGCGGTGGCCGGGGCGGCGGGCCCCGCGGGCCGCGCCGCCCTGCTCAGGCTCGCCGAGGCGGGTGCCACCGTGGTGGCGTCCGACGCGGACCCGGCACGGCTGGCCGAGGCCGTCGACGCGGCGCGCTACGCCCACGGCGGGGCGACCGTGGTGGGTGACACCGTCGACCTGCTCGACCTGGACGCCACCCGTGAGTGGGCGGCCAGGACCGAGAAGGAGTTCGGCCGGATCGACGGGCTGGTCCACCTCGTGGGCGGCTGGCGCGGCAGCGCCTCCTTCCCGGAGACCGACCTCGCCGACTGGGAGCTGCTGGAGAAGCTGCTCATCAAGACCGTGCAGCACACCTCGCTCGCCTTCCACGACGGGCTGCTGCGCAGCGACCGCGGCCGTTACGTGCTGGTGAGCCAGTCCGGGGCGCACAAGCCGACCGCGAACAACGCCGCGTACAACGCGGGCAAGGCCGCGGCCGAGGCGTGGACCCTCGCGCTCGCCGACGCCTTCCGCAAGGCGGGGGGCGAGGACGGGCCGAACGCCGCCGCCGTCATCCTGGTGATCAAGGCACTGGTGCACGACGCGATGCGCGCCGAGCGCCCGAATGCGAAGTTCGCGGGCTTCACCGACGTCAAGGAGCTGGCCGAGGCCATCGCCGGAGTCTGGGACCGGCCCGCCGTGGAAGTGAATGGACAGCGCCTGTGGCTGACCCCCAAGCCATGAAGACGGACGCGCGACGGCACCACGACCCCGAGGTGCGCGGCTTCGCCAGCGACAACTACGCGGGCGTGCACCCCGAGGTCCTGGCCGCCATCGCCCTCGCCAACGGCGGACACCAGGTCGCCTATGGAGAGGACGACTACACCGACCACCTCCAGCGCGTCATCCACAGCCACTTCGGCGCGAGCGCCGAGGCGTTCCCGGTCTTCAACGGGACGGGCGCCAACGTCGTCGCCCTCCAGGCGCTGACCGACCGCTGGGGCTCGGTGATCTGCGCCGAGTCCGCGCACATCAACGTGGACGAGGGCGGCGCACCGGAGCGCATGGCGGGCCTGAAGCTGCTCACCGTGCAGACGCCGGACGGCAAGCTCACCCCCGAGCTCATCGACCGGCAGGCCTGGGGCTGGGAGGACGAGCACCGCGCCATGCCGCAGGTCGTCTCGCTCGCCCAGAACACCGAACTGGGCACGGTCTACACGCCGGACGAGATCCGCGCGATCTGCGACCACGCGCACCAGCACGGCATGAAGGTGCACCTGGACGGCGCCCGGATAGCCAACGCGGCCGCGTCCCTGAACGTGCCGATGCGCGCGTTCACCAACGCCGTGGGCGTCGACGTGCTCTCGTACGGCGGCACCAAGAACGGCATGCTCTTCGGCGAGGCCGTCGTCGTGCTCAACCCGGACGCGGTGCGCCGGATGAAGCACATCCGCAAGATGTCGATGCAGCTCGCCTCCAAGATGCGGTTCGTCTCGGTGCAGTTGGAGGCGTTGCTCGCCAAGGACCTGTGGCTGCGCAACGCGCGGCACGCCAACGCGATGGCCCAGCGCCTCGCCGAGGGTGTCCGCTCGGTCGACGGGGTCGAGATCCTCTACCCGGTCCAGGCGAACGCGGTCTTCGCCCGGCTGCCGCACGACGTGAGCGAGCGGCTGCAGAAGCGCTACCGGTTCTACTTCTGGGACGAGGCGGCCGGCGACGTCCGCTGGATGTGCTCGTACGACACCACCGAGGACGACGTGGACGGCTTCCTCACGGCGCTCAAGGAAGAGATGTCCCGCTAACTGCCCCACGGGCTGAATGCGTATACGTATGCGGTCGATCGTCAAGCCATTGGCTGACGGTCGGCCGCTTTCGTATGCGACCCCCGCGTCACCCGGCGGGCCTGGAAGGTGCGGCCACAGTTCAGTGAGGTGGACTATCCGGTACTCTATGATGTACCGCATCCGGTGCTGCCGGCCGCTCTGAAGGCCGCGCCCGACCGTCCGTCCCTCTGGCGGACGCTCCCGACCGAACTGTGAGGCACGACCGACCATGACGCTCACGCTCACCGTGTCCGACGAGGTACGCGCGCTCGCGCCCGGCTTCACCCATGTCGCCGTGGAGGCCCGCGGACTCGTCAACGGGCCCAGCGACGGGGTGAGTTCGGCGCTGCTCGACGAGGCCGCCCGGCGGCTGCGCGAGCGGCTGGGCCCGCTCGCCCCGCACGAGGACCCGCACATGGTCGCCTGGCGGGAGGCGTACACCGCCTTCGGCGCCAAGCCCTCGCGCACCCGCAACTCGGCCGAGGCGCTGGCGAGGCGCGCGCTCGCCGACGGCGGTCTGCCGCGCGTCAACCGGCTCGTCGACGTCTACAACGCGATCAGCGTCGCCCACCTCGTCCCGGTCGGCGGCGAGGACGCCGACCGCATCGCGGGCTCGATGCGGCTGGTGCGGGCCACCGGCGACGAGCCGTTCGCCACCGTCGCGGGCGGCGAGGCGGCCGTCGAGCACCCGGACGCGGGCGAAGTGGTGTGGTGCGACGACGAAGGCGTGACCTGCCGCCGCTGGAACTGGCGTCAGGGCGTGCGGACCCGGCTCACCGAGGAGTCCGTGAACGCGCTCTTCCTGCTGGAGGGCATGGCCCCCTACAGCGGCCTGGAAGAGGCGGCGGCGGAGCTCGCCGAGCTCCTGGAGAAGGTGAGCCCCGGGGCGCGGCTCACCGTTCACGCCCCGGTCGCCGCCGGGGCGTGACGATTCAGCGGGCGCCGCGCGGACTCAGCGGCTGGCCTCGCGCTCGCGCACCTCTTCGGGCGTGGGCGCGGTGCCGCCGAGGTGCGCCGGGATCCACCAGGTGTCCGAGGCGTCCTTGGGACGTACGGGATAGGCGCGCTGGGCGGCTTCCAGGAGCTCCTGGCACCGCTCGCGCAGCCGCCGGGTGATGGCTCCCGCGTACTGGTCGGCGGGGGCCTCGACCGGCTCGCCGACCCGGATGGTGACGGGGATGTGGCTGCGCTTGAAGTTGCGCGGACGGCCCTTGGTCCACACCCGCTGGGTGCCCCACAGCGCCATCGGGATCAGCGGGACCCCGGCCTCCTGGGCGAGCCGGGCCGCGCCCGACTTGAAGCTCTTCAGCGTGAACGACTGCGAGATGGTCGCCTCGGGGAAGACACCGACGATCTCGCCGGAGCGCAGCGAGTCCAGGGCGTGCGCGTACGCGTCCTCGCCCTGCTTGCGGTCCACCGGGATGTGCTTCATGCCGCGCATCAGCGGGCCCGAGATCTTGTGCCGAAAGACCGAGTCCTTGGCCATGAAGCGCACCAGGCGCTTCTGTGGCAGGGCGGCGAGCCCGGTGAAGATGAAGTCCAGATAGCTGATGTGGTTGCTGACGAGCACCGCACCGCCGGAGCGCGGGATGTTCTCCGAACCCTGGGTGTCGATCTTCAGGTCGAGCGCCTTGAACATCGTGAGGGCGGCGCCGACGACCGGCCGATAGACGAGTTCTGCCATCTGGAGGTGACCCTTCTGTTCCCGGGGAGGGTTCTCCCGGTGGAAGTTACGCAGCCGTAGGTTTTCGGCATTGGGCAGATCGTGCCCGATACGCGCCGTGCTGGCCAGTCCTGGGGCCTTGGGACGGGGAGATTCTCATCACGTGTGCCCAGGTCGGCGCGGGCGGGGAATCTTCCGGGCGGCTTTCGGCGCTGAACAGGCGGTACGACGGATCGAGGAGAGGGAGCGCGGTGCGCGAGGACGGGCCGAGGCTGGGAGCAGCCCAGTTGGGCACGGAGCTGGGTGAGCGGGCGACCCTGGTGCAGTTCTCCAGTGCGTTCTGCCAGCCCTGCCGGGCAACTCGGCGCACCCTGGCGGACGTTGCCGCGATGGTGGAGGGGGTCGCGCACGTGGAGATCGACGCCGAGGAGCACCTGGCGCTGGTGCGCGCCCTGGACATCCGGGCCACGCCGACCGTCCTGGTCCTGGACCGTGCCGGCCGGATCGTGCGCCGCGCCGCCGGGCAGCCGCGCCGGGCCGATGTGATCGCGGCGCTGGGGGAGGCGGTGTGAACGGGGTGGAGCGGGCCGTGATGGATCTCCCACATCGTAGAAGGCACTTGACTGCGGCCACCGGCAATCGTCAATCTGACGATGTGCCGACCAGAATCCTTCTCTTCGGGCGCGTCCCCGTGGACCTCGCCCGCAACGCAAGTGCGCGCTGTCCGAGCTGCTGAGCAGCCCACAGCCCCCTCGCAGCCACCGCAGAAGGACAACTCCATGACGGCTTCCCCCGACCTCGGCACCGCACGCCCCGCCTCCTCCCAGTTGTTCCGCGCGGTCTTCCGCCAGCACGCCGCCGGTGTGGCGGTGATCACCGCGCAGCGTGACGGCCGGCCCGTGGGCTTCACCGCCACCTCCCTCAACTCGGTCGCCGCCGAGCCCCCGTTGCTCTCCTTCGGCATCGGCACCGGCTCCTCCAGCTGGCCCGTCGTCTCCGAGGCCGAGCACGTCGGCGTCCACATACTCGGCGAACACCAGGAAGACCTCGCCGCGACCTTCGCCCGCAGCGGCGCCGACCGCTTCGGCGGTGCCACCCGCTGGCAACCGGGCCCCGAGGGCGTCCCGGTCCTCGACGGCGTCCTCGCCTGGCTGGTGTGCCGGGTCGTCGCGCGCATCCCGGCCGGGGACCACCGCATCGTGGTCGGCGAGGCGGTCTTCGGCGAGCCCGCCGGCGCGGGCCGTCCGCTCCTCTACCACCAGGGTCGCTTCAACGCGTTGCGTGACTGAATCGTCTCCGTACTCACCGGTTACTCAGCGTTGGCAACGTCACAGTTCAAAGCGCTTGCTTACGGGGAACACAGTGGGTGTACTGGCGAGTAATATTTCGTTCGGAGCGTCGGTCGCCCCGACCGGAAACCGCCCCATCAGGCGCCTATGCTGCGTGCAACAAGGCAGCCCAGAAATGACGATGCAGTAGGAGAGCCGGCGTGAGCTTGAGGATCGTTGTCTGTGTGAAGTACGTGCCCGACGCCACCGGCGACCGGCACTTCGCCGATGACCTGACCGTCGACCGCGACGACGTCGACGGCCTCCTTTCGGAACTCGACGAGTACGCGGTCGAGCAGGCGCTGCAGATCGCCGACGAGGCGGATGACGCGGAGATCACCGTGCTGACCGTCGGCCCCGAGGACGCCAAGGACGCGCTGCGCAAGGCGCTCTCCATGGGTGCCGACAAGGCCGTCCACGTCGAGGACGACGACCTGCACGGCACCGACGTCGTCGGCACCTCGCTGGTGCTCGCCAAGGCCATCGAGAAGACCGGTTACGACCTGGTCGTCTGCGGCATGGCCTCGACCGACGGCACCATGGGCGTGCTGCCGGCGCTGCTCGCCGAGCGTCTGAACGTTCCGCAGGTCACGCTGCTCTCCGAGGTCTCGGTCGAGGGCGGCGTCGTCAAGGGCCGCCGCGACGGCGACACCGCGTCGGAGCAGCTGGAGGCGTCCCTGCCGGCCGTCGTGTCCGTGACGGACCAGTCGGGCGAGGCCCGCTACCCGTCCTTCAAGGGCATCATGGCCGCCAAGAAGAAGCCGGTGGAGTCGCTGGACCTGGGCGACCTGGACCTCGACGCCGACGAGGTCGGCCTGGAGGGCGCCTGGACCGCGGTCGACTCGGCCGCCGAGCGTCCGGCCCGTACCGCCGGCACGATCGTCAAGGACGAGGGCGAGGGCGGCAAGCAGCTGGCCGAGTTCCTCGCGAGCCAGAAGTTCATCTAGGGCTCGTCGACAGACTCAGCGCCCAACCGCCCCCAGATTCTTCGTACTTCGCAGGAGATTGAGTCCCATGGCTGAAGTTCTCGTCTACGTCGACCACGTCGACGGTGCCGTCCGCAAGCCGACCCTGGAGCTGCTGACGCTGGCTCGCCGCATCGGCGAGCCGGTCGCGGTCGCCCTCGGTGCCGGCGCCGAGGCCACCGCGCCCGCCCTCGCCGAGCACGGCGCGACCCGCGTACTGACCGCCGACGCCCCCGAGTTCGCCGACTACCTCGTCGTGCCGAAGGTGGACGCGCTCCAGGCCGCGTACGAAGCGGTGTCCCCGGCCGCCGTGCTCGTCCCGTCCTCCGCCGAGGGCAAGGAGATCGCGGCCCGCCTCGCGCTCCGCATCGGCTCCGGCATCATCACCGACGCCGTCGACCTGGAGGCCGGCGACAACGGCCCGGTGGCCACGCAGTCGGCCTTCGCCGCCTCGTACACCACCAAGTCGCGCGTCTCCAAGGGCACCCCGGTCATCACGGTCAAGCCGAACTCGGCCGCCGTGGAGGCCGCCCCGGCCGCGGGCGCCGTCGAGGCCCTGGCCGTCACCTTCTCCGCGCAGGCCACCGGCACCAAGGTCGTCTCCCGCACCCCGCGCGAGTCGACCGGCCGCCCCGAGCTGACCGAGGCCGCGATCGTGGTCTCCGGTGGCCGTGGCGTCAACGGCGCCGAGAACTTCGCGATCATCGAGGCGCTTGCCGACTCGCTCGGTGCCGCCGTCGGCGCCTCCCGCGCCGCCGTCGACGCCGGCTGGTACCCGCACTCCAACCAGGTCGGCCAGACCGGCAAGTCGGTCTCGCCGCAGCTCTACATCGCGTCCGGCATCTCCGGTGCCATCCAGCACCGCGCCGGTATGCAGACCTCGAAGACCATCGTCGCCATCAACAAGGACGCCGAGGCTCCGATCTTCGACCTCGTCGACTACGGCGTCGTGGGCGACCTTTTCGACGTCGTGCCGCAGCTGACCGAAGAGGTTCAGACGCGCAAGGGCTGACCTGCTCGTTCGTTGTGCCCCGGGGGCCGCGTGGTGATCTTCACCGCGCGGCCCCCGGCCGTTTCGGGCAACCATTGACGCGAAGGAAGCCCATAACTAAATTCTGCTATGCGGATCGATGATTCCGGCCAGTGGAAAACAGTCAGTGAAAAACTGAACGTGCGGAGGGTGCAGGATGGGTCAGCAGGAGAAGGTGGCGACGAGCCTCGCGGGCGCGGTCAGCGAGGAGATCAGCGCCTCGCTGGTGGCCGTGGACGAGGAGCTCGCCCGCCGCTACCCGGGCGACCCCGGCACCCGCCAGCCCGTGCACACCGTCTACGTACCCGGTGACCTCTTCGACGCCGACACCCTGCGCGGCTGGGGCGACCAGGCGCTCGCCGCCCTCGACGAGCACGCCCCGGACGCCGTCTCCTTCGCGAAGGTCCTCGGCATCGCCGGCGAGCTCGCCGCGCCCGTGTACGAGCGAGTGCGCGCCAAGCTGGAGCGCGAGCCGGTGGAAGACCTGCGCGTGGACTTCGAGGACGGCTACGGCCCGCGCCCGGACGCCGAGGAGGACGCGGCCGCCGCCCGCGCCGCCCGCCTGATCGCCGAGGCGTACGCGAAGGGCACCGCCGCCCCGTACATGGGCATCCGTATGAAGTGCATGGAGGCGGCGGTACGCGACCGCGGCATCCGCACCACCGACGTCTTCCTCACCGGCCTGATGGAGCACGGCGGCCTGCCCGACGGGCTCGTCCTGACCCTGCCGAAGGTCACCTACCCCGAGCAGGTCTCCGCCTTCGTCCGGCTCCTGGAGGCCTTCGAGAAGGCCCACGGCCTGCCCGCCGGGCGGCTCGGCTTCGAGATCCAGATCGAGACCAGCCAGTCCATCCTGGCCGCCGACGGCACCGCCGCCGTGGCCCGCATGATCGACGCCGCCGAGGGCCGCGCGACCGGCCTGCACTACGGCACCTTCGACTACAGCGCCTGCGTGGGCGTCTCCGCCGCCTACCAGGCCAGCGACCACCCCGCCGCCGACCACGCCAAGGCCGTGATGCAGGTCGCCGCCGCGGGCACCGGCGTACGGGTCTCCGACGGCTCCACCAACGTCCTGCCGATCGGCTCCACCGCCCACGTCCACGAGGCCTGGCGGCTCCACTACGGCCTCACCCGCCGGGCCCTGGCCCGCGCCTACTACCAGGGCTGGGACATGCACCCGGGCCACCTGCCCACCCGGTACGCGGCGGTGTACGCCTTCTACCGCGAGGGCCTGGAACAGGCCGCGGCGCGCCTGGCCGCCTATGTGGCCAAGGCGGGCGGCGACGTGATGGACGAGCCCGCCACCGCCAAGGCGCTCAGCGGGTTCCTGCTGCGCGGCCTGGACTGCGGCGCCCTCGACAACGAGGAGGTCGCCCGCCTCACCGGCCTCACCCGCGCCGACCTCGACGGCTTCGCCTCCCCGCGCCGCGCGGCCCTGACCGTCACCACCCCGTAGCCGGGGCGCTGTCACCGCTGCCCCTTACCCTGGACGCGACCACCATCACCACAGGGAACGGGGCAGCGGTGTCTTCGGGGGAGAACGACCGGCTCGCGGGGCGGTACCTGCTGGTCGAACAGCTGGGCAGGGGCGGCATGGGCGTCGTGTGGCGCGCCGTCGACGAGGTGCTGGGCCGCGAGGTCGCGGTCAAGGAACTGCGGACGTACACGGACGCGTCCGCGCCCGAGCTGGGCGACCTCCGGCTGCGCATGCAGCGCGAGGCCCGCGCCGCCGCGCGCGTGCGTCACCCCGGAGTGGTCGCCGTCCACGACGTCACCGAGCACGAGGGCCGGCCGGTCATCGTGATGGAGCTCGTCGAGGGACCCTCGCTCGACGGCGTACTGGCCGCGCGCGGCGCGCTGGACGCGCGCGAGGCGGCCGCCATCGGCGCCCGGGTCCTGGAGGCGTTGGGCGCGGCCCACCGCGCGGGCGTGCTGCACCGCGATGTGAAGCCCGGCAACATCCTCCTGGAGTCCGGCGGCCGGGTGGTGCTCACCGACTTCGGCATCGCCGCCATGGAGGACCCGGGCGACGGCGCGGCCACGCATCTGACCCGCAGCGGCGAACTGGTCGGCTCCCTCGACTACCTGGCGCCCGAGCGCGCCCAGGGCCAGGACCCCGGCCCCGCCTCCGACGTCTGGGCGCTCGGCGCCACGCTGTACGCGGCGGTGGAGGGCTCCTCGCCGTTCCGCCGCACCTCCACCTGGTCGACGCTCTCCGCGATCGTGGCCGAGCCGCTGGCCGAGCCGGTACGGGCGGGGGCGCTCGGGCCCGTCCTGCGCGAGCTGATGCACAAGGACCCGGCCCGCCGCCCCGACGCGGACACGGCGGCCCGGATGCTGGCCGCGGTGGCCGAGGGCCGGGACCCCGGCCTCGCGCCGCCGCCGCAGGCGCCGCCCGTGCCCGCGCCGCAGCCTGTCGCACCGCCGCGCGAGGCGACCGTACGGGACGTGCTGCCGCACCGGCCGCAGGGCTTCGGCCCGGTGGTCACCCAGCAGCCGACGGCGGCCGTCGACCCGTCCCCGGGGCGCGGCAGGGCCCGGGGCATGGTGGCGGCGGGCGTCGCGGCCGTCGTCCTCACGGGCGCCGGAGTCACGTACGCCCTGGTGGGCACCGGCGACGACGACGGCGCCCGGCAACAGGCCGTCGGCTCGGCGAGCAGCGCGAGTCCGTCGGCGTCCGGAGCCCAGGACGGCACGGGCGGCGCGTGGGACGGCGGCGGGCCCAGCGCCGCGAGCCCCGGCCCGACCGGCGACCGGGCCCGCACCTCCGCCTCACCCGGCGCGACCCGCCCCGCCAAGGACGGCAAGGACGGCAAGCCCGCCGGGGGTGACAAGGGCGGCACCACCCCCGGCAAGGCCCCGACGGGCGGCTACGCCACCGCGACCCCGGGCGGCGCCGCAGGCACCGCGGGCGGCGGCACGGGCTCCACGCCCGCCCCGCCCTGCCACTCCATCGGCGCGGGCAAGTTCGACTGCCAGGTGTGGCGCACCGCGAAGAGCTACCGGCACGACGGCGGCGAGATGGGCGTCCTCAACGCGGGCACCAACTACTTCTACTGCCAGGTCGACCTGGGCCGCCGCGAGACGTACGGGAAGTGGACCAACACGTACTGGGCCCGCACCGACGACGACAGCGGAAACACCAACGTCTACGTGAGCGTGGTCTACCTCAAGGGCGGCGCCAACAACGCACCGGTGCCGGGGCTGCCGGTGTGCTGAGCGGGGGCTAGTGAGCCGGTCTTGAGTTTCCGCGACACCACGTGAGGTGCGTCCAGCACCAAGCCGCTGGCTAGCGGACCGCCGATAACACGATCGGTGACGCAGAATCTCGAAATCGGGACACTAGCTGTCGGCGGGCGGGGGGATCTCGCCCGACCCCCGCGCGATGAGCGTGGTCGGCAGCACCACGCGCGCGGGGGCCTCGTCGACGCCGTCGAGGCGTCGGAAGAGCCGTTCCGCCGCCGTGCGGCCGAGCGTCGCGGAGTCCTGCGAGATGACGGTGATGCCGAGCAGATCGGCGAGCTCGATGTCGTCGAAGCCGACCAGGGCGACCGGGCGCTCCCGGCCCGCCAGGACCCGTACCGCCGTCACGGTCACCCGGTTGTTGCCCGCGAAGATCGCGGTGACCGGCTCGGGGCCGCTCAGCATCTCCTCGGCCGCCGCGCGCACGCGCTCCGGCTCGGTGGAGCCGAGCGCCACCCACGCGTCCGCGACCGGCAGCCCGGCGTCCTCCATCGCCGCCCGATAGCCGCGCAGCCGCTCGGTGGCGGTGTGGATGCGCGGCTGGTCGCCGATGAAGCCGATCCTGCGGTGGCCGTGCGCCACCAGGTGCGCGACGCCCTCGCGCGCGCCGCCGAAGCTGTCGGAGAGCACCGCGTCGGCGTCGATCCGCCCGGCCGGACGGTCCACGAACACGGTCGCGACCCCGGCCTTTATCTCGGGCTCCAGATAACGGTGGTCGCCGCCCGCCGGGATCACGATCAGCCCGTCGACCCGGCGGGCGCAGAAGGCCAGCACCAGCTCTTGCTCGCGGTCGGCGTCCTCGGCGCTGGAGCCGTTGATCAGCAGCGCCCCGTGCGCCCGGGCGACCTCCTCGATCGCGCGGCTGAGCGGCCCGTAGAACGGGTCGGCCAGATCCTCCAGGACGAGCCCGATGGAGGCGGTGCGCCCCTTGCGCAGCACCCGCGCGCTGTCATTGCGGCGGAACCCCAGGGCTTCGATGGCCTCCGTGACGCGGCGCTCGGTGTCCGGGGTGACCCCGGCCTCGCCGTTGACCACCCGGGAGACCGTCTTCAGCCCTACACCGGCGCGGGCGGCGACATCCTTCATGGTGGGCCGGATGCCGTAGCGGGGCTCATGGCGGCGGGCGTTCTCGGCCACGTGCGGTGTCCTGTCGTCGTCGGGGCTCAGCGGGCCCGGGGCGCGGTGCGCGGGATGTCCGGGGCGGATCCGTGGGGATCGTGGTGTGGCGTCGAGCATAGGCCCTGGACAACGTTGTCAGGTGAATGGAGACTGTTCATCCGACCAGCTTGGCACCCTCGCCCACCAGGAGATCCGACACCGATGCAGACCGACCTCGTCGCCGCGCTCGACATCGGCGGCACCAAGATCGCCGGAGCGCTGGTGGACCCCGGTGGCCGACTGCTCGTACGGACCCAGCGGGCGACCCCCGCCCGGGAGGACGGCGAGACGGTGGCGCGAGCCGTCGACGAGGTCCTCGCGGAGCTGGCCGGATCCGCGCTGTGGGGGCGGGTCACGGCGCTGGGGATCGGCAGCGCGGGCCCGGTCGACGCGTCCAACGGCACGGTCAGCCCGGTCAACATCCCCGGCTGGCGCGGGTTTCCGCTGGTGGCGCGGGTGCGGACGGCGACCGGCGGGCTCCCCGTAGAGCTCGTCGGCGACGGTGTGGCGATGACGGCCGCCGAGCATTGGCTGGGCGCGGCCCGCGGCTACGACAACGCGCTGTGCATGGTCGTCTCCACCGGCGTCGGCGGAGGTCTCGTCCTCGGCGGCCGGCTCCACCCGGGCCCCACCGGCAACGCGGGCCACATCGGCCACATCAGCGTCGACCTGGACGGCGACGCCTGTCCGTGCGGGGCGCGCGGCTGTGTGGAGCGGATCGCCAGCGGCCCGAACATCGCCCGCCGCGCGCTGGAGGGCGGCTGGACGCCGGGGCCCGACGGTGACACCTCGGCCGCCGCCGTGGCCGCCGCCGCCCGGGCCGGGCACCCGGTCGCGCTGGCCTCGTTCGAGCGGGCCGCGCAGGCGCTGGCGGCGGGCATCGCGGCCACCGCGACCCTGACGGAGATCGAGATCGCGGTGATCGGCGGGGGAGTGGCCGGAGCGGGCGACATCCTCTTCGCGCCGCTGCGCCGCGCCCTCCAGGACTACGCCACGCTCTCCTTCGTCCAGGGCCTCAAGGTCGCCCCGGCTCTGATGGGCACGGACGCGGGCCTGGTCGGCGCCGCCGCCGCGGCGGCCGGCGCTCCGACGACTCCTCGCCGAGTGGTACGTACAGGAAGCTGACCCATCGTCACCTTCCTCCGGATCCAAGGCGGATGAACCGATTCGGTGCGCCTTTCTGCCCCTGATCCGGCGACGCGCGTTTGCGGTAGAGCTTGTTGGACTCTGTTGGAATAGAACTGGTAACGGTTACCCGGGGTCGCGTCAAAACCCTTGACGTCCCCATCACTTGAGGGTGTGATCCAAGCCACGCGTTCGGTTGTGTTGGGTTGCACCCTGGAGGAGGGGGAACATGGCGCAGTCATCGTTCAGAAGTCCTGCCGTGCCCGGCAGCGTGACGGGACATCGGATGTCCCGGCGCGGTCTCCTGCGGAGCGCCGCATTCGGCGCCGGGGCGGTCACCCTCCCCTCGCTGCTCTCCGCCTGCGACAGCGGGCCCGGAGGCGACGCCAAGACGATCCGGCTGGGCTCCAACTCGTCGGACGCGGTGCCGAAGAAGGCGTTCGCGGAGGCCTTCAAGGCGTACGGGCAGCAGTCCAAGGAAGGCCGCACGGTCAAGGTCAACACCGTCGACCACAACACCTTCCAGGAGAACATCAACCGCTATCTCCAGGGCAAGCCCGACGACGTCTTCATGTGGTTCGCCGGGAACCGCATGCAGTTCTTCGCCAAGAAGGGGCTGCTGCACGACATCAGCGACCTGTGGCAGAACTTCCAGGGCTTCTCGCCGGCGCTGAAGGCGCAGTCGACGGGCGAGGACGGCAAGCAGTACCTCACGCCGTATTACTACTACCCATGGGCCGTCTTCCACCGCAAAAGCGTCTTCCAGCAGCACGGGTACCAGGCGCCCAAGACGCTCGACGAGTACATCGCGCTCGCCAAGCAGATGCAGAAGGACAAGCTCGTACCGATCGCGTTCTGCGACAAGGACGGCTGGCCCGTGATGGGCACGTTCGACTACATCAACATGCGCAGTAACGGTTACGACTTCCACCGCGACCTGATGGCCGGCAAGGAGGCGTGGACGGACAAGCGGGTCAAGGAGGTCTTCGACACCTGGCGCCGGATCCTGCCGTACTGCCAGAAGGGCGCCAACGGCCGCACCTGGCAGGAGGCCGCGCAGAGCCTGCAGAAGAAGGAGGCGGGCATGGCGGTGTTCGGACTGCCCCACGCGGGGCAGCAGTTCCCGGTGTCCGAGCAGGACGACATCGACTTCTTCCCCTTCCCCGTCATCAACCCGGAGCACGGTCTGGACGCGGTCGAGGCGCCCATCGACGGGTTCCTGCTCGCCAAGAACTCCAAGAACCTGAAGAACGCGAAGAACATGGAGAGCGCCAAGGACTTCCTGAAGTGGCTCGCGACCCCGAAGGCCGAGGACATCTACCTCGCCAGTGACCCCAACAACATCGCGGTCAACAGCGGTGCGGACACCTCCAAGTACAGTGCGCTCCAGAAGAAGTCCGTGGAGCTGATCTCCGGTGCCAAGCAGATCTCGCAGTTCATGGACCGCGACACCCGGCCGGACTTCTCCTCCACCGTGATGATCCCGGCACTGCAGAAGTTCATCGGCAACCCGAACGACGTGGACGGGCTGGTCAACGACATCGAGCGGCAGAGGAAGACGATCTTCGCCGCGGACTGACGCCGGACGTCCGCCAACCGGCCCGCCCCCGCACCGACTTGGAGTACTCAGCCGTGGCGCTCATCTCCGCACGGCGCGCCGGACGACGAGGGCCGCGGCGGTTCACCGCACGCGATCTCGTCGTCCTCGGCGTGCTGCTGGGCATACCCGTCCTGCTCGACCTCGCCATCGTGTGGGGCCCGACCCTCGCCTCCGTCGTCCTCTCCTTCACCAGCTGGGACGGGATCGGCGACATCAAGTGGGTCGGTACGGAGAACTACACCAACATCTTCACCAACTACCCGCCCTTCTGGCCGGCGGTCCGCCACAACCTGATGTGGCTGGCCTTCCTCGGCTTCGTCGCCGTCCCGTTCGGGCTGCTGCTCGCCGTACTGATCGACCGGGGCGTCCGCTTCAGCCGCTTCTACCAGTCGACGCTCTACATGCCGGTCGTGCTGTCGCTCGCCGTCGTCGGCTTCATCGCCCAACTGGTCTTCTCCCGCGACCAGGGCGCTCTGAACGCGCTCATCGGCGACAAGGAGAACCCGACCGACTGGCTGGGCGACCCGGACCTCAACATCTGGATGATCCTTCTGGCGGCGGCCTGGCGGCACACGGGCTATGTGATGATCCTCTACCTGGCCGGGCTGAAGGCAGTGGACCCCACGCTCAAGGAAGCGGCGGCGATCGACGGCGCCGGGGAGGCCCAGACGTTCTTCCGGGTCGTGCTGCCGACCCTGCGCCCGGTCAACGTGATCGTGGGCGTGATCACCGTCATCGAGTCGCTGCGGGCCTTCGACATCGTGTACGCGGTCAACCACGGCCGCAACGGGCTCGAGGTGCTCTCCGTGCTCGTCACCGACAACATCATCGGCGAGGCCAGCCGCATCGGCTTCGGCTCCGCCATCGCCGTCGTGCTGCTGACCGTCTCCCTTGGGTTCGTCGTGACGTACCTGGTTCAGGAGATCCGAGGGGAGAAGAGCAGATGACCGTGGACACCGCCCCCGTCGCCCCCGTGACCGCCCGGCCCGCGCCGCCCCCGGCCCGGCGCCGCCGTGTCCGCCCCGGACGCCTGGGCGTGCACGCCTTCCTGATGGCCGTCTCGCTGGCCTTCCTCGCCCCGCTGCTGCTCGCGGTGTACGCGTCGCTGCGCCCGTACGACGAGACGGCCGAGTACGGCTACTTCTCGCTCCCCAAGCACCTCTCCTTCGACTACTACCAGCAGGCCTTCAGCGACTCCGGCATGACGAAGTACTTCGTCAACACGCTGATCATCGCGGTGCCGGGCGTACTGGTGACGCTGTTCCTGGCCTCGTTCGTGGCCTTCGCGGTCTCCCGCCTCAAGCTGCGCGGCGGCATCGTGCTGCTGATGCTGTTCACGGCGGGGAACCTGCTGCCCCAACAGGTGATCGTCACCCCGTTGTACGTGCTGTTCAACCGCATCCCGCTGCCGTACTGGATGTCCGACTCGATGACGATGTTCGATTCGTACTGGGCCGTCATCCTGGTCCACATCGGGTTCCAGATCGGCTTCTGCGTCTTCGTCCTGGCCAATTTCATGCGCACCCTCCCGCAGGAGATCCTGGAGGCGGCGATCGTCGACGGCGCGGGCGTGTGGACCCAGTACTGGCGCATCACTCTGCCCCTGTGCCGCCCGGCCCTGGCGGCCCTGGCCACGCTCCAGTTCACCTGGATGTACAACGACTTCCTGTGGGCCCTGGTCTTCATGTCCGACGGCGACAAACTCCCGGTCACCTCGGCCCTGAACAACCTGCGCGGCCAGTTCTTCACCGACTACAACCTGCTGGCGGCGGGCTCGGTCATCGTGGCTCTGCCGACACTGCTGGTGTTCCTGTTGCTCCAGAGACACTTCATCGCGGGGCTGACGCTGGGGTCGAGCAAGGGGTAGAGCGCACGTCCGTACGCAAAGCGAACAAGTGTCGGGCAAGTGGCTGAATCCATGCGGTAACGAATGCGCAACTACCGCCATCGGTGACCCTCCGCAGCGATGAGATGGCCGTCTCATCACCCAGGGGGCCACATGAATCGCGCACGTATCTCCACCCTCGCCGCCGGATTCGTCGCGGCCGCGGCGCTCGCCCTGACCGGCTGCGGCGGCGGCTCCGGGGACGGCAGGGCGGGGGAGACGGCCGTACCCAGCCAGTCGTCACCGGCCCCGGCGGCCCTCGCGACCAGCGAGAGCCCGACACCCACGCCGACTCCCACCCCGACCCCCACCCCCACGCCCAGCGATCCCGCCCCGCTGCTGTCGCTCACGACCGCGCCGGACAGCGGCGGTACGGGCGGCGGAGGAACCGCGTCCGGCGGCTCGGGCGATGTGGCCGGATCGGGCGACACAGGTGGCTCGGGCTCGTCCGGCGGTTCCAGCTCGTCCGGGGGTTCGGACGGTTCGGACGACTCGGGCGGTACCGGTGGCAGCGACAACCACGGTGGTGCCACCGCGCTCTGCAACGACGGCACGTACTCGTACGCGGCCCACCACCGGGGCGCCTGCTCGCACCACCGGGGTGTGGCGGTCTTCTACCGGTAGTCGGCGGCGCGGCCGGGGGCGGGGCTCAGTGGACCGCCTCCGGCGTGTACTGGCGCACGACCACCAGGAACGCGTCCGACTCCAGGTCCATCACGACCTCCGCCGGCACGCCCTCGTCGCGGCGCTCGCGCGCGAACTCCTCGGCGGGCCAGCTGCCGCGCGGGCCGCCCGCGGGAAAGCGCTCCAGCACAGTACGACGCATCCGTCGCACCCCCTCACTCTCTTCCGGCACTCGCACAACGATGTTCCCATCAGATGCGTTACGGCCCCCCGTGGCCGGTGCTCATGGACAAGGACGCGTCGCGCGGCCGGAAAGGCTCGCGCAACGTGCAACAGCGTCGCCACAGTTGTGGACAAGATCAGGGCGCCCGGTTCCGCCCCGGCGTTTCCGTGGCACTCTGTTGCGGGCAATCCACTGGGGGCTATGGAAGAGGGGGGAAACCGTGATCGTCTGGATCAACGGTGCGTTCGGCGCGGGCAAGACGAGCACCGCGCGTGAACTGGTCGACCTGATCCCGAACAGCACGTTGTACGACCCCGAGGTGATCGGCGCCGTCCTGAGGCACCTGCTTCCGCAGAAGCGCCTCGCGGAGGTCGGCGACTACCAGGACCTGCCCAGCTGGCGGCGGCTGGTGGTGGAGGGCGCGGCCGCGCTGCTCGCCGAGGTCGGCGGGGTGCTCGTGGTGCCCATGACGCTGCTGCGGCAGGAGTACCGCGACGAGATCTTCGGCGGCCTCGCCGCCCGTCGCATACCGGTGCGGCATGTGCTCCTGACCCATGAGGAAACGATCCTGCGCGGCCGGATCGCCGACCGGGTCGAAGTCCCCGACGACCCCGAGGCCAGCGAGCGCTGCCGCCAGTGGGCGTACGAACACATCGAGCCCTACCAGGCGGCCCTCGGCTGGCTGGCCGGCGACGCCCACGCCGTCGACAACGGCGCCCTCACCCCGCGCGAGACCGCCGAGCGCATCGCCGAGGCCGTACGCACCGGGGCCGCGCCCGTCAGCGAGATCGTCCAGACCCCGGAGCCGACCGCCGAGACACTTGCCGCCGGGGTGCTGCTCTTCGACGAGAGCGACCGGGTGCTGCTGGTGGACCCGACGTACAAGCCGGGCTGGGAGTTCCCCGGCGGTGTGGTGGAGCGCGGCGAGGCGCCCGCCCGGGCGGGCATGCGCGAGGTCGAGGAGGAGATAGGGATACGGCTCGACCGGGTGCCCCGCCTCCTCGTCGTCGACTGGGAGCCTCCCGCCCCGCCCGGCTACGGCGGGCTGCGGCTGCTCTTCGACGGCGGCCGGCTCGACAGCGCCGGAGCCGGGAAGGTCCTGCTGCCCGGCTCCGAGCTGCGCGACTGGCGGTTCGTCGGGGAGGAGGAGGCGTCCCGGCTGCTGCCGCCCGCCCGTTACGAACGGCTGCGGTGGGCACTGCGGGCCCGGGAGAAGTCGACGGTGCTCAACCTGGAGGCGGGGGTGCCCGTGGGCTGAGGCGGAGTGCCGGTGGGCTGAGGCGCGGTGCCGGTGGGCTGAGGCCGTCGCGCGTCAGCCCTGTTCCGCCGTCTCCCGCAGCACCTTCGCCGTGTCCCGCGTCAGCGGGTCCCCGTGCCCGAAGCACGCCACCGACGGGGCGAGCGCGGCGAGACGGCGGAAGGAGGCCTGCGCCTGGGCGCGGTCCACGTTGAAGACGCCCAGCATCACCTGGCCGACCCCGGCCACGCAGTCGCCGGTGAAGAGCACGCCGTGGCGCGGCAGATGGACGCCGATCGAGCCGTCGGTGTGGCCGGGGGAGTGGACCACCACCGCGCCGCCGCCGAAGTCGAGCACTTCGCCGTCCTCGACCTCGCGGTCGACCCGCGTCGGGGGTGCCTCCGGCACCGTCAACGCGTGCTCGTACAGCGGAAGTTCCCACTCCAGCAGATCCGGCTCCGGAACCGGCCGCTCGCCCCGGATCACCGGCGCGTCGAGCCGGTGGGCGATCACCTCGGCTCCGTACCGCTCGGCCAGCTCCCCGGCCGCGCCGTAGTGGTCGCGGTGGCCGTGGGTGATGACGATCCGGCGGATGGCGGCCGGGTCGAGGCCGAGACCGACGATCGCCTTCTCCATCGGTGCGGCGGCGTTGATGTCGCCCGCGTCCACCAGGGTCAGCTCGTCCCCGTCGCGCCACAGATACGCCTGGCCGATCGGGAAGCGGAACATGTGCAGTTCGGGAGTGACTTGTACGAGATCCATGCGGCGAACGTATGGCGGCGACGGCGTCCGCCGCATGGATCTACGCTCTGCGCGATTCCGCCGAGAGCGTGAGGGATCCGTCACACCCCCAGGAGGAGGCGTGACGTTTCGTCAGGCCTGCTTGGAGCGCGCATAGTTGACCAGGAAGTGCGCCTCGGCCACCGAGAGCCGCTCCAGCTCCTGCGGCGACACGCTCTCGTTCACCGCGTGGATCTGCGCCTCCGGCTCGCTCAGCCCGATCAGCAGGATCTCGGCGTGCGGGTAGAGCGCGGCGAGGGTGTTGCAGAGCGGGATCGAGCCGCCCATGCCGGAGGACTGCATCTCCTCGCCCGGGTACGCGATCCGCATCGCCTCGGCCATCGAGGTGTACGCGGGGCTGGTGATGTCCGCGCGGAACGGCTGGCCCTGGCCGACCTGCTCGAAGGAGACCCGCGCGTTCCACGGCGTGTGCTTCTCGATGTGCGCGAACAGCAGCTTGGTCGCCTCGGCCGCGTCCACACCCGGCGGCACCCGCAGGCTGATCTGCGCCCGCGCGCTGGCCGGGATGGACGGGGTCGCGCCCGCCACCGGGTGGCAGTCGATCCCGATCACGGTGACGGCCGGACGCGCCCAGATGCGGTCCGCGACCGTGCCGGTGCCGGGCAGCCCCACCCCGTCCAGGACCTTGGCGTCCTTGCGGAACTCGCCCTCCGGGTACTGCAGCCCCTCCCACGAGGCGTCGGCGGGCAGCCCCTCGACGGCCGTCTGCCCGTTCTCGTCGCGCAGCGAGTCCAGTACGCGGATGAGCGCGGCCAGCGCGTCGGGCGCGGCGCCGCCGAACTGGCCCGAGTGCAGGTTGCCTTCGAGGGTGTCGACGCGCACCCGGATCATCGTCATGCCGCGCAGGGTCGCGGTGACCGTCGGAAGGCCGACCCGGAAGTTGCCGGTGTCGCCGATGACGATCGCGTCGGCCGTCAGCAGCTCGGGGTGCGTCTCGGCGTACCGCTCCAGGCCGCCGGTGCCCTGCTCCTCGGAGCCCTCGACGATCACCTTCACCGAGACCGGGACGCCGCCGTTCGCCTTCAGGGCACGCAGCGCCAGCAGGTGCATGATGAAGCCGCCCTTGCAGTCGGCGGCCCCGCGTCCGTACCAGCGGCCGTCGCGCTCGGTCAGCTCGAACGGCGGGCTCAGCCACGCGGACTCGTCCAGCATCGGCTGTACGTCGTAGTGCGCGTACAGCAGCACGGTGGGCGCGTCCGCGGGGCCGGGCAGGTAGCCGTAGACCGACTGGGAGCCGTCCGGGGTGTCGAGCAGGGCCACGTCCTGGAAGCCCTCGTCGCGCAGCGCCCCGGCCACCCAGGCGGCGGCCGCCTCGCACTCGCTCCTCGGCGCCACCGCCTCGTCCGCCACCGAACGGAACGCCACCAGTTCCGTGAGCTCCGCCTGTGCGCGGGGCATCAGTGAGGCGACGGTCTCGGCGATCGGATTGACGGTCATGGGCACGCTCCTCGTGGGTGCGACGTTGATGTACGTGTACGTGTACGCAAGTGCACGTGAATGTATGACGAAGGTGGGCCCGATCCTCCCACAGGGTGGGTCGGGGCCACCGCGCCGTAGGATGCCGTCGTCAGCTTGACCACGGGTCGGATCAGGAGCAGAAGCCCATCGTGAGCAGCGAGAACGCAGATGCCGGGACGCAGCACGACGAGCCGCAGGCCTCGTCGGTGTGGGATGTCGTCGTGGTCGGCGCCGGACCCGCGGGGGCCTCGGCGGCCTACGCGGCGGCGGTCGCGGGCCGGCGGGTGCTCCTCCTGGAGAAGGCCGAACTTCCCCGCTACAAGACGTGCGGCGGCGGCATCATCGGACCGTCGCGGGACGCCCTGCCGCCCGGGTTCGAACTCCCCCTGAAGGAGCGGGTGCACGCGGTCACCTTCTCCCTCAACGGCAGACTGACGCGCACCCGCCGCTCCCGGCAGATGCTCTTCGGCCTGATCAACCGGCCGGAGTTCGACGCCGCCCTGGTCGAGACGGCCCAGAAGGCGGGCGCCGAGCTGCGCACCGGAGTGACCGTCCAGCGCGTCGAGCAGCACGGCTCGGCCGTGCCCGACCGGCGCACGGTGGCGGTCGTCCTGGCCGGCGGCGAGACCGTCCTCGCGCGCGCGGTCGTCGGCGCGGACGGCAGCGCGAGCCGGATAGGAGCCCATGTCGGCGTCAAGCTCGACCAGGTGGACCTCGGCCTGGAGGCGGAGATCCCGGTGCCCGCGACGGTGGCCGAGGACTGGGCGGGCCGGGTGCTCATCGACTGGGGGCCGATGCCGGGGAGTTACGGCTGGGTCTTCCCCAAGGGCGACACCCTCACGGTCGGGGTGATCTCGGCGCGTGGCGAGGGCGCCGGGACCAAGCGGTACCTGGAGGACTTCATCGCCCGGCTCGGCCTGGCCGGCTTCGAGCCCGCGATTTCGTCGGGCCATCTGACCCGTTGCCGCAGCGACGACTCGCCGCTCTCGCGCGGCAGGGTCCTGGTGTGCGGGGACGCGGCGGGGCTGCTGGAGCCGTGGACCCGGGAGGGCATCTCGTTCGCGCTGCGCTCCGGGCGCCTCGCGGGCGAGTGGGCGGTGCGGATCGCGGAGTCCCAGGATGCGGTGGACGCCCGCCGCCAGGCGCTGAACTACGCCTTCGCCGTCAAGGCGGGCCTCGGCGTCGAGATGGGCGTCGGCCGCCGGATGCTGACGCTCTTCGAGAAGCGCCCGACGATGCTGCACGCCGCGATCACCGGCTTCCGCCCGGCCTGGAAGGCCTTCGCGGACATCACCCGTGGCTCGACGACCCTGGCCGGCATGGTGCGTACGCACCCGATGGCGCGGCGGGTCCTGGACATGGTGGACCGCCGCTCCTAGGGCCTGTCCGGTGGGGCTCGGTGCCGGGTGGCGGGGGTCCCGGAGGCCGGGGCCCCGCTCAGGCGTCGACGGTTATGCGGAACACCGGGTGGTCGGGCGCGGCGGCGAGCAGTTCGTCGTCGCTCGACTTCGCGGTGACGCCCTGGAAGTACTGGTTCACCTCCCACCCCCAGCGCTCCAGGTAGGTGCGCAGGACGGCGGTCTTCTCGCTGTCCGGGACCTCCACGGCGGTGAAGGTACGCAGCTTGCGGCCGATCCGCAGCTCGCCGCCGCCCGCCGCCCGCATGTTGCGCACCCACTGGGAGTGCCCGCGGGCCGAGATGAGGTACTGCGCGCCCTCGTACGTGTGCGGGTTGACCGGCACGCGCTGCATCTGGCCGCTCTTGCGGCCGCGCACCGAGAGCTCGGCGGTGCCGGCCAGGCTCACGCCGTGGCGGGCGAGCCAGCCGATGACGCTGTTCATCTTGACGGCGAAGCTGCTGGCCTGGAGGTAGTACGGCTGCGACGACATCGAGGGCTCCCTGCGGTGACTGCGATGGCTTCGAGAGCACTGCTCTCGCTTGAGAGCAGTGTGCACGCGACTGCTGCTCCAAAGCAAGAGCAGTGCTCTCGAATTTTTCTGGGGCTCGTCGGCCGGATCAATGCTCTCGTTCCAGGGCACTGCTCTCGGCAGTGGCACAATGTCCCCATGAGCACCGTCCAGGGCGCCCGAGCCCGCGCGCGTACCGAGATCACCGCGGTCATCAAGGACGAGGCGAGAAGACAGCTCGCCGCCGAAGGCGCCTCGAAGCTGTCGCTGCGCGCCGTCGCCCGCGAGCTCGGCATGGTCTCCTCCGCCCTCTACCGCTACTTCCCGAGCCGCGACGACCTGCTGACCGCGCTGATCGTGGACGCCTACGACGCCGTGGGCGAGGCCGCCGAGCGGGCGCTCGCGCAGGCCGCGCCCGCCACCGCGACCGCCGAGCGCTGGGTCGCCGTCTGCCAGGCGGTACGGGCCTGGGCGCTGGCCCACCCGCACGAGTACGCGTTGATCTACGGCTCGCCCGTGCCCGGGTACACCGCGCCCGAGGCCACCATCGGCCCCGCCTCGCGCGTCGGGCTCGTGCTCATCGGGATCGTCCGCGAGGCGCACCGGGCCAGGGGCATCGCCGTGCCCCGGCTCGCCCCCGAGCTGCGGGCGGAGGCCGAGCGGATGGCCGCCGACTTCGCGCCCGGGCTGCCCCCGGCGGTCGGCCCCGCGCTGGTCGCGGCGTGGGCGCAGCTCTTCGGGCTGATCTCGTTCGAGCTGTTCGGCCAGTTCCACCGCGTCGTCGAGGAGCGGGACGCCTTCTTCGCGCACGCGGCCGCCGGGCTGGCCGCATCGGTGGGCCTGGTACTCCCCGGGGAGTAGCCGTGATCACCACGCACGGCTGACGCCCGGGCGCCGCGCCCGGGGCTAGCGTGGCCGGTATGGAAGAGCAGCAGTCAGCGCGCCCCGCCCGCTGCGACGGTCCCCCCTGGGCGCGACAGGGCCCGCCCCCGCCCCCGCTCCCGCCCTGGGCGCGGATGTGGGGCCCGGGCGCGGGCGGCGGCGTGGATCCCCGGGGGCGTTCGCGGCTGCCGTGGCCCTCCACCCTCGTGCTGACCGCGGTCGTGCTGGGCGGCTCCACGTTCGCCGCGCACAACCAGACCGACCGCGCCTCGCTCGACGTCTCCGCCCGGCTGCTGCTCCTCGCGAGCTGCGCGGTGCTGCTGCTGCGCCGCCGCCACCCCGTGCTCGCCGCGTTCGGCTCGGCGGGCGCCGCCATGGTCTACCTCGGCGCCGGATACCCGTACGGCCCGATCTTCCTCGCGGTCGCCGTCGGCTGTTTCGCGGCGATCGTCGCCGGGCACCGCCGGGCCGCCTGGTCGGCGGTCGGCATGCTCTGGCTCGGCCATGTCCTGGTCGCCCACTGGCTCTACCGCTGGCTGCCCCCGGGCGGCGACCGGCCCGCGCCCTGGGGGCAGGAACTGGCCGTCGCCGCCTGGGTGCTGGCCATCGTGGCGATCGCCGAGCTCACCCGCGTCCGCAGGGAGCAGTGGGCCAGGGCGGGGGCCGAGCGGGCCGCCGCCGCCCGGCGGCGCGCCGACGAGGAGCGGCTGCGGATCGCGCGCGAGCTGCACGACGTACTGGCGCACAGCATCTCGGTCATCAACGTCCAGGCAGGCGTGGGCCTGGCGCTGCTCGACTCCGACCCGGAGCAGGCCCGTACCGCGCTGACCACCATCAAGTCCGCCAGCAAGGAGGCGCTGGGCGAGGTGCGCCAGGTGCTCGACACCCTGCGCACCCCGGGCGACGCGCCCCGCTCGCCCGCGCCGGGCCTGGACCGGCTGCCCGAGCTCGTCGAACAGGCCGCGGCGGCCGGGCTCACCGTCGAGACCGCGGTGACCGGCTCGCCCCGGCCGCTCCCGCCGGGGGCGGATCTCGCCGCCTTCCGCATCGTCCAGGAGGCGCTGACCAACGTGGTGCGCCACTCCGGCTCCCGTACCGCGCGCGTGGTGCTCGACTACGCGCCGGACGGGCTCGAACTGCGCGTGGACGACGACGGGCCGGCCGGCCCCGGGGACGCGGGCGGCAGCGGCAACGGCCTGATCGGCATGCGGGAGCGGGCCGCCGCGCTCGGTGGCATCATCGACGCGGGCCCGCGCCCGGACGGCGGCTTCCGGGTGGTCGCCCGGCTCCCGCTCACCCGCACCGCACCCGCCGTACCGAGGGAGACCCCGTGATCCGCGTAGTGCTGGCCGACGACCAGTTGCTCGTCCGGGCCGGTTTCCGGGCGCTGCTCGATGCCCAGCCGGACATCGAGGTCGCGGGCGAGGCCGCCGACGGCGAGGAGGCCGTGCGCCTGGTGCGCGAACTGCGGCCGGACGTCGTGCTGATGGACATCCGCATGCCCACCCTCGACGGGCTCGCCGCCACCCGGCGGATCACCGGCGAGGGGGAGCTGGACGGGGTGAAGGTGGTGATGCTGACCACCTTCGAGCTCGACGAGTACGTCTTCGAGGCGATCCGCGCCGGGGCCTCCGGATTCCTGGTCAAGGACACCGAGCCGGCGGAGCTGCTGCGGGCGGTGCGGGCCGTGGTGGACGGGGACGCGCTGCTCTCGCCCGGGGTGACCCGGCGGCTGATCGCCGAGTTCGCCGCCCGTTCCAAGGAACCGGCCACGGCCGAGAGCCTGGGCGGACTGACCGAGCGGGAGCGGGAGGTGATGGCCCTGGTCGGGATCGGGCTCACCAACGAGGAGATCGCGCGCCGCCTGGTCGTCAGCCCGCTCACCGCCAAGACCCACGTCAGCCGCACGATGGTCAAGCTGGGCGCCCGCGACCGGGCCCAACTGGTGGTGCTGGCCTATGAGTCGGGCCTGGTGCGGCCCGGCTGGCTCGGCTGACGGTGGGCTTCGTCGCCCGCGTACGAGAAGCGCCACAGGACGTGCACCGTCCTGCTGACGAAGGCGAGCACGGCGGCGGCCGACCCGGCCAGGAGCAGCAACCCCCGTGCGGGATGGCGCAGTTCGAAGAGGAAGACAGGACCGGCGACCGCTCCGAAGGCGAGCGCGGCGGCCAGCGACGCGGTCACCACGGCGTACATGATCTCGACGGTGAGGGCGTCGCGTTCGCCCTGGCTCCGGTTTCCCATGGGGGCAGTCTCCGTGCAGATACGGCCGACGGGCAAGAAGCACCCGTCGGCCGCACCCTTCCCCCGTGGAGGCGTCAGTCGCGGACGGCGACCTTCGCGGGCTCCGGTGCGGCGGCCGCTTCCTGGGCCGATGCCGCGACGACCAGCGTCTGCCGGTCGGTCTTGGTGCGCAGCCCGGTCAGGGTGATGAGGAGACCGGCGAGCGCGATGCCCGTCACCACGATCAGACCCGGCCGGAAGCTGTCGAGCAGGTCCTGCGGCGAGTCACCCCGGTCGCCCGCGGTGATCACGGCCGTCACCACGGCCAGGAAGATCGCGCCGCCCACCTGGATCGAGGTGTTGAGCAGACCCGAGACCATGCCCTGCTCGCTGTCGTCCACACCGGTGGTGGCCTGGATGTTGAGCGAGGGGAAGACCAGCGCGCAGGCCGCGCCGAGCAGCAGCATCGACGGCAGGATGACCGCGGCGTACTGCGGGGTGAGGCTGATGCGCAGGAACAGCGCGTACGCGAGGACCAGAGCCGCGAAGCCGATGGCGAGGATGCGCGGGGTGCCGAAGCGGTCGACGACCGATCCGATCATCGTCGAGGAGAGGGCGACGAGCACACCGGCGGGCAGGAACGCCAGCGCGGTCTGGAGCGCGGTCCATTCGAGCACCGACTGCATGTACTGCGTGACCATGAACTGGAAGCCGACGTACGAGCCGAAGAAGGCGGCGGCGCCCAGCTGGGTGCGGACCTGGGTGCCGGAGCGCAGCACGCCGAGCCGGATGAGCGGGCTCGCGGTGCGCTGCTCGATCCGTACGAAGACGGTGAGCAGCACGGCGACGGCGAGGAACGAGAGCAGCGTACGGGCGGAGGCCCAGCCGGCCTCGGGGGCCTGGACGACGGTGTAGACGAGGAGCAGCATCGAGCCGGTGCCGGTGATGGCGCCGGGGATGTCGTAGTGGCGCTTGCCCTCGCCGCGTGCGCTGCGCGGGATGAGCTTGAGGCCCGCGACCAGGGCGATCACGGCGACCGGCGCCGGGAGAAGCATGGTCCAGCGCCAGCTCAGCTCGGTGAGCAGGCCGGACAGGACCAGGCCCATGGAGAAGCCGGTGGCGGCGCAGGTGGTGTAGATGGAGAGCGCGCGGTTGCGCTGCGGGCCCTCCTTGAACGTCGTGGTGATGATCGAGAGGCCGGCGGGCGCGGTGAACGCGGCGCTGAGGCCCTTGATGAAGCGGCTGGCGATCAGCAGCGGCCCGGAGTCGACGAGGCCGCCGAGCAGCGAGGCCAGCGCGAAGACGCCGAGCGCGATGAGGAACACCTGACGGCGGCCCATCAGGTCGGCCGCGCGGCCGCCGAGGAGCAGCAGGCCGCCGTAGCCCAGGATGTAGCCGCTGACGATCCACTGGAGCGTCGAGGTGGAAAGGTGCAGATCGGTCGCGATCGAGGGCAGGGCGACGCCGACCATGGAGACGTCGAGCGCGTCCAGGAACATCGCGGCGCACAGCACCAGCAAGGTGCCCCACAGTCGCGGGCTCCAACGCTCCTGAGTGGACTGGACGTTGAGCGGAGAGGTCATGCGGAGCAGACTACATGCGCATGCATCGAGTGCAAGTGCATTTAATTACAGCGCAACAAAGAGCGTCATCTCTGCTAACGTGCGGTCATGGCGGCGAAGAAGTCCGAGCGCATGCTCGTGGACGAGTGGCGCGGCATCCTCGCGGTGCATGCGCGCACGACGTGCGAGCTCGATCGCGAGCTGCATCGGTACGGCATCGGAGCGAGCGACTTCGAGGTGCTCGACGTGCTGGTGGAGGGGTGTGCGGAGGACGGCGGTACCGCGTACCGCGTCCAGGAGCTCGCCTCGCGCGTCCATCTGAGCCAGAGCGCCCTCTCCCGCCTGATCGGCAGGCTGGAGAAGGAGGGCCTGGTCACCCGTGGGATGTGCAGCGAGGACCGGCGCGGCGTCCGGGTCATGATCACGGACAAGGGCCGGGCGCGCCACGCCGAGGTGCGACCGCTGCAACGCGCGGTGCTCTCCCGGATGCTGGCGGACCGGCCCTCGTAGAACCGCGGGACCTGGCTCCAGGCGCCGAACTCCAGGCGCCGGAGTCAGGGCGCCTGACTCCGGGTGCCTGACTCCGCTGCCTAACTCCAGGTGATCGCCGAATTCGCCCGCCACAGCTCGGCGAGCGACGCGTCGCCCGCAAGGGCAACGGACGAGAGCGGCCGTCGGTTCCACAGCGTCAGATACACCTCGTGCGCGGGGCCGCTCAGCTCGCAGTCGGCGGGGCCGTCGTCGTCCCGGACCGTGCGCGGCACCCCGTCCGACAGGTGCACGGTCCACACCGCGCCCCTGTCCGTCGCCCGTACGCGAAGGGTGCGCGGCGTGCGCGTGCGCACCCGGCTCTTCTCCCGGGCGTGGAAGGCGAGGAGCAGTTCGTCGATGCCGTCGACGGCGAAGTCCGGTTCCGGCGTGGTGAGACGGCCGCCCCGGGCCGACTCCGCGTCCACCCGGTGGACCGCCGTCTCGTGCGCCTGGCGGCGGGCCCAGAACGCCAGCGGGGAGGGGGCGGGCATGAACTGCCAGCACTCCAGGTCCTTCGGTGCCCCGGTCAGCGCGTCGACGAGCGCGCGATGGCCCTCGCGGAACCAGTCGAGGAGCTCGTCGCCGTCCAGGTCGGGCTCCGCACCGCTGGGGTGGAAGGCGGTGTGGCCCTCGGTGATGTACGTGGTCGCCCAGCGGTGCACGGTGCCGGTGTGCCGCAGCAGATCCCGTACCTGCCAGCCGGGGCAGGTCGGCACGGGGGCGTCGGAGCCCGCCGCTCCGGCGGCCTCAGCCAGCAACCGGCCCTCGCGATCGAGGGTGTTGATGAGTTCAGCGGTGTCCATGTCGGGATTCTGCCAGGGGCGCGGCGGGCGTGGTGATCATGTCCACGTACCGGCGCTCAGGGGCGCGCAGAACCGGCGTGTACGCCCTTCCGCCACGCCCCGTCCCGGTCTGCCTCCCTGCGCACCCCTCCCGCGTCAGGCTCGCCCCCTCAGGTTCGTCCCGTCGGCCTCGTCCCCTCAGGTTCGTCCCCCCCAAGCTCGGCCGCTCAGGTTCGTCCCTCACGCCCCCGCCGTCGCGCGCCGCGAGCCGTACGCGATCACGGCCGCCGCCGCCGACAGTGCGGCCACCGTCGTCAGGGCGACGGGCAGGGAGGACCACTGGGCCAGGAAGCCGATCGCGGGCGGGCCGAGCAGCATGCCGCCGTAGCCGAGGGTCGACGCGGCGGCGACTCCGCCGGGTCCGGCCAGCGCGCCCGCGCGGGCCACCGCGACCGGGAAGATGTTGGCGAGGCCCAGACCCGTCACCGCGAAACCGGCGAGCGCGAGCCACGCCGTCGGCGCGAGCGCGCCGAGCAGCATCCCGGCCGTGGCCGTCGTGCCGCCCGCGACCAGCGCCCGGGTCTGGCCCAGGCGTTCGAGCAGGAGGGTGCCGCTGAGCCGGCCTGCCGTCATGGCCAGGGCGAACAGGGAGTAGCCGATGGCCGCGACGCCGGGCGCCGCGTCGAGGTCCTGCTCCAGGTGGAGCGCGCCCCAGTCGGCCATGGCCCCTTCCCCGTACGCCGTGCAGAGCGCGATCACGCCGAACAGGAGCACCAGTCGGCGGGCCCGGCCGTCGGGGCGCCGCCCCTGGGCGTGCGGGGTCGCGGTGTGCGCCGGGACTGGGTGGCGGAGCAGGACCGGCCCGGCCAGGGCGGTCACCAGCAGGCCGAACCCGGTCAGCGCGAGCAGGTGCGCGGTGGGGGAGAGGCCGCCCGCCACCAGCGCGCCGACACCCGCGCCGAGCATTCCGCCGAGGCTGAACGCGGCGTGGAAGCTGGGCATCACCGGGCGCCGCAGGGCGGCGACCAGATCGACGGCCGCGCTGTTCATGGCCACGTTGATCCCGCCGTACGCGGCGCCGAAGAGCAGCAGGACCGCTCCCAGCGAGAGCGCCGAGCGCGTCTGCGGCGGCAGCGCGATGGCCAGCGCCATCAGCGCGGCGCAGGCCACGGTCACGGGGTGGCTGCCGAAGCGCCGGCAGAGCCGGCCGGTGAAGACCATCGTCACCACGGCGCCCGCCGAGACGCCGAGCAGGGCGAGGCCGAGGTCACCGGCCGAGGAGCCGGTCTGCTGCTTGATGGCCGGGATGCGGACCACCCAGCCGGCGAAGAGGAATCCGTCGAGGGCGAAGAACACGGTCAGAGCGGTGCGGAGGCGGAGCAGGGAGGGCGCGGAGGTGTGCGCGCCGGGTCCCGCAGGCAGGGCCGTCCGCACTTTGTTTAGTAGCGGCACAAACTCAGAATAGGGGTCGGTGCCCCCTGCGGACAACCCATTCGCCGCCCTGCCTTCGTACCGCGCGACGACCGCCGGGTGGGCGGCGGGTGAACGGGGGCCGCAGGCGGAGGGCATGCGTCCGTCCTGGATCATGGGAGACTCGCCCCCATGAACGGCAAGGCGACGCACACCAAGACGAGGCTGGACAGGGGCCGTGGGGCACTCGGCCCCGCGCTCGAACTGGTCCACACCGGCCGCGCGCCCACCCGCGCCGTCCTCACCGCCGAGCTGGGCGTCACCCGGGCCACGGCCGGAGCGGTCGCCGCCGAACTCGAAGCGCTCGGCCTCATCCAGGTCGACTCCCGCCCCGGCGCCGCCGCCGGTTCCCAGGGCCGCCCCTCGCACCGCCTCGCGGTCAACGACTCGGGCCCCGTCGCCCTCGCCGCCCAGGTGCACGCCGACGGATTCCGCGCCGCGCTGGTGGGTCTGGGCGGCCGGACGGTCGCCACCGCACCCGGCTGCGTCACCGTCTCCGCCGACCCGGCGCAGGTGCTGGGCGAGGTCGTCGAAGCGGGCGCCGAACTGCTGCGCGGCAGCGGGCTGCGCTGCGTCGGCGCGGGCCTCGCCGTGCCGTCGGCGGTCGCCGAACCCGACGGCACCGCGCTCAACCCGCTGCACCTGGCCTGGCCCGCGGGCGCGCCGGTGCGCGAGATCTTCGCCGAGCAGGTACGGGCCGCGGGCATCGAAGGCCCCGCCTTCACCGGCAACGACGTCAACCTCGCCGCCCTCGCCGAGCACCGCCATGGCGCCGGGCGCGGCGCGCAGCACCTGCTCTGCGTGGCCACCGGGCACCGGGGCGTCGGCGGCGCCCTCGTCCTCGACGGCCGTCTGCACACCGGGAGTTCGGGCCTCGCCCTGGAGGTCGGCCACCTCACCGTCAGCCCGGAGGGCCGCCCCTGCTACTGCGGCGGCCGGGGCTGCCTCGACGTGGAGACCGACCCGCTCGCCTTCCTGGTGGCGGCGGGCCGCGACCCGGGCCCCGAGGTCTCGCTCCTGGAGCAGTCCCGCGAGCTGCTGCGCACGGAGTACGACGACGTGTCCGTACGCGGGGCGGCCCAGGAGCTCATCGACCGGCTCGGCCTCGGCCTTGCCGGGCTCGTCAACATCCTCAACCCGGACCGGATCATCCTCGGCGGCCTCCACAAGGCCCTGCTCGAAGCCGACCCCGACCGGCTGCGGGCCGTCGTGGCCGACCGCAGCCTGTGGGGGCGCAGCGGCGGCGTGCCGATCCTGGCCTGTTCGCTCGACCACAACAGCCTGGTCGGCGCGGCGGAACTGGCCTGGCAGCCGGTGCTGGACGACCCACTGGCGGCGCTGGGCTGACGGGCGCCCGCCCGGCCGAGGGCCCATCGGCGCAGCGCCACCGGGCGCACGGCCCACCGGCGCCGCGCCTTCCGGCGCACGGCCCACCGGCGCGGCGCCACCCGGCCCGCGGTCTACCGGCGCAGCCCGAACGCCCCTGGCGGATTCCCCACCAGGATCCGCTCCACCAGCTCCTCGCCCAGGGCGAGTTCGAGCCCCGGCCGCACCCGGCGCAGCAGGAACGGCATGCCCGGTGTGTCCGGGGTGACCGTGTCCCCGCCGAGCAGCAGCCGGTCCGCGAACCCGGCGTCGGCCAGCGCCTTCAAGGCCTCGGGCATCCGCCAGTCGGTGGCGTGGTTGGCCCGGGACGGCCCGTCGAAGCCCAGATAGGCGCCCGCGGCGGCGGCCTGCCGGTGGACGGTGAAGTCGGGGGAGCGGTTGAGGTGGCCGAGGATCACCCGGTCCGGCGCGACCTCCAGTTCCCCGCAGAGCAGGTCGAGGACGTCCAGGGCGCCGGTTCCGAGTTCCAGATGCACGGCGACGGCCGCTCCCGTGCGGTGATGGGCCTCGGCGGCCGCGCGCATCGTGAGCCGGGCGTGCGCGTCGAGCCCGTGGAACCCGCCGGCGACCTTGATCAGACCGGCCCGTACTCCACCGCCGCCCTCCACGCCCTCGGTGATCTCGCGCACGAACAGCTCGGCGAGCGAGTCGCGTACGGAGCCGAGCAGCTCGGGCGCGTAGTGGACCGCCTGGTGCAGCCCCGTGGCGGCCACGATCCGGACGCCCGACTCCCGTGACAGCGCGGCCAGTTGATCCGCCCGGCGGCCCATGCCGTACGGAGTCCACTGCACCACCGTGCCGCCCCCGAGGTCGCGGAAGGCGCTGAGCCGGGCGGCGGCCTCCCCGGCGTCGTCGAGCTCCTGGCCCGGCAGCAGCGGGCTGCGGATGAAGAGGTGGTCATGGGCGTCCACCACGCCGAGCCGGTCGGCGGGCACATCGCCGAGCACGGTACGGACCACGGGCAGCCCACTCACCAGTGCCGTCCCCGGGACAGCTCGCCGCGCTCCGGCGCGGACAGGTGCAGCACCTGGAAGCGGTCGCCGGGCGCACTCGGGGCCTCCTGCTCCCAGAGCGTGAAGCGCAGCAGCTCCCAACGGCGCGGGTCGGCGGCCAGTGCGCTCGCCACCGTCCCGGGGGCGGCCGTCCACTGCTCCACCTGCTCGGCCACGAAGTCGGCGGGCCGTCTCCCGTCCGGCACCGCGAGGCGCTCACGCGTCGCGCAGAGCGGTGCGGCCCCGGCCGCCGGCCCCTCCTCGTACGCGAGACCCATCCAGTGCTGGACCTCCGGGCGGCCGAAGTCGTCCACAATGCCCTGGAAGCCGGGGCCCCAGAGGAAGGAGTTCATGCCCTCGGGCGTGTTCCAGAGGTAGAAGGGCGCATAGGCGTTCACCGGCGAGGCGGCGCCGCGCTCGCGGATCAGATACGCCTTGAGGCCGAGGCCGGGGAAGTCGTCGAGGAGATGGCCGCGGGTGGCGACGCGGGTGCGGATGATGTCCATGTCGTAGTCGGCGGGCAGGGTGATCTCGTACTGCAGGGCGTGCACGGAACGTACTCCTCAGGAAGTGGGCGACGGGTAGGCGTCGGCGTCGACATGGCGGTCCCAGTCGACCGCGGTGCCGTCCTGTGCCGCCTCGACGACCGCCAGATGGGTCATGAACGTGTGCGGCCCGGCGCCGTGCCAGTGCCATTCGTCCGGCTCGATCCAGACGGTGTCGCCGGCCCGGATCGGCTCGACGGGACCGCCCCGGCGTTGCACCAGGCCCTCGCCCTCGGTCACGTGGAGGACCTGGCCGTGCGGGTGGCGGTGCCAGGCGGTGTGCGCGCCGGGAGTGAAGTGGACGCTGAACATCCGCAGCCGGGACGGGGCCGGGGGCGTAGCGATCTCGTCCAGCCAGACCGTGCCCGTGAAGTGCTCGGCCGGGCCCCGCACACTGGCGGGGCGCTGACGGTTGACGTGCATGGGTGTTCCTCGACTCGTGGTGGCGGTCAGGCGGTACGGGGTGCGAGCAGGGCGAGCAGACCGCGCACCCCCGCGTCGAAGGCGGCGGGCGAGCCGGACGCGCGGGCCAGCACATAGCCGCCCTGAACGGTCGCGACCACCGCCGCAGCGATCTCCTCGGGCACCAGGGGGGCGGTGAACTCGCCCGCGTCCAGGCCCTCTTGGACGATCTCGGAGAGCCGCCCGCGCAACCAGTCGATCGTCTCGGTCACGGGCGCGCGCAGCTCGTCGTTCGCGATGACGTCCGGGTCCATGGTCAGCCGGCCCACCGGGCAGCCGCGCAGGACGTCGCGCTCGCGCAGCAGATAGCCGCGGATCCGCTCGTACGCCGTGCCCTCGGCCCCGAAGGATGCCTCGGCGCTCGCGCGCAGCTCCTCGGCGGTGCGCCGGATGGCGGTGAGCGCCAGGTCCGGCTTGCCGGTGAAGTGGTGGTACATGCTGCCCTGGCCCGCGCCCGCCTGATGCTGGATCGCCTTGGGGCTGGTGCCGACGTAGCCCCGCTCCCACAGCAGCTCCCGGGTGGCCTCGATCAGACGCTCTGAGGTGCTCATGATCCTTACTGTACATACTGGTAAGTACAGAATCCAGAGCAGTCGCCCGCGCCCGATCTACTCCCTGGGAGGTACGTCAAGTGCCGCTGCCTGTACGACGCCCCGGAGCACCCCACGGCGGGACTCTCGAAAGCACCACGAGACCACTTCGACCGAGGAGCTGAGCACGATGAACACGCTGGCCTACGACGGACCCGGACCCTGGATCCTGTTCTTCCCGGTGATCTGGGCGGCCGTGATCCTCACGGTCGTGACCGTGCTGCGGCGCACGGTCTGGCGCGGACGGCGCGGCCCCTGGCGGCCGCCCTTCGCCGGACGCCGGCCCTACGACGAGAGCCCCCCGCTCGACGAGCGCTCGCCGCTCGCCGTGCTCGGCCGCCGCTTCGCCGCCGGTGAGATCGACGAGGACGAGTACTGGCGCCGGCTCTCCGTCCTGGACGAGGAGTTCGGCCGCCGCAAGGACGGAGCGGCATGACCGCCGAACGGCCACGGGAGCCCGGGTGTCCGGTCAGCCCGCTGCCGGCAGGCGGGCGGGGGTGCGCGGATGGCCTCCGCGGCCCTCGGCGCGCACCAGGGCGGGCCGCTTGTGCAGGCACGGGCCGGCTGCCTTGGGGGCGGCCGCCGTCCCGTAGGCCGGGCTCGCCGGCGGCGCGGGGAGCGTGAACCACACGGTCTTGCCTGCGGCGCCCTGCGGGCGCACTCCCCAGCTCTCGCTGACCGCCGCGATCATCGCGAGGCCGCGGCCGTTGGTGGCGAAGGGGTCGGTGCTGCGGACCGTGGGCATCCGCGGGTCGTGGTCGTGGACGGACACCGTGAGGCGGTCGCGCAACAGCTCGATCTCCACGGTGCAGAGCTTGTCCGGCTGGGCGTGCCGGTGGACGTTGGTCAGCAACTCGGTGACGCCCAGCGCCGCCTCGTCTATCAGAGGATCGAGATGCCAGTAACGCAACTGCGCTGAAACGATTCTGCGGACTTGCCCGATCCGCGACGGCAGGGCCTGGAGCTCCACCGTGCAATGCCTGCTCGACTGGCTGATCACGGCTGCGACTCCCCGATTGAGGTCCGGAAGAAGCTTTCTGGTCCGGCGGGCTGGATCGCAGCGTGACCGCCGGTAAACCCTGAGTGATGTGAGACCAGGGTGGCGCAGGGGTCGGCGCTCCGCAACTCGCGCCCCACCAGCCCCTCAGCCGCGCGGCTCACCCGTGGGGCGCACCGCCTGCAGGAAGCGCTGGGCGAGCTCCGCGCCGCGCGGCCTGCCGCCCTGCTGGCCCATGGTCAGCCGGTAGCGATGGCCGTTGATCTTCGCCACGGTCCGGTCGGCCTTGGCGGCCCAGGGCAGCAGCGGCTTGCCCGCGCTGACCGCGCGCAGCGGCGCGCTGTCGATCTCCCGCCCGTTGCTGGTGAGCAGGGCGAGCCGGCCGTCCTTGATCAGGACTTGTCCCGCCCTGGTCAGCGAACGCGTCCAGCGTTCGATCCGCACGCCCCTGGCGCTGAACTCGGGCTCGCTCATGGCCGCTGTGCCCCCTTCGTACCGTTCCTGCTGGGCAGTCTGCACAACGATGGCCCTGCGCACCAGGGCGCGAGGAGGATCGGCCGTCACCCGCCGCCGTACGCTGCCGCGCAGGCGTCCCACAAGCCACTCCTATGGATCCTCAAAGGGAATGTTTGTGCAGGTGAGGGCGGTATTGTCAAGTGACGGAGCCGTGGTTTTCCAGCCGACTTCGGCGACACGCTTCACGACATTTCCAGCCCCGTGCGCCTTCGCCCCCGGGGCGGGCCAGACATGGAGGAGTGGCATGGAGACCATCGACGTGGACCGCAGCGACGCGGCCTACCGGGCGTGGCTCAAGGACGCCGTGCGCAAGGTCCAGGCCGACGCCAACCGCTCCGCCGACACGCATCTGCTGCGCTTCCCGCTGCCCGAGCGGTGGGGGATCGACCTCTACCTCAAGGACGAGTCCACCCACCCCACCGGCAGCCTCAAGCACCGGCTCGCCCGCTCGCTCTTCCTGTACGGGCTGTGCAACGGCTGGATCCGTCCCGGCAAGCCCGTCATCGAGGCGTCCAGCGGCTCGACCGCCGTCTCCGAGGCGTACTTCGCCAAGCTCATCGGCGTGCCGTTCATCGCCGTCATGCCGCGCACCACCAGCGCCGAGAAGTGCCGCCTGATCGAATTCCACGGCGGTCAGTGCCACTTCGTCGACGACTCGATGAAGATGTACGAGGAGTCCGCCGCGCTCGCCGCCGAGACCGGCGGGCACTACATGGACCAGTTCACGTACGCGGAGCGGGCCACCGACTGGCGCGGCAACAACAACATCGCCGAATCGATTTACCAGCAGCTGAGGCTGGAGCGCTACCCGGAGCCCGCGTGGATCGTCGCCACCGCCGGGACCGGCGGCACCTCGGCGACCATCGCCCGCTATGTGCACTACATGCAGTTCGACACGCGCATCTGCGTCCCGGACCCGGAGAACTCCTGTTTCTTCGACGGCTGGACCCGCGGCGACGCCCACGCCACCAGCGACTGCGGCTCGCGCATCGAGGGCATCGGCCGGCCCCGGATGGAGCCGAGCTTCCTGCCCGGCGCCATCGACCGGATGATGAAGGTCCCGGACGCGGCGAGCATCGCGGCCGTGCGCGCCCTGGAAGCGGCCATCGGCCGCAAGGCGGGCGGCTCCACCGGCACCGGCCTCTGGTCCGCCCTGAAGATCATCTCCGAGATGGTGGCCGCCGGGCGCACCGGCAGCGTCGTCACCCTGCTCTGCGATCCGGGCGACCGCTACCTCGACAAGTACTACTCCGACGCCTGGCTGGCCGAACAGGGGCTGGACATCGCGCCGTACACGGCGGCGATCGACGCGTTCCTGGCCAACGGAGTGTGGCCGGAGTAGGACGGTCGGCCGCGGGGCGTGCGGCTGGAAGCGGCCAGCCGGGCGCAAGAGCGCGGGCGCGGGTGATAGGGGGTGCGGGTGCGGGCAGTTGGTCCAGGTCGCCCGGATCAGGAGGCCGCTGCCGTCGGCCCGGTGCCGGGCGCGGCCAGCCGGCGGTCCAGCGTCGTCACCGCGTCGCGGAACGCCCTCCCCAGGCCCGCCCGGCCCATCCGCAGCGCGAACCGGAAGGGCGCGCCGCCCGCGGCCGCGAAGGTCCACTGCACCCGGGTGCCCTGGGCGGTCGGGGTGAGCCGCCACTCCTCCACCAGGGCGTGCGGGCCGGGGGCGTTGGTGACGTCGACCCGGTAGGCGTAGCGCGCGGAGGGCTCGGCGGCCATCACCGTCTCCTCGAACCGGGTGCCGCCCTTCAGCCGTATCTCCCGGCCGCCGTCGGTGGCCCGCGCGTGCGTCACCGCCGCGAACCACTCGGACCAGGCCTCGGTCTCGACGGCCAGTGCGCGGTAGAGGGCGTCCGCCGGAGCGGCCGCGTCGGCGGCGAAGACCAGGCGCAGTGGAGCGGTCTCGACGAAGTCGAGCTCCACGGGACGGAGTCGGCGAGCCATCGGGCCGCACCTCCAGCGGTCGGTGTGAACGGGCACGAGCGGGCAGCGGTGAGCGCGAACAGCCAACAATGAGCACGAGCGGGCAGTGATGAGCGCGAACAGCCAACAGTGCGCACAAGAGGGCAACAGCGAGCCCGCACACCCTAACTGGCGGTCCGTCAGATGTCTTCGGCGGGTGCCACGTCCGCCTCGGCGGAGTCGCCCTCGCCCGCCACCAGCAGCCCCGGCAGATGCTCGGCCATCTCCTCGCGCGCCGCGTCGGACAGCCCCGAGTCCGTCACCAGCGTGTGCACCTCGTCCAGCGAGGCGAACGAACTCAGCCCCACCGTCCCCCACTTGGTGTGGTCCGCGACCACCACGACCCGCCGAGCGGACTGCACGAACCGGCGGTTGGTCTCCGCCTCCGCCAGGTTCGGCGTGGACAGACCCGCCTCCACCGAGATGCCGTGCACCCCGAGGAAGAGCACGTCGAAGTGGAGCGAGCGGATCGCCTGGTCCGCGACCGGCCCCACGAGCGAGTCCGACGGCGTGCGCACGCCGCCGGTGAGCACCACGGTCGCCGCCCCCGGCCGGGTCCCGCCGGCGCCCGCGGCCCGCTGCGCCGCGTGGAAGACGTCCGCGACCCGCACCGAGTTGGTCACCACCGTCAGATCCGGCACGTCGAGGAGCCGGTGCGCCAGGGCGTACGTCGTCGTACCGCCCGAGAGCGCGATGGCGCTGCCCGGCACGGCCATCGCGGCCGCCGCGCGCGCGATGTCCTCCTTGGCGCTCAGCTCCAGGCCGGACTTGGCCTCGAAGCCGGGCTCGTGCGTGGAGGCCTCGACCACCGGCACCGCCCCGCCGTGCACCTTCTCGATGACGCCCTGGCGGGCCAGCGCGTCCAGGTCCCGGCGCACCGTCATGTCCGAGACGTTGAGCTTCCGGGTGAGCTCATTGACCCGGACACCGCCACGCCGTCTGACCTCGTCGAGGATCAGGGCGCGACGCTGCTCCGCGAGCAGATTCTGATTGTCGCTCACTGCCGGGTCGGTCCTTCCGCGTCGCCGTGCATGTCATCGCCGTACACCCGAATCCTGTCACGGGGAGTTTCCGTGAGGACACCGCACTCCGCCCCCCGATCCGAGATCCTGAAGAACCCGGACACGGGGACCCGCGCGCCCGGGTCCCCGGCCGCGCACGACCCGACGCCCGACCCGCACGATCCGCGATCCGCACGACCGCCCCGCCGTGTCACGCCGCCGATCCTCCCATCATGAGAGCGAGTCACAGAAGTGTCCCGTGCCACACCGGCCGCCGACGACGGCGGGCCCGCGCTCGAACTGCTCGTCCACGGCGTCGGTGGTGCCACCCCGCAGTCCATGCTCGACGACCCGCGTACGGTGCGGGTCACCGGGGACGAGACCGCCGCCGTCTTCCGCCGCACCGAGGACGCCGACGCCGAGGACCACCCGGAGCGTTACCGCGACCGGCCCGTGCCCGAGGCGTACTGCTGGGCCAACCTCACCTCCGGCAACGGCGCCCGCGCCCTGTGGCTGCTGCTCCTGCCGTTCATGGTGGTCAACCTCGCGCACTGGATGCGCCCGCCCGCCCGCGACGCCGCGCGCCCCGTGCGGCTCTACGGGATGCTGGTCCGGCTCGTCGCGCTCAGTCTGACCGTGCTGCTCATCGCCGCCGCCTGCGAGGTCGCGCTCGATCTGGCCGCCTGGCAGTGCGCGGGCTCGGCGAGCTGTGCCGACAGGAAGTCCTGGCTCGGCTTCCTGTCGCCCGAGCGGCACGGCTGGTGGAGCCCGCCCGGCCGCCGCCTCGCGCTGGCCGCGCTGGTCCCCGCCGCCCTGACCGGACTGCTCTGGTACCTGTCCAACCGCACCTGGAGCGCGTACGAGTCCCAGCAGCCGCTCGGCGCCGCCGGGGACGACGACGAGCCGGACGCACCCGCCCTGAGCCGCCCCGGCTTCTGGTACGGGCGGCGCCTGGTCGCCCGGCTGCGCGCCGCGCACACCGCCGCCGGGTTCCTCACCGTCGCCGCGGCCGTCACCAGCGCCGCCGCCGGCCACGACCGGGCCGGCGCGAGCACCCCGCTCGACGTCCTGGGCCAACTCCTGACGGCCACTCTCCTCGTGGGGGCGGTCGTCGTGGTGGGCGTGGTGTGCGGCCGGGGCCGCACCGAGTCGCGCCTCGACGAGCACCTGGACCGGGCCGTCATCACGTTCCTGCCAGCCGCCGCCCTCGGGCTGCTCGCCCTGTCGTTGGTGTACGCGTCATGGGACCGGCCCGGCTGGGCCTCGCGCTCCACGCTCCCGGGCGACCGCACCTTCGGGATCATCGCCCTCGCCCAGGGCCTCCTGGTCGTCCTGCTCGCCGGGGTCGCGCTCCTGCTGCGGCGCCGCGCACACGACTCCCGCACCGCGCTGACCGGCCTCGGTGGCCCCGCCGTCGCGCTCCTGGCGTGCGCGCTCGGCGGAGTGATGACCGGCGGGGTCGCCCAGCGCGTGGCCGACTGGCTGGACGGCTCCGGCACGCCGGGCACGGCCCGCGACGTCTTCCAGGGCCCGCCGCCCCTGCTCACCTGGCAGGCCTCGGTGATCCCGGCCCTGCTCGCGCTCCTCGTCCCGGCCGTCGCCTACTTCGCCTTCCGCATCTGGCGCACCGCGCGCGCCGGGGAGCCGGGGCTGCTCGCGGACTACCCGGGCGAGCGCCCGGACCCCGTCCGCTCCCGGCGGATCGCCACCGCCCGCGCGATGGCCGGGCTCACCGACCGCGCGCCCGCCTTCCTCGGCATCGTCGGCGCCGCCACCCTGCTGCTCGGGGCGGGCGCGCTCGCGGGCTCCTGGGCCACCGGGAAGGTCCCCGGGCGGGCGGCGGCCGACGCGCCCGGAGTGGTCGCCTCCACCGCCGACACCGTCCAGGCGCTCGGCTCCTGGTTCACCGGCCTCGGCTTCCTGCTCTTCGTCACCTGGGGGCGGCGCGCCTACAAGGACGCCTCGGCCCGGCGCACCATCGGCATCCTGTGGGACGTGGGCACCTTCTGGCCGCGCGCGGCCCATCCGTTCGCCCCGCCCTGCTACGCCGAGCGGGCCGTGCCGGACCTCGCCTGGCGCATGAACACCTGGATCGGGCGGACCGTCGGCGGCCGCCTGGTCATCTCCGGCCACTCCCAGGGCAGCGTCCTCGCGGCCGCCGCCGTGTGGCAGCTGCCCGCCCGCACCCGCCGCAGCGTCGCGCTGCTCACCTACGGCTCGCCCCTGGAGCGGCTGTACGGGCGCTGGTTCCCCGCGTACTTCGGACGCCCGCAGCTGACCGCCCTCCACCAGGGACTGCACTGCTGGCGCAACCTGTGGCGGGCCACCGACCCGATCGGCGGTCCGGTGCTGCCGGGCACGAACGTGGACCGGGGCCCGCTCCTCGACCCGCTCGCCTTCGGACGTACGAAGCGGCAGCCGCTGCCCGCACCGATCCTGGCCCATTCGGACTATCAGGCCGACCCGGTCTTCGCCGAGGAGCGCACCGCACTTCTGGACGAACTGTCACCGGCACTTCCGCACCAGCGCTGACGTCTCGTCAGCCAGCTTGCCCCTCAGGGGAGTTCGGGCAGGTCGTCCGCGTAGAGAAGGCTCAGATCGTCCGGGCTCGCGTCGGCGAACTGGGCGACCCGGCCCGCGTGCCGCTCCACCATCGACTCGAACGTCTGGCGCGCGGTGCGGCCGTTGCCGAACGCCGGGCCTTTGGGCAGCGCCGTGAAGTACTTCAGGAGCGCCTCGGCCGTCCCGCTCCCCAGCCGGTACTCGTGCTCCTCCGCCTGCTGCTCCACGATCCGCAGCAGCTCGTCCGGGTCGTAGTCGCTGAAGGTGATGGTCCGTGAGAAACGGGACGCCACCCCGGGGTTGACCCTGAGAAAGCGTTCCATCTCCGCCGTGTACCCCGCGACGATCACCACCACCGCCTCGCGGTGGTCCTCCATCAGCTTCACCAGGGTGTCGATCGCCTCCCGTCCGAAGTCCCGGCCGGAGTCCTCGGGCGACAGCGCGTACGCCTCGTCGATGAACAGCACTCCGCCGCGCGCCCGGTCGAACGCCTCCTGGGTGCGGATCGCCGTCGACCCGATGTGCTCGCCCACCAGGTCCACCCGGGACACCTCGACGAGGTGCCCGCGCTCCAGGACCCCGAGCGACGCCAGGATCTCCCCGTAGAGCCGGGCGACCGTGGTCTTGCCGGTGCCGGGGGAGCCGGTGAAGACCAGATGGCGGCGGACCGAGGCGGCCTTGAGGCCGGCCCGCTGCCGCTTGCGGCCCACCTCGATCATGTCGGTGAGCGCCCGCACCTCGCGCTTGACGCTCTCCAGGCCCACCAGCGCGTCCAGTTCGCCCAGGACGTCCTGCGAGGAGCGGGCGGGCTCCTCGACGGACGTCGCCGCGACTTCGGTGGGACGCTGTCCCGGGACCGTGGAGAGCAGGCCCATGGTCTGGGTGGCGGTCTGGACGGCGGCCGGCTCCGGCGATCCGGGGCGCACACCGCTCTCGTCGCTGGTGCAGTCCTCGGCCACCGGCCCGTCCTCGCCGAACTCGTACCCACCGCGCGCGCAGCGCTCCGTACGGCAGCGGATCAGCGTCGTGCGGCAGCCGTCCACCACATGGAAGCCATAGCCTCCGCTGCCGGTCACCCGGCAGCCGTGGAAGGTGCCCCGGCCCTCGGCCGAGACGTAGAACCCGGCCTCGGCGGGCGCCGTGACCGTACAGCGCTCGATGCGGGGGTCGGCGCCCTTGGTGACGATCACGCCGGTCTGTGCCGCGTCGATGGTGCAGTTGGCGAGTGTGCCGCCGCTTCCGTGGTCGCGGAACCAGGCGCCGGTGGAGACCTCCCTGATCCGGCAGTCGTCGAGCTGCGCGGTGGCGCCGTCGCTCACCGACACGGCGGTGTTGCGCACCTGCGAGATGTCGCTGTCGATGACGTCGGCGCGCGAGCCCCGGTCCAGGACGAACAACGCGTCCGGAACGTCGTGGACGCGGCAGGCCTCCAGGACCGCCGTGGCGCCGTCGCTGACCCACACCGCCGGGTAGTCGCCCGTACTGTCGTGGATCTCGCACTGGTTGGCGTCCACCCGGGTGCCCGGGTCCCACACCGACAGACCGTTGCGGCCGAAGCTGCGCACCGCCGAGCGGGTGAGGGTCAGGACCGACCGGGAGCGCAGGTCCACCGCGTTCTCGGGGATGTCGTGGATGTCGCAGTCGGCGAGCGTGAGCACCGCGTCCGTGTCGAGCGTGACCCCGTCCGCCGAGGTGCGGTGCACCGTGCAGTCGGTGAGGTGGGCGGTGGCGCGCGCGGCGATCTGCACGCCGGCGCCCCTGATCTCGTACACCTCGCAGCCCAGTGCCTCGAGGCCGGTGCCCTCGCCGGTCACCGAGAGCCCCGCGCCCGAGGCGTGGTGCACCCGGCAGCGCTCCAGACGGGGGTGGGCGCCCGCGCGGACCGAGACGCCCGACTGGCCGGCCGCGACCACCTCGCACTCCTCGAACAGCCCGCCCGCGCCGTCCAGTACGCCGATGCCGACGCCGCCCGGGTTGTCCACCGTGCAGCGGCGGACCGTGGGCCGGGCCGCGCCCCGCACCTCGATGCCGACCGCCGAACGGGTCACCACCCGCAGATCGCACAGCTCGGGCGCGCCGTCCTCGATCAGCAGGGCGGGCGCCGCCGCGTCCTGCCCCTCCAGCTGGAGGTCCTGGACGGTGGCGGAGGCGCGCACGGTCAGCGGCACGCCGTCGACCGGGGCGATCCGCACGGACCCCGCCGACCCCTCCGGGCCGCGCAGGGTCACGGCCCGCCGCAGGACCAGGTTCTCGCGGTAGGTGCCGGGCGCGACGGTGAGGACGTCGCCGTCCGTGGCGGCCTCCAGGGCAGCGGCGAGCGAGGCGTATTCACCGGTGCGGCGCCGCCACCTCGAAGTGCCGGTGTGGGTTACCTGGACCGTGCCCTGAGCCATGGCGCTGCTGTGCCCCCACCTCGTGCGTGCGAACGCTGTACGTGCGACTGATGGTCCACCGTAGCGCGCGCGGGGCCGGTGAGTTGACCGGTCAGCTGCCTGCTCCCGCACGGCCCCAGTCCGGACCGTATCCGGCCCAGGCGTGGTCGAGACGGGCATACCGCCGTCGCACCAGGCGCCATACGACCAGCCTTCGTATGCCCTCGACGAGGCCGGCCGTCGCCACGGCCGTGCCGAGACCGGCGAACACCGCGTGGGCGTGCGCGGTGGTGGAGTCCAGGGGGCGGCTCGTGCGCCTGCCCCGGTCGTCCGTCCATATCCGGAAGGTGGAGCCCGCGGGAGCCGCTCGCCTGGGGGCGGCGACCGTTCCCGTGTGAAGAGTGCCGTCGTACGCCGTCCAGTTGGCCACGACCCGGATCCGGCCCTCGCGGCCGCCCACTCCTTCGGCATCGGCGAGCGCACTGCGCTCATGCGCCTGCTGGACCACCACGGCCGTCGTCGCGTGGCGCTCGCGCTGCTCCCTGGTCACCGTGCGATGCAGCGCGCGGTCCGTGACCGCACCGCACACACCGCCCAGCACCGGCGCGGCCAGCACCATCAGGACCAGGGCGGCCAGCGCCACCCATGCCTCCACGAGATCCGTACGGCGGCGTAAGGGGTTGTGCCGCCAACGCCACACCCCCACTGCGGATCGCACTGAATCGCACCCCCTTCCGCTTGCGTCCTGGCCCCGTGCGGTGCGCCCTACGCGCGAGCGGGCCCAAGAGAGAGCAACGTCACCCGAGCCCCCTCCCGCACAACGCGTCCGCTGTCCCCACGAGTTCCCGCGGACGGGCGGCTTACGCGAGAACGCGCACGGGATCACCGGTGCGGATGACGCCGGGGCGCTCCGGGACGACGTTCTGTCCGAACACCAGCTGCGTGCCGAAGCGGCGGTGGCGGGCCAGGGTGCGCAGCGGCTCGCGGCCGCGCTCGGCGCTCGCCTGGTCCGTGGTGGTGATGACACAGCGCCCGCAGGGCTTGGCGACCCGGAAGACGACCTCGCCGATCGCGATCCGCGACCAGTGGTCCTCGGCCCACGCCTCGGTGCCGTCGACGACGACATTGGGGCGGAACCGGTTCATCGGCAACGGGCCCTCGTGCGGCCGATCGCCCTGCGCGATCAGCGAGTTCAGCGCGTCCAGGGAGGCCGTGGTGGCGACCAGCAGCGGGAAGCCGTCGGCGAAGCTCACCGTCTCGCCCGGCAGCGCGAAGTCCGGGTCGATCGGGCGCCGGGTCGCGGGATCGTCGAGGTGGACCAGCCGGACCTCCACCCCGAGGTGGTCGCTGAACCACGCGTGCGCGGCCTCGTCGGCCGCTATCGCCTCGACCTTCTTGCCGAAGAGCGTCACCGCGCTCGCGCCGATCGGCTCGGGCACGGCGACGGTCAGATCCTCCCGGCCGGGCGCGGACAGCCGGACGGAGCCGTCCGGCAGCGCACGGGCGGCGGCCAACGCGAGCCGCGCCTGCTCGCGTTGGGTCACGGCCTTTCCGGCCGCGTCGACGACCATCCAGCGGCGGTCGCCGGCCGGCCCCCAGGGCTCGACCGGCACCTCGTCGAGTCGGTACCCCCCGACCGACTTGACGGGGTAGACGTTGATCTGGCGCACGGCGGGCTGAATCGGACTCTCCATGAGTCAATCCTGCCAGCCGCCTCGGACATCCGGTCGAACGCGGGGGAGCGGCGGACCGCTCCGCTCGGTTCCCCTCAGTACCCCGTGTTCTGGTACGGCTGGTTGTAGCCGTCGTACGGCGTCGGGGCGGGCGCGGGGCGGGGGGCCGCGGGGCGCATCGCCTCGTAGCCGGTCGGGCCCATCGGGCGCTGCTGCTGGGCCTGCGGGCCCGGGTAGCCGCGCGGGACGCCGGTCTGCTGCGGGATGTAGGGCGCGGGCGCCTGCTGGAGCGGCATCGGCTGCGGCGCCTGCTGGTAGCCGTACGAGGACGCGTAGGCGGGCTGCTGAGAGGGGCCGGAGGGCAGCGCCGGGAGCGCGGCCGGAAGGGCCGGAAGATAGCTGTTCCCGGTGTCGTACAGGGAAGGCACTCGGATCGGGGCGATCTGAGGCGTGCCCCGCTCTGCGACGAGGGAGTCGTAGATGGGGGTGTCCGGGAAGGACGGCGCGGAGTAGTAACCGCCGCCATAGGTGGAGCGGGGGGAGGTCATGGCACATAAGTTAAGCCCACGATGTGGTCGTTGGGGAGCCCGATAAGAGGGTTGTTTTACGGGTTCGGAGTGACCGCCCATCCCCAATGCGAGCGAACATGGGAAAATCGGTCGCCCGGGAGCGTACGGATCCTGTAAAGGCCGAGCTCGGGAGGGGTTACCGGCGGGTGCCGGAACGTCTGCCGGGGTTTAGGTTGACGGTGCGGAAAGTCTTCCGGCACCCCGACTCGCGATGGGGGCGAGCATGTCCATGCTTAAAGGGTCCAACGTTCCGGTGCCGGCGCCGGCCGTACGCGTCGAATTGGCCTGGCGTTCCGGTCCCGGGGTGCCGGACGCGGACGCCTCCGCCCTCTTGATCGCGTCGGCTACCGGGAAGGTCCGCTCCGACGCGGACTTCGTCTTCTACAACCAGCCGGCGCACGCCTCCGGCGCGGTGCGGCACGAGGGCAAGCAGAGCTCGGCCGAGGGCGTCACGGACACGCTCTTCGTCGACCTCGCGCGCGTGGAGCCCGACGTGGAGCGCGTGGTCCTCGCCGCCTCCGCCGATGGCGGAACGTTTGGCCGCGTCCGCGGCCTGTGCGTCCGGGTCCTCGACGCGGCGAGCGGCGCGGAGCTCGCCCGGTTCGACAGCGCGGACGCGAGCGTGGAGACGGCGTTCATCCTGGGCGAGCTCTACCGGCGCCAGGGCGCGTGGAAGTTCCGCGCCGTGGGCCAGGGGTACGACTCGGGACTCGAAGGGCTGGCGACGGACTTCGGGATCACGGTCGACCGGCCGGGCGCGGCAGCTCCGGCGGGGCCGTCGGCCGCGTACCAGGCACCGGCTCCGGCACCGGCTCCGGCTCCAGCGCCGGTACCGGCTGCGGCTCCGGCTCCAGCGCCGGTACCGGCTGCGGCTCCGGTTCAGGCCGCGGTCCCGCCGCCTCCGGCCGCGCCGCCCGCGCCCGCCCCCGTACGCCTGTCCAAAGTGACCCTGACCAAGGCGGCTCCCACGGTGTCGCTGGCCAAGCAGGGCGGCAGCTCGGGGGCACTACGGGTCAACCTCAACTGGCAGATGCGCAAGCAGTTCAGCGGCTGGGGCGCCAAGCTCGGCCGGGCCGTCGCCAACCACGCCGACCTCGACCTCGACCTGTGCGCCCTCTATGAGCTCGCGGACGGCCGCAAGGGCGTCGTCCAGGCACTCGGCAACGCCTTCGGCTCGCTCAGCCGGCCCCCGTACATCCACCTCGACGGCGACGACCGCACCGGCGCCCTCGCGTCCGGCGAGAACCTCACGGTCAACCTCGACCACAAGGACCAGCTCCGCCGCGTGCTGATCTTCGTGACGATCTATGAGGGCGCGCGCAGCTTCGCCGACCTGCACGCCACGGTCACCCTCCAGCCGCAGCACGGGGCGGCGATCGACTTCTCGCTCGACGAGTGCACCGTGCCCTCCACGGTCTGCGCCCTCGCGCTGCTCACCAACAACGGGGGCGACCTCGTCGTCCAGCGCGAAGCCCGCTATCTGGTCCCCGCGCGCGGCGTCAGCCCGCAGCGCACCATCGACCAGGCGTACGGATGGGGCATGAACTGGACGCCGGGCCGCAAGTGACGCGCGCGTGGGCGCGGTTCGGGCGGGCGCGGTGAGGGCGACGAGGCCGGGTGCCGGTGCCGGTGCCGGTGCGGGTGCAGGTGCGGCTGACGCGGCGGCCCGGCCCGACCCGGCTCACTGTTCCGGTGTGGCCTCTGGGCGCGCATACGTGCGCCCCTTCCACGCGGCCCCACGCCCCCGGTAGTGCTGGACCGCGGAGTCCACCGTCATCAGCAGGTACAGCAGCGCGGTGAACGGCAGTAGCGGGGCGAGCAGCAGCGGCTGCCGGTAGTACCGCAGCATCGGTACGTACGTCCCGGCCATCACCAGCCACGCGAGCCCGCCCGCCCAGGCCGCGACGGCGTCCCTCCCCGCCATCCCGGCGAAGAGCGCGGCCGGGGGCGCGAGGTAGATGAGCGCGAGCCCCCCGACCGTACCGAGCAGCAGGGCTGGGCTGTGCCTCAGCTGGGCGTACGCACTGCGCGCGATCATGCGCCACAGGTCGGCTAGGCGCGGATAGGGGCGCACGCTGTCGACGCGCTCCGCGAGCCCCAGCCAGATCCGCCCGCCCGAGCGGCTTACCGCGCGCGCCACCGACACGTCGTCGATGACCGCCTGGCGCACCGACTCCGGAATCCGCGCCCGCTCGGCGGCGTCCGTCCGCAGCAGGACGCATCCGCCCGCGGCCGCCGCCGTGCGCGCCCCTGGCCGGTTGATCCAGCGGAAGGGGTACAGCTGCGCGAAGAAGTAGACGAAGGCCGGCACCACCAGCCGCTCCCAGCCGCTCGCCACGCGCAGCCGCGCCATCTGCGACACCAGGTCGAGCCCGTTGGACCGGGCCGCGGCCACCAACTCCCGCAGGCTGTCAGGCTCATGGGCGATGTCGGCGTCGGTGAGCAGCAGATACTCGGGCCCGCCCACCCGGGCCAGCGCGATTCCCCGGCGCAGGGCCCACAGCTTCCCGGTCCAGCCGGGCTCCGGCTCGCCCGGGTGGACCACCGTCAGCGGCAGCGCGCACTCCTCCCGCGCGGCCAGCGCCCGTGCCAGCTCACCCGTGCCGTCCGAACTCCCGTCGTCGACCAGGAAGATCTCCGCCTCGCCCGGATAGTCCTGGGCGAGCAGGGTGGGCAGGCTGCGCGGCAGTACCTCGGCCTCGTCCCTGGCCGGTACGACGACGGCGACGTACGGCCAGTCCGCCGGGGCGGAACGGGCGGGCAGACGCTGGTCGGTGCGCCAGAAGAAGCCCTGTCCGAGCAGCAGCCAGAGCCAGCAGGCCAGTGACACCACGGCGATCCATGCGAGGGCGCTCATCCGCCGCAGTCTGCACCACCTGAGCCGGTGCGCAAGGGCGGTCGACTATGGTGACCGGGTGAAGATCGCGCTTATGGACTCCGGAATCGGCCTGCTGGCGGCGGCCGCCGTCGTGCGCCGGCTGCGGCCGGACGCCGACCTCGTCCTCTCCTCCGCCCCGGACACCATGCCGTGGGGCCCTCATACGCCCGAGGAGATCACCGAGCGCGCGCTCGCCGTGGCACGCGCCGCCGCCGAGCTCCGTCCGGACGCCTTGATCGTGGCGTGCAACACCGCCTCTGTGCACGCGCTTGCGGCGCTGCGTGCCGAACTGGAGCCGCGGATCCCCGTGATCGGGACCGTACCGGCGATCAAGCCGGCCGCCGCCAGTGGCGGACCCGTCGCCATCTGGGCCACCCCGGCCACCACCGGCAGCCCCTACCAGCGCGGGCTGATCCGTGAGTTCGGCGACGGCGTCGAGGTCACCGAGGTGCCCTGTCCCGGCCTTGCGGACGCGATCGAGCACGGCGACGAGCCCGCCATCGAGCTGGCCATCGCCGCGGCGGCTGAGCGGACCCCCCAGGATGTAAGGGGCGTCGTCCTGGGTTGCACCCATTACGAACTGGTCACCGAGCGGGTGCGGGCCGCGGTGCGGCAGCCCGGTCTGGCCGCGCCCGCCCTCTATGGCAGCGCGTCGGCGGTCGCCGCCCAGGCGCTGCGCCGGAGCGGCCTGGAAGCCGCCCCCGACGCGGCCCCCACCGGGGGTGTGACCGTGCTGCTCAACGGCCGGACCGCCGCCCTTCCGGACACCGCGCTGGGCTACCCGGAAGGCCTGCTGCTACAGGCAGTCACCCCCGCTCACTGAACGTTCACCGACCCGGGGCCCCGGTCACTGAGCGTGGGATCACTGCCGGTTCTGTGGATTCTGAGTACTCTGCTGAGCATGAGGGAACTTCCCCCCGAGCCTCCGGCGCACGACCGTGGTGCCCCGGCGCCCGCCCCCCGGCCGGCGATCTGGACCGGTCGCGCGACCAATCGAGTCCAGTGGCTGCTCGCCGCGGCAGGCGCGGCGTGCGTGGCGCTCGGCGTCGAGCTGGCCGTGGACTCCAATTGGACGTCCGGCGTCGCCCCGCTGCTCATGTCGGTGATCGGCTGCGTGGCCGCCGGGCTCCTGGTGATCTACGGAACGCTCGCCTTCGTCCATGTGGCCGTCAAGGTCGACGACGACTGCCTCGAAGTGCGCTGCGGCCACATCGGCCTGCCGCGCCGCCGGATCGCGCTCGACGACGTGGTGGGCGCGGACTTCGCGCCGCGCGTCACCCCGCGCCAGTGGGGCGGCTGGGGCTACCGCTGGCGCCCCGAGAAGGGCACCGCGGTCGTCGTACGCCGGGGCGAGGGCTTGGTGCTGCGGCTCGGCGACGGCCGTGTCTTCACCGTGACGGTGGACGACGCCGAGGCGGCGGTCCGCGTCATCCGCGACCGCCTGCGCCTGCTGGGCGCCGCCGAGCACGCCGAGGCCTGACCCCTCCGGAGGACGCTCGCCGCCTCCCCTCTATCCGTACGTACGCGAACGAGACCCTACGTACGCGAACGGGAACCTCACCCCCGCGCGCGTACGACGAACGGCCCACTTTCGTCGCCTACGCGCGCGTACGTCTCACCTCACCCCCGCGCGTGGGCGACGTCCACATTCCGCTCCGCCTCCCGGCGCCCGTCCGCGGGCGGCCGCGCGGTGGCCAGGCCCGCCAGCAGGCCCGCGCCCATCGTCACCGGGGTGAAGCTCAGCGCGTTGCCGACGCAGGCGAACGCGGCCAGCGCGGTGAGCGCCGCGCCTCCCGTGAGTACCACCGGGGTGGGCCGGGGTGAACGCCACAGCGCGTACAGGAGCCAGGCATAGGTGGCCCCCAACAGCGTGGCCCCCACCGCGCCCTGCTCGGACGCCTGCTGGAGCAGGGCGGAGTGCGGCTTGCCGGCGGCGACCGGGGACTGCCGCGCCACCGGGCTGAGGCTGCCGAAACGGTCGGGCCCGGTTCCGCGCAGGGGATGGTCCTCGGTCAGATCCACCGCGTCCCGCCACAGCAGCACGCGCTCCGGCGTCAGCTGGCCCTCCAGGGAGACGGTGAGCCCGTCGGGCAGCACGTGCTCGGCCACGGCGACCGACCCGACGGCCACGAGCGCGGCGACTGCCGCGAGGCCCGCGAGGCCCACCGTCCGGTGCCGCATCCGGGCCGCCGCCAGAGAGCACAGCAGTACGCCGAGCGCGGCCGCGCAGCCCGCCGCCGAGCCGAGCGCCAGAGCCGTGCCCGCGCACCCCACGGCGAGCAGCCGCAGCGCGAGGCGGGCCGCCGCCGTACGGGCCGCCCAGGCGCCGCAGCAGGCCGCGCCGGCGGCGAGCGCGGGCAGCGCGGCCGAGACGCCGATGTGCCCCGGCAGCGGGTCCACCGTGGCGCCGGGAACGCCGTCCTTGGAGGCGTACGCGAGGAGAAGGCCCGCCATCGCGGCGCAGCTCGCCGCCGCCACGGGCACCAGGCTGCCGCTGATGCGGCCAAGCGCGTACCCGGCGGCCACCGCGAGCACCGCGAGGAGCACACCCTCCGGCCGGGCCTCCCGCCCGGCCGCCGCGACCAGGGACCAGCCCGCGCAGGCGCCCAGTACCAGGACGCCGACGAGATCCGGCCCGGCCCGGCGCTCGGGTGCGGCGGACCGGCCTGTCAGTGCGCTCATCCCCGCCCCCCGGCCGTCTGACGGACTGCGCACACCGTAGTGGCGCGGGGCGCGATCTGGGTACAGATCGTGCGGAAACGTTCCGGCTGGGGTTTCGGCCGGGGGCGCGGTCCGCTGCCCGTACGCGCGCGGTAGTAGTCGTCGGGCGCACATCGACGGTGATCGTGCGCATATGGACGGTTACTGTACGAACTGGCCTGACGCAGACACAGCTCGCGCCCGTAGACTCCGCCGGGTGAGCACGACCACCACCCCCACAGCCGAGCCAGAACAGCTCGAACCGCAGCCCGCCACCGCCTCGCGCGGCCGTCGGCTGCTGCACCGGCTCGTCCGGCCCGCCACGGCCGCGCTGTCCGGTGTGCTCCTGTACCTGAGCTTCCCGCCCCGGCCCCTGTGGTGGCTGGTGGTGCCCGGCTTCGCGCTCTTCGGCTGGTGTGTGCGGGGGCGGACCTGGAAGTCCGGCTTCGGCCTCGGCTACCTCTTCGGGCTCGGCTTCCTGCTGCCGCTGCTCGTCTGGACCGGCGTGGAGGTCGGCCCCGGCCCGTGGCTGGCCCTCGCGGCCATCGAGGCGATCGGGGTCGCCGCCGCGGGCGCCGGGATCGCGGTGGTCTCGCGGCTGCCCGGGTGGCCGGTGTGGGCCGCGGCGATGTGGATCACCTCCGAGGCGGCACGCGCGCGCGTGCCGTTCGGCGGCTTTCCCTGGGGCAAGATCGCCTTCGGCCAGGCGGACGGCGTGTTCCTGCCGCTCGCCGCCCTGGGCGGCACGCCCGCCCTCGGCTTCGCCGTCGTGCTCTGCGGGTTCGGACTGTACGAGTGTGTGCGCCAGGCACTGCGCCTGCGCGCCACCGGCGTCGTATGCAAGGCGGCCGCGGCAACCGCCCTGGTCACCCTGCTCGCCCCGCTCGTCGCCGCCTTCGCCGCCACCCCGCTGGTCAGCGACGCCGCCGAGAACGGCACCGCCACGGTCGCCGTGATCCAGGGCAATGTGCCGCGCCTGGGCCTGGACTTCAACGAGCAGCGCCGCGCGGTCCTCGACTACCACGTACGCGAGACCCTGCGGCTCGCCGACCGGGTCAAGGCGGGCAAGGCCGCCAAGCCCGACTTCGTGCTCTGGCCGGAGAACTCCTCGGACGTCGACCCGTACACCGACGCCCAGGCGTACACCGACATCGACCGGGCCGCGAAGGCGATCGGCGCGCCCGTCTCGGTCGGCGCGGTCGTCGAGCGCCCCGACGGACAGCTCTTCAACGAGCAGGTGCTGTGGGACCCGAAGACGGGCCCCGGTGCCACCTACGACAAGCGGCAGATCCAGCCCTTCGGCGAGTACATCCCGCTGCGCGGACTCATCAAGCAGTTCGGTCCGGGGTACGTCTCCATGGTCCGCCAGGACTTCAGTCGCGGCACCAAGCCCGGCGTGTTCGACATGGCGGGCACCAAGGTGGGCATCGCCACGTGTTACGAGGCGGCGTTCGACTGGGCCGTGCGCGACACCGTCACCCATGGCGCGCAGATCATCTCCGTACCGAGCAACAACGCGACCTTCGACCGCAGCGAGATGACCTACCAGCAGCTCGCCATGTCGCGGGTGCGCGCGGTCGAGCACAGCCGGACCGTCACCGTCCCGGTGACCAGCGGGGTCAGTGCGGTGATCATGCCCGACGGGGAAGTCGTCCAGAAGACCAGGATGTTCACGCCCGACTCGCTCGTCGCCAAGGTGCCGCTGCGCTCCTCCGAGACCCCGGCGACCCGGCTGGGCCCCGCGCCCGAATGGGCCCTGGTGGCGCTCGCGGCGGCGGGCCTCGGCTGGGCGGTGAGCCGTACCGTACGCGCGCGTCGTGAACCGCGGACCGACGCCGCCGAGTCCCGTTAGGGCCGAGTCTCGTTAGGGTCGAGGGCATGGCGACACCAGACTTCATCCGCGAGATCCGTGCCTCGGCCGGCCATCAGCTGCTGTACCTGCCGGGCGTCAGCGCGGTCGTCTTCGACGACGAGGGCCGGGTGCTGCTCGCGCGGCGCGTGGACACCGGCGAGTGGTCGATCGTCGGCGGAATCCCGGAGCCCGGTGAACAGCCCGCCGAGACGGCTGTGCGGGAGGTGTACGAAGAGACCGCCGTGCGGTGCGTCGTGGAGAGGGTCGTCCTGGTGGACGCCCTGCGGCCGGTCACCTACCCCAACGGCGACCGCTGCCAGTTCATGGACATCTGCCTCAAGTGCCGGGCCGTCGGCGGCGAGGCGCGCGTCAACGACGACGAGTCCCTGGAGGTCGGCTGGTTCTCCGTCGACGCGCTGCCCGCCCTGGACGAGTTCGCGCTCTTCCGGATCAAACAGGCGCTGACCGATGAACCGACATGGTTCGCGCCTATGACCGAGCACTGAAGTGTGGGCCCGGACCACATGGGTGGTGGGCGGCCGCACTGCCTAGGGTCGAGAACATGACCACGCCCACCACACCTGGTCCCGTCCCCCTGTCCGTCGACCTCGACCTGGGCGGCCGCACCGCCCTGGTCACCGGGGCCGCAGGCGGCATCGGCCGGGCCTGCGCCCTGCGCCTGGCGGCCGCCGGCGCCAAGGTGCGGGCCGTCGACCGGGACGCCGAAGGCCTTGACGCCCTGGCCGGACTGAGCGCGGGCCTCGCCGGTTCCGTAGAACCGCTGGTCCTGGACCTGACCGACCTCGAAGCCGCCGAGCAGGCCGCCACCGGGACCGATGTCCTGGTGAACAACGCGGGGCTGCAACTCGTGCGCCCCATCGAGGAGTTCCCGCCCGAGGTGTTCCACACCGTGCTCACGGTGATGCTGGAAGCGCCGTTCCGGCTGATCAGAGGGTCGCTGCCGCACATGTACGGGCAGGGCTGGGGCCGCATCGTCAACATCTCCTCGGTGCACGGACTGCGGGCCTCCCCGTACAAGTCGGCCTATGTCGCGGCCAAGCACGGCCTCGAAGGGCTCTCCAAGACGGCCGCCCTGGAAGGCGCCCCGCACGGCGTCACCTCGAACTGCGTCAGCCCCGGCTACGTCCGCACCCCGCTCGTCGAGCGGCAGATCGCCGACCAGGCCGCCGCCCACGGCATCCCCGAGGAGCGCGTCCTGAACGAGGTGCTCCTCAAGGACTCGGCGCTCAAACGGCTGGTCGAGCCGGACGAGGTCGCCGAGGCCGTCGCCTACCTCTGCGCCCCGCAGGCCTCCTTCATCACCGGCATCTCGCTCGCCCTGGACGGCGGCTGGACCGCGCACTGACGTGGCCCCATACCTGGACGGCCGCTCGATGGCCGACCGTCGACTGACGGACCGCGCACCCGCGCCCGCCCCGGCGCACCCGGGCCGGTGCCCGCCGCCGCACCACCACCACACCCCCCACTCCTTGACCGGCGCCTGCCAACAGTTGTCCACAGGGCTGGCGCGGCCGCCCGTACGGCAGGTATCCCTGTGAACATGTCCCACGATCACCCGCAGTCCACCGAGTACGCGGAGGCTCCCTACCTGGAGCTTCTGGCGCGCGGCGCGGCGGCCGAGGCGTACGACCGGCCCGCGCTGCTCGCCCGTGCCGACGGCGCCGGACCCGAGGCGCTGGCCGTCCTGGAGTCCGCCCGGCAGCTCGCCCTGCGGGTCCGCGCCGACCTGGAGGGCAGACGGCGCAGGGAGGCCGAGCTGTCCGCGCTCTTCGAGACCGCCCACGACCTCGCGGGGCTGCGCGACCTGGACGCGGTGCTGCGGGCGATCGTGCAGCGCGCGCGTTCCCTGCTGGGCACCGAGGTCGCCTACCTCAGCCTCAACGACCCGGTGGCGGGGGACACGTACATGCGCGTCACCGAGGGGTCGGTGGCCGCCCGCTTCCAGCAGCTGCGGCTCGGCATGGGCGAAGGCCTCGGCGGCCTGGTCGCCCAGACCGCGCGGCCATACGTGACGTCGAGCTACTTCGACGACGAGCGCTTCCAGCACACCCGGACCATCGACACCGGAGTGCGCGACGAGGGCCTGGTGGCGATCCTCGGCGTACCGCTGATGCTCGGCAGCAGCGTGATCGGCGTGCTGTTCGCCGCCGACCGGCACAGCAGGGTCTTCGCGCGCGAGGAGATCGCCCTGCTCGGCTCCTTCGCCGCGCACGCCGCCGTCGCCATCGACACCGCCAACCTGCTTGCCGAGACCCGGTCGGCGCTGGCCGAGCTGGAGCGGGCCAACGAGATCATCCGGGACCACAGCGCGGTCCTGGAGCGCGCCTCCGAGGTCCACGACCGCCTCACCGAACTGGTGCTGCGCGGCGGCGGGGTGCACGACGTGGCGAGCGCGGTCTCCGAAGTCCTGGACGGAACGGTCGAGTTCGCCGACGCGGACTCGGCGGCCTTCGCCGCCCTGGAGCTGACGGGCACGGACGGCCACGCGGTCCGCGACGGAAGGAACTGGGTGGCCACGGTCGCGGCGGGCGGCGAGGTGCTGGGCGCGCTGGTGCTGCGCGGCCACCCGGCGCTCGACCCGGTGGACCGCCGCACCCTGGAGCGGGCCGCGATGGTCACCTCACTGCTGCTGCTCGCCCGGCGCTCGGCGGGCGAGGCCGAACAGCGCGTGCGCGGCGAGCTGCTGGACGACCTGCTGGACGCGCCGGGCCGCGACCCCCGGCTGCTGCGCGACCGGGCCGCCCGGCTGCGGGCCGACCTCGACGCGCCGCACGTGGTGCTCGCCGCCCGCATCGAGAGCCCCGAGGACGGCACGGCGGAGCGCCAGACCGCCGACCGCCAGCGGATGGGCTCGGCCGCCGCGCATCTGGCGGCGACCCGGCACGGCCTGGCCGCCACCCGCGACGGCGGGACGGTGTTGCTGTTGCCGCTGGGCCCCGCCGACACCCCGGCCGAGGTCGCCCGCCAGCTGGCCAAGCAACTCGGCGGCGCCCTGCACGAGCGGGTCACGGTGGGCGCGTCAGCCCCCGTCGACGCCCCGGCGGCCCGGCCCGGCGAGATAGCCGAGGCGTACGCGGAGGCGCGCCGCTGCCTGGAGGCGCTGCGGCTGCTCGGCCGCCCCGGCGAGGGCGCGGCCGCCCCGGACCTCGGCTTCCTCGGGCTGCTCCTGGCCGACACCCGGGACATCGAGGGCTTCGTCGAGCGGACGCTCGGCGCGGTCGTGGCGTACGACGAAAGGCGCGGCACCGACCTGGTGCGCACCCTCGACGCGTACTTCGCGAGCGGGATGAGCCCGGCGCGCACCAAGGACGACCTGCACGTCCATGTGAACACGGTGGCCCAACGGCTGGAGCGGATAGGCAGGCTGCTCGGGCCGGACTGGCAGTGTCCGGCCCGAGCACTGGAGATCCAGCTGGCGCTGCGGCTCCATCTGATTTCGGCGGCCGTCAGACGCTGACCGAGTCCTGGGGGCTGTTCTCGGCGTCCACGTCCGACAGGTCGCGGTGGCGGGTCTCCCGCGCGCAGATGAGGGCGATCACCGTGAGCAGGGCGGCCGCGATGACATAGAGGGCGATGGGGGTGGAGCTGTCGTAGTCGGACAGGAGGGCGGTGGCGATGAGCGGGGCGGGCGCGCCGGCGGCGACCGAGGCGAACTGGGCGCCGATCGAGGCTCCCGAGTAGCGCATCCGGGTCGCGAACATCTCGGTGAAGAAGGCCGCTTGCGGTGCGTACATCGCCCCGTGGAAGACCAGTCCCACGGTGACGGCGAGGACGAGGTTGCCGAAGTCGCCCGTGTCGATCAGCGAGAAGAAGGGGAACATCCATGCGCCCACACCCACCGCGCCGATCAGATAGACGGGCCGCCGCCCGACCCGGTCGGAGAGCGCGCCCCAGGCGGGGATCACCGCGAAGTGCACGGCGGAGGCGATCAGTACGGCGTTGAGCGCGGTCTGCTTGGCCATCCCGGCCGAGGTCGTCGCGTACACGAGGATGAACGCGGTGATCACGTAATAGCTGATGTTCTCCGCCATACGGGCACCCATCGCGACCAGCACGTCGCGCCAGTGGTCGCGCAGGACCGCGACGAGCGGCAGCTTCTCCGCCACCCGGTCGGGCTCGGCGGCCCGACGCGCCTCCGCACGCTCCAACGCGGCCTTGAACAGCGGTGATTCATCGACCGACAGCCGTATCCACAGCCCGACGAGCACCAGCACGCCCGACAGCAGGAACGGCACCCGCCACCCCCACGAGAGGAAGGCGTCATCGGACAGCAGCGCGGTGAGCGCCGAGAGCACACCGGTGGCGAGCAACTGCCCGGCCGGCGCGCCGGTCTGCGGCCAGGAGGCCCAGAACCCGCGCCGCCGCGCGTCCCCGTGCTCCGACACCAGCAGGACGGCCCCGCCCCACTCCCCGCCGAGCGCGAACCCCTGCACCAGCCGCAGGGCCGTGAGCAGCACGGGCGCGGCGGAGCCGACCGTGGCGTGCGTCGGCAGCAGCCCGATGGAGAAGGTCGCCCCGCCCATCATGAGCAGACTCAGCACGAGCAGCTTCTTACGCCCGACCCGGTCCCCGAAGTGCCCGAAGACCAAAGCCCCGAGCGGCCGGGCGGCGAACCCGACGGCGTACGTCAGGAACGAGAGCAGTGTGCCGACGAGCGGGTCGGAACCGGGAAAGAACAGCTTGTTGAAGACGAGCGCGGCGGCCGACCCGTAGAGGAAGAAGTCGTACCACTCGATGGTCGTCCCGATGAGGCTGGCGGCGACGATGCGGGGGAGGCTGGCGGGGGGTGGGGGAGCGGTCGCGGGGGAGGACATCTGCACCACTTCCTGGTGTGCGACGGGGACGTTTGCGTGTCGCCACACCGTAGGAATGGGCAGGTCAGGGGCGTATGTGGTGGGACGCCATAGTTCTGGGGGTGGGTGTGCGTGGGGGCACTATGAGAGGCGCATCGGTGCTGGTTCGAGGGCCATTGTGAACGGCGACAGAGGGCTGTCTGAGTTGCACTGTTCGATGTGTTTTGCGGGCCCGGTGCTGACTCCCGTGCTGGTTTGGTGCTGACCTGAAAGCGCATGTCAGCACCCCTGATCACCTATCCCGTGCTGACTTCGTGCTGACTACGCAGCGTAGAACTCGACATTCGGTACGGATCGTGCGCCGGAGTGGGCCAAGGCGGCGTGGGGACGCTGGCGGCATGTCTACCTGCCGCCGATGCGCAACGCCCAGCGAGAGTTGACCTCCAGCTTGGGCGATTGGCCGCCCCTGGGTTTCGCCGTTGGACTTGGAGCCAAGCAGGCCATCAGTGTCAGCAGTTTCTTCGTCTGCTGGTGGTACGGGAGGCACACCCATGGCGACCGGCGGAAACGTCAGTTGATGCGCCCCCTGGTCTGGGCTGGTCCGGAGCTGGTCCGGATCTTTGCCCGGGCGCTCCTGGCGTGGGGTGGGCCGGGAAGTTCTCGGAATGATTGCTGGGAGGCTTCCGTCGTCCGCCGCGCGGACAACCGCGCGGCGGACCATCGTCTCGTACCAGCCGGAGCCCCACCACTCGCCGATCGACTCGGTGTGGGAGCCGTGCAGGAGAGCAGGCGGAGGGTGGCTTCCGGGCCGATGTTCTCGTCGACCTGCTGCCAGAGGTCGATCTCCCGGTGGACGGACGTGAGGATCGGCGCCCATCCCCGATGCCACGGGCCCGCCGTGGCCGGAACTGCGGCCGCCTAACGTCCTTGCTGCCGACCCAGGTTCACGCGGCCGTCGGTGGGAAAGGGCGGCCACCGGTGGCAGGGCAAGAAGTCGGTCGGCGTGTACGAGCAGCCTGACCCAGTGCTGTGTGACGCCGACTGTCTCGCCACACGTATGGCGCTGAGGTTCCGAACGAACGTCGCGGAGGTTCAAGTACGCGCCGTGTCCGTATTCCTAAGATTCGACGGCAGAAGGGAAACCCGGGCTGTTCCAGGACGGGTACACACCAAGGACAAGAAACGCGTGAAACAAGAGAAGTCCAGCCGGAAGGCCGTCATCGCAGGCACCGGCGCCGGCATGGACATCCCCAACGGGGTGATCGGCAATGGCCGGACCGGGCGCTCCCAGGCCCGTCGGATCAAGGTGATCGTTTGCCGCCGGGCCACCTCGGTGTCCGTCAGCACCAGCAGCGCGCGCGGCCTGCCTGCGGACAGCCCCGCTCCACTGGAGCCCGCTCGCTGCTGATCAGCCGGTTCCACGCCTTCTGCGCGCCGAGCTCGGACTTCTCGGCCCCTTTAGTTCGTGCAAGCAATCAGCTCTTTGATCGTCGAGGAGCCTTTTCCTGAAACCCGGTGGTCGGACAGTGCTGCCGTGGGAAGCGGAGACATGATGGGCAAGAGTCCTTATGACTATGTCGTGGTGGGAGCGGGGACGGCGGGGTGCGTGATTGCCTCCCGGCTTTCGGAACGCCCGGGCGTGCGGGTGTTGTTGCTGGAGGCGGGAGCCCGGGACGCAACCGAGGCGATGGCATCTCCTTGGGGGTTCCTGGGGTTTGACCCGTCACCCCTCTGGCTGGGCGCCTCGACCGTGCAGGCCGGTACAGGCAGGGCCGCTGACGTGCTGCGCGGTAAGGCGCTCGGCGGATCATCGAGCATCAACGGCCTCTACCACCTGCGGGGGCACCGGTCCGGTTACGACGAATGGCCCGGCCTCGGTGCTCCGGGCTGGGGTTTCGACGATCTGCTGCCTTATTTCCGCCGCAGCGAGAGCACTCGCAGTCGTGATGCCTCCGTGCGGGGCACGGACGGGCCGGTCGCGGTCGCCCCGGTCCCGGAACCCCATCCCCTGGCCACGGCGGGCGTCGACGCCGCAGTGGAGGCTGGGTTCGCACGCGCCGATGACATCGGCAGCGGGCTGGAGACCGGGTTCGGGTGGAGTGACATGAATCTGCCCGGCGGCGCCCGCCAGAGCGCGGCCGACGCCTACATCCGTCCGTTCCTCGACCGGCCGAACCTGGACGTCGTCACGGACGCGACCGTGCAGCGGCTGCGCACCACCGCGGGCCGCTGCACCGGCGTCGAGTACACCATCGGTGGGGAGCACCTGTCCATCGACAGCGCCGAGGTCATATTGACCGCAGGCGCCATCGGTTCCGCGCACCTCCTGATGCTGTCAGGGATCGGCCCGGCCCAGCACCTTGAGGAACACGGTATCGACGTCGTCGCCGACCTGCCGGGAGTGGGATCCCATCTGCAGGACCATCCGATGGCGGGTGTGGTGTACGAGGCCGACCAGCCCGTACCGTTCGTTCCTGCCAACCCGCCGGCCGAAATGATGGGCCTGCTGTTCAGCGATCCCGCCGCGGCCCGGCCGGACCTTCAGGTCTACATCGTCGCCGCACCGCTCCCGTCGGCTTGGGGCCGGCCGCCGGCCGCCGGCTACTCCATAGCCTTCTCCGCGATGGCTCCGCACAGCAGCGGCACCGTGCGCCTGGCGGACGCCCATCCCGCCAGTGCTCCCGTCGTCGACCCTGGCTATCTGAGCGACGAACGTGACCTGGAGGTCATGCGCAAGGGCCTGGAAGTGGCACGCCGCATCGGCGAGGCCGACGCGTTCGCCGAGTGGCGCAAGCAGGAAGCGGTGCCGGGCTCCGGGACGAGCGGCGAATCTGTGGACGAGTTCATCCGCAAGGCCACCGGCCCCTACTTCCACTTCACCGGCACCTGCCGCATGGGAACCGACGCCGATGCCGTCGTCGACCCTGCGAACCTTCGCGTGCACGGAATAGCCGGACTGCGGGTCGCCGATGCCTCGGTGATGCCGTCCATCCCCTCGGCCAACACCAACGCGACCGTTTACGCCATCGCCGAACGGGCCGCCGAACTGATCGACTGAGCCTTCTTCCGCGCCCACGGCGCTTCCACAACGCGCTTCATCCCCCCGTCGTCCGTCGTCCGTCGTCCGTCGTCCGTCGTCCGTCGAACGCGACCCCGACCGGGCTCATCACCCCTCCTCAGACAGGAGCACCACCATGTCCGAAACGCTTCAGACCACTGACGTCGTCACCTCCGACGCCGACCTGCTCGACCGCACCGCGACCGCCGTGCGCGCCGCCGGTGCGGCGCTGCGCGAGCGTTTCGGCGATGTGGTCCGTTACGAGACCCGTGACGAGCTGATGCGTGCGCTCGCCGTCAATGACGACACGGCCCTGGACATCCTGCGCCCCCGCCTCACGAGCCTGCGCCCGGAGGCCGGCTGGGTGGAGGACGAGCTGGACGGCGGGGCGCTGCCGCCCGGCGAGTGGTGGGTCGTGGACCCGGCCGAAGGCAACGTCAACCACCTGCACGCGCTGCCGGAGTGGGCGGTGACCGCGACCCTCGTGCGTGAGAACCAGCCGGTGCTCACCGCGGTCCACCTGCCGCTGACCGGCGAGACCTACACCGCGCTCACCGGCGCCGGCGCCTACCTTGACGGCCGGCCGCTGCGCGTCTCCCCGACCGCGGACCTGGCCTTGAGCATCGTGGCCACCAGCCAGGCCCGGCCGGACGAGGACGAGAGGGTCGTACGGCGCGTCGGCTCCTCGATCACCGCGATGCTCTTCGACGCGCTCGTCGTCCGCACCTCCGTGCCCGCGACCCTGCACCTCACGAACGTGGCCGCCGGCCGCATCGACGCCTTCTGGCAGTTCGCCGGCGCCCGAGCGGACCTGCTGCCCGGCGCGCTGCTCGTCACCGAGGCCGGCGGACAGATCTCCGACGCCGAGGGCCGCCCCTGGACCCCGCAGAGCGAGAGCTTCCTGGCCGCCGCGCCCGGCGTCCACGCCGAGGCCGTTGCCACGCTCTCCCGCTGACCACGCACACCACAACCACACCCACGCAAGGACCAGAACATCATGACCACGATCGCAGTTCTCGGAAACGGCCGCGTCGGCGGCAACCTGGCGAAAGCCCTCACCCTGGCAGGGCACGAGGTGACCGTCGCGGACCGCGCGCCGGGCGCCGCCGCCGATGCCGCCCGGGCGGCCCGGATCGTCATCAACGCCACCCCGGGCGCCGGCTCCCTGGAACGTCTCGCCGCCCTGCGCGAAGAGCTGCACGGCAAGATCCTCGTGGACGTCTCCAACGCCACCGTCGACGGACCGGACGGACTGCCCGCCGCCCTGATCTACTCCGGTTCAAGCCTCGCCGAGCAACTCCAGGCAGCGCTTCCCGAAACGCACGTCGTCAAGACGCTCAACACCATGCTCTTCCCGGTGATGACCGCCCCGGCCACGCTCACCCAGACGCCAACCGCCTTCCTCTCCGGCGAGGAACCGGAGGCCAAGCGGACCGTCCTTGAACTGCTCATCGACCTCGGCTGGCGCAAGGAATGGATCACCGACCTCGGCGGGATCCAGACCGCCCGCGCCACGGAGGCCGCGATACTGTTCGTACCGCACGTCATCCGGTCCATCGGATTCACCCCCTTCGCGATCTCGATCGCCCGCTGACCGTCGAGCCGCGCAACCTGCAGGTGACCGGCACCGGCACCGGCACGGATGGGTTCCCGGTGGGACACGACCGCGACAGGATGATCTTGGCCGACACGGCTTGGCAGGTCGATCGGCATGGCCCGCCGGCCGGAAGACGCCCGGATTCGGCTGCGGCTCGGTGAGTGACCTACCCGGGCAACTACGAGGTCGCGCTCACGGTCCGTTCCGTCGACACCGGGTCTGTGCACTACGAACTCGGTGCCTCCGGGGCAGCACCTGCCTGGGCGTGGCCGACGCCATCGGCCCACACGGCGAATTGCGCGCCGGCCACTAACCGTTACCTCCGGCGAAAGGTCCGATCGAGGCGGCGAAGACGTCCCCGGCGCGAGCCCATGGGGGAGGACCGAGCGCGAGTGCGACCCCTGACGATCAGGCTGCGACCTGATCGTCAGGGGTCGCGTCGTTCATCTCGCCGAATCAGAAGCATCAGCTTTGCCTCCCGGCCGCTGCAATGCGAGCCGTCTATAGGAAGATTGGCACGGTGTCCACATGGGTCATGGCGGCGTCCTGCGGAACACGACCACCACAGGACGGCGTTGAAGCAATGAAGACGAGAGGATCGCAGAGGGATGCACGGTACTGGAGCGGAGGTCGACGGCGCGCGCGGGGTGTTCGCAGTGGACTCGACCGCCCCGGATTCCGCACCGCGGGGACTCGACGTTTTCCGGCGCGGGTGGCAGACGCAGGTCGGCGACGATGTCTTCCAACTGCCGGCCTTCAGCCCGGACACGATCGGTGACTTCCGGGTCAAGGGCAAGGTTGCCAAGGTGCATGGCGCGGCGATCGCCGATCTCCACGCCGCGTCGGCAACCCGGACCGCGGACGTCCCGGGCGGCGATCAGGATCTGGTTGCCATGTATGTCGTGCGGAGCGGCGTATGGACTCTGGGCGGCCCGTCCGGCTCCGGCGACCAGACCGTGTCGGCCGGGCAGTTCCTCGTCCGGCACCTCGGGCGCCTGACGGCCTTCGAGACGACGGTGCACCTCACGGCGAAGTTCCTCGTCCTGCCCCCCGGCGAGCTCAAACCCCTGCTCGGGAACCGGGTCATCACCGGGCCGGCGGACTCGGCCGAGGTGCGCTTGCTGACGGCCCTTGCAGACATGATCCACATGACCGTGGCCGACCTCGGCCCGGCCGGTGTGGCAGCTGCCCAAGGTACCCTGATCGAGCTGACCAAGGCGGTGGTGAAGGGCCGGTTCGACGACGTAGAGCCCCGGTTGGCTCCCGCGCTCACCCAGGCAGCCAAGGACCTCGCCGACCGTCGGCTCGCTGATCCCGAACTTTCTCCGGCGATGCTTGCGCGTGAACTCAACGTCTCCGTCCGCACGCTGCACCGGGCATTCGCCGCGGTGGGGGAGCAGGTGAGCACCTACATCCGCCACCGGCGACTGCATGAGGCCCGGCTCGCCCTTGTCTCGCCGTCAGGGCGCCTGAGCATTTCGGAACTCGCCGCACACTGGCAGTTCGCGGACGGCAGTCACTTCACCCGAGCCTTCAAGAAGCACTACGGTCAGACTCCCACCGAGTACGCCCGCTCGACCGGACCGGCCTCGCTCTCGCCGAACCGGCACCCGCCGGGCCACGGGTCGGCCGATAGCGCGTGACCAGAGGTACGGCCGCAGTTCAGCGGATGCCGCCGACTCGTGTCCCAAGCAAGGCAGCGGGGCGCTGTGGGCGGCCTGGGCACCGGCTGGAGGCTCGACGACCTGCACCGCACGCGACCCGCCGACAACGAGGGCCGGGATGACTTGCCCGAACCGTCACGGCTTCGCCTATGACTCCGACGGCTATCGCGTCACGGCTGCCAAGGGCAGCACAGTGCTCCACACCTCGTAGGCCTTGAGTATCGCCAGCTGGGGCAGCCTCATCAGAGGAAGGGCGCAGTCATGAACCCCGCCCAGCACGGAGCGGCCTTCGCAGCCGAGACCGCCGCATTCGTCGCCACGGTCACGGGAGCCGACCCTCCACGCCGGTGCCGACCTGCCCCGGCTGGACTCTCGGGGACCTCACGCGGCACGTCGGCAGCGAGCACCGGTGGTTCAGTGAGCTGCTTCGCCGGCGCATCCAGCAGCCGCCGACCAGGTTCGCCCACTCGGCTTTGAGCGATTTCCAACTTCTTGGTCCGTGACTGGTCCGGGGGAAGGTTCCGAAGTGGTCCGGAGGTCACGTATGGCTGCCGTTTGATTACCTTCTGCGCTTGGACTCAATGTTGCCTGGAGAGGCAATGCCCGCTCCAGGCAACGGATTTCTGTTCTCTAGAAGAACCCAAGCTTCTTGGGTGAGTAACTGAGCTCTTTCAGAGTGGCCACTGATCGGGTGACGGGCCAGCGTCCCGCAACTCACGAGGCTCCCGTGCCGCTGAGAGAAGTGCTCGACGTCTCAACTCATCAACACAGGAACCCCGTTGGTCCCCCGTCCTGCCGCACTCGACCTGCCGCACGCTCTGGTCGAGTGGGTATCGATGCTCATCGTTACCCGTGAGGGTGACCGACGCTGCAAGCTGCCGCCCCACCAGCGCGCCCTCGTCGGCCTGGTCTACCTGCGCCGGCACGAGACGCTCGCGCAGATCGCCGCCGGCTTCGGCATATCCGTCGGGACCGCCCACGCCTACGTCACGGCCGTCGTCAACCACCTGTCCTGCCGGGCACCCGGACTGCTGCGGGTCCTGCGCGAGACGGATCCGGATCACGTCCTGCTCGACGGGACGCTCGCCGAGTGCGACCGCGTCGGCGACAGCCGGACCGACTACTCCCAGAAGCACCGCCGCCACGGCGTGAACGTGCAGGTCGTCGCCGATCCCACAGGCAACCTGCTGTGGGTCTCGCCCGCGCTGCCCGGCCGCACCCATGACCTGACCGCGGCCCGCACCCATCGCATCATCCGGATCTGCGAACGCCAGGGCGTCCCCGTGCTCGCTGACCGCGCCTACATCGGGGCCGGCCCCTGGGTGACCACGCCCATCAGACGGCTTCCCGGCCAGGACCTCACCACAACCCAGCAGACGATCAACCGAGCCCTGTCAGCGGCACGAGCACCGGTCGAACGAAGCATCGCGCGACTCAAGTCCTGGCAGATCCTGCGCCCGCCCGCTGCAGCCCCAACCGGATGACCGTCATCGCCGCAGCCGTCCTCACCCTGGAACGGCAACGCTGATGCATCTCATTGCCGTTCCAGGGTGAGGACGGATTGGCAATGGCCGTCATCCAGTTGGAATCCGTCTCACGACCAGACAAGTCGCCCTTCGGCAACGGAACAGACCGGATAGTCCCCCGCGCCGATCCTCGTCAGCGTCTCCGCCACGGAGTCGAAGTAGTGAGCCAGTGACGTGTACTCGCCGGTGACCGTGGGCGCACCCACGAACCATCTGCCGATACGTCCGTCCCTCGTGTCGATGAACTGTCCCATCCAGCCGTCCCGGTCCGACTGGAACGGGATCCACTCCTCGCGCCATTCGCCCCCACCGGACAAGGGGTGATTCGCGTAGAGCTTCTCTATCGCCCGGATGCCCAGAAAGAAGCTCCCCTCGTCAGGGAACCCGGCGTAACCGCAGCAGGCGACGTCGTCGTCGACGTCTTCCTCGGGAAGATCCAGATTGTTCAGAAGCAGCCACGTCCGCAGGTCCCCATGCAGGGAGATCCCCATCCGTTTCTCGGCTGCCGCGATCATCTGTTCCGGGGCCGGCCCTGGCAGATCCGCGTGATCGGTCGGCGCGTGCTCCCGAAGAAGACTCATCACACGCGACCAACTCTCAGCCACACTCATCGCTCTCTGCCCTCTCTACAGGGATGTCTCCGTCCGACTACGCCACTGCGGAGGTTGGGAAGTACCGGCCGGAGAACCTTGCAGGGATGGTACTTCGAGCATGCGGCCCGTCCCTCCCCACGACCGTCTTCCGCCCCGAAGCGCAGGACCGGCCTGTCAGCGAAGTGACCGCCCGCGACTTTTCACAGACAACCCACTGTGCCTGGCGTGCCCAGCCGAGGAGCTTCCAGGCTCAAGCGAGGGTCACGGCGTCACCCTGGAGTGGCGAAGCTGAAAACGCTCAGTGGCCACGCTGAAAACGCTCACTGCGCCGTACCCTCGCCGAGACCACTGCCCTTCCAACCAGCCAGAAGGAATGGCTGACCCAACGGGTCCATGAGCTGCTCGACGCCTATCAGAACCTCGACTTCGTTCTGGGACAGGGCCTTCTCCACAGCGACGCCTACCCAGGCCACACCTTGTGGGACGGAGCCTTGGCGCGGCTCGGCGACGGGGACGAAGCAGCGTTCGGCCCTCGCGAGATCGACCTCGCCAACACGTTTCAAGGCGTCCGCTTCGGGCGCACCGAGAGCGAACTCGACAGCTTCAGTGCCCGGTACGGCTACGACATTCGAACCTGGGACGGACTGCCGGGCTTGTGCCAGATCCGCGACCTCCACACCTTCGGCTCATACATCCGCCGCGCGGACCGAGGCCAGCGAGCCGCAGCCGCGCAGCTGACGCACCGAGTCGACACGCTTCTGCGCGGCGACAGTCGGGCCCAGTGGGCAGCAGCCTGATCTGCCGAAGGCTGCACGGTCGACCCCAAGACCGCCAGCCGCTGGGTCAGTCGCCGCGTCCCCCGGCGTCGACACCGCTGGACCGTCGTCAACCTGCTCCGTGAACCGCCCCACCCCCGGCGTTGACGACCAAGGCCTCCTTCTATCCCCGCCGCCCGTTGGTAGCTGCTCGCGGCATGCCAGTATGCGGCAATTCTGGCCGCCACGGGGATGCGGGGCAGCCCCGACTCTGCCAACGCATACGGCGCTGCCCGCCCGCGCAAGTTCTCCTGCGCGCTGCTTTGGCTTCGCTCCCGTTGTACGGCCTTCTGACAGACGCCGGCCGTGGCGCGCCAGTACGCCTTGATCACACGGTAGACAGCGCAGCTATGGCTGCGGGGTCCTGATTCCGGCTGGACTCTCACGTGTGTCTCCTGCATCAGTCGGCCAGGCTGAGGGGGCGCCGCGTTGGGGGAGGGATGCCGGGTGTCGGGACTTGCGCCAGAGCTGCGGGTGATCGCTGGCGGGATGATCCGCGGCGCGATGGGCCTGGTCGAGACCATGACGGGCTCGCGTGGCACCGCGATTGCCCTGCGGCATGAACTGGACCGCCAGCAGGGGATGGCCGGGGATGACGCGGCGGGTCACCACTTCGCGAAGGTCTACCGGCAGGCCGCCGCCACGACCCTCGACCAACTTGGCTTCAGCGCCTATGTGCTCGGCGCCACGGGCCGTGGTCTGCTGCGCAACGCCCGGGAGTTCATGGCGACCGACCACGCCGTGGCGGAGCTGCTTGGAGGGCAGGCGGATCTCACGGACGGCTTCGGTGACCCGGGTGCCGAGTGCTCGGAGAACTTCCTCGGGCTGGGCCAGGAGCTGCCCGAGGTGGTGGGGAAGACCGCGTGGTACGACCGGTACGCGCCGGGCGGGCACAGCGACCGGTTCCGCGGCTCGCCGCAGAAGCTGCGCGACGTCGCCGCATCTTGGCGGCACGCGGCCAAGCTCGCGCTGCGGTTCCTGGAGGACGCGCAGGCATACGCTTCGACCGCGAGCAAGGCGCACTCAGGGCTGGCCGCCGAATCCTTCCACACCTACTTCAAGAACTCGGTGGGCTTGGGGTGTCCGCCCGCCCGCGCGCAGGAGGACGAGCCGCTGGTGGCCAATCTGGTGGCGGCGTGCACGCAGCTGGCGAAGGCGTGCGACCGCTACGCAGAGCACGTCGAGTCGGCGACAAAGAAGATCGCGCAGCACAAGAGTGACCCGTTCACCTTCGACATGCCCTGGCACCAGCCGATGTTCGGCGGCAACGGTTACGACGGCGGCTTGAACGACGCGGTCCTCGCAGACCCGTACGTCCACCAGCTCGGCGACGTCGCCCACGCCCTCGATGCGGCCCAAGGCCGCATCAAACTGCCGCACGCCTCCCGTCCGGGGCTGCCGGGCCTCCCTTTTGCGCCGCTGGTTCCCTTCCCGGAGCCGGCGCCGTTCCTGCTCGCCTCCTCCCACACGCAAATGCCGGGCCTGCTGCCCCTGGGGAGTGCGGTCGATCCGACCCTGACGCGCGACCCGCTCCCTCCTGTTCCCGGCACCACGCGCCTGTTGACCCCCGCCGAACAGGCGAGCTTCCGTGCCTACATGCTCTCGTTGAACGCTGGAGGCTTCGCCGGCGGTGGCGGGCCGGGCAACCCCGACAACGCCTACCAGTTACGGGTGGCCGGATATCCGGAGCGCGAGCTGCCGCTGCCCGCCTCGGCCACCGGCCGCAGCGGGCGCGGCCTGATGGCCGACGGGCTACGCCCCCTTGACGGGTACGCGGTCGAGGCCAAACACGTGCGCGAGCCCGACTGCCGCAAGACCTTCCGCAGCCTCGACGAGGTCGACAAGACTCTGGCCACCCCGCCCAAGGCGGACCAGCAGGGCAAGCTGAAGTTCGACCCGCGCGTCGACGGCATGTACGGCTCCGACGAACGGGAGCTGTTCCGCTACAAGGCGGCCCTCGCCGACCCGCGCAACGCCCAGATACGCGGCCTGGAGATCGTCACCAACGACCGCAGTGCCGTCGGCTACTGGCAGAGCATGATGGCCATGAACGGCGTCAATGGATCAGCACGCTACGTGCCGTGAGGGAGAACCAGGAAAATTGAGCACCCCCGACGACATCAGGACCACCTTCCTGTTCCACCCGCCCGTGGACGACGCGTCAGCCTGGCACATGACCGTCGAAGGCTTCGTCCACGCCGTCACCGTCTCCTTCCCCGACGCGTTCACCAAGTACCGCACCAGCCACCTGCGCGACAATGCCGTCGTCGACTTCGAAATCGAGATCACCCCCGGCGTGTGGATCGAAGGCGTCGCCAACACCCCCGTCGAGGACAGCGCCGTCATCACCATCACCGGCGCCACCGCCACCGAAGCCGCCCAGTTCGCCCTGTGGCTGCGCACCAGCCTCATTCCGGCCACCCACCTGATCCGCTTCAGCAGCGAGTGGGCTCTCGAGAGCGGCGATGCGACGGAATACCCAGTGCCTGCTGCCGGGGAGCTGTCGGAGGTCTCCGGGGTTCTCGCGGAGCACGTCGCACGCTTCCATCACGGCTGAGCCAGCGCTCGATGACGAAACCGTCATCGAGCCATCACCCGGGGTTGCGCATACAAGGCCCATCAGACCTGTTGCCGCTGCCAGGGGGCTTCTCGCGATTTTGGTGGTGACGCTGCGGGCTTCGCTCACGGCAGATGGGAACAAGCCGCACAGGATTGGAACGAATGGCTGGGGCATGTCAACGTACAACACCCCGGGAACCACAGGTCGGTGGACACTGCTGACCGGTCTTCCCTCCAGCCCCCTTCTTTCCTTCCTTCCTTCCTTCCTTCCTGCCGGCCCGCCCGTGCCGCTGCCGCCCCGAGGAGTTCCCTCTGTCCGCAAGTGCCCTCTGCTCCCTGCACGTTAGCGTCCCTGCCTTGCCTGCTCACGGGGCTCCTGGACGCTATGACTGCCAGCCGCACCACGATCACGGGTCGTCGTCATGGGCTTGCCCCCATGCGTGACTCCTGCTGGTCTCGTCGCCGAGGACCAGATCCAGCACTATCTGCGGCGTAACCGAAATGCGTTGGCCGACATGGCAGCCCGCCGCCAGTGTGTGCATCCCCCACGGGCTTGAGCACCCGCTCTGCGTCGTCGAGGGCAGCCCTGCCCGTCTCGTTGCGGACACCTTCGCTGTCTGCGAGGCCGAGTGATCTTCCTCCTAACTGGCGGCGGGCTGCTGGTGCTCGTCACTGGCGGTGCGACTCCAGCACAGCAGTCCTGCCGACTGGCCTCCTCGCAGGCGCCGAAACAGACAGCCAAGCCAATACCCGGCACGTGTCCTGCTGGGCGATACATAGCAGGGCCTTGAGGCCGGAGCCGTCGATGAGTTCCATGCAGCGGGTGCGGTAGGCGAAGTCCTTGAGCGTTTTTCAACCTCACGCTGATGCGTGGTGAAGGACGAAGACGGCCTTTACGACGCGGGTGATTCGGTTGGTGCTGCAGCGGAGCTTCCGCAGGAGGCGCCAGCCCTTGATGGTGGCCATGGCGTGCTTCTTGCCGAGGCAGCGGATCGTGGCGTGGGTGGCGTTGTGGCGGCGCTTCCATCGCTTGAGGCGGCGGCCCCGAAACGGTACCCGGACGGATCCGCCGGCTCCTTGGTACGCCTTGTCCGCCCAGCATGTGAGCCCCGCGTCGGCGAGGGCTTCGATGATGCCGTGGTGTCGAGCGGCGGTCAGGTCGTGGGTTGAGCCGGGCAGAGCCGGCGAGGCCCAGAGCAGGCGTCCGAACGGATCGGTGAGGACTTGGATGTTCATGCCGTGGCGTTTGTGCTTCCCGGAGTAGTACGGGGCGTCGGCGGCGATCCGGTCGATCGGCAGCAGGGTGCCGTCGAGGATGACGAACGCCTTCGCGCGGATCGTCCTCATCGCCTCGGCCAGGGACGGGGCGAGGGCGGCCAGGACGTCGACGGCCTCGCGTATGTAGCGGAAGGCGGTCGCGATCCCGATGCCGAATCCGGCAGCCAGTTGGGTAGGTGTCGCCGCACCGCAGGTGGGCCAGGGCGAGCAGGGCCTGACGTCCGGCAGGCAGGCGTCGCCACCGCGTCCCGATCTCCTGCCGCCTGGCTGTCAGCTGTCCGGTCAGGAACCGCAAGGTGCGGCGCCATGAACTGCCCGAGCGCAGTGATGGCGCCGATCCGGAAGCCGCGAATGCAGAACAGAGCGGGGCCGAGGAGTTGCCGGGGGCTCCGCCGAACCCCCGGCACGACTTCTTCCTCGTTACTGTCGGTTCCACTTCTGGTTGGTGCCGCCGTTGCAGGTCCACAGCTGGACGAGGGTGCCATTGGCGGTGGAGGCGCCCTTGACGTCCAGGCAGAGCCCGGACTGGACGCCGGTGACGGTGCCGTCGCTGTTCAGGTTCCACTGCTGGTTGGTGCCGCCATTGCAGTCCCAGATGGCGACCTTGGTACCCGGTGAGGTCCCGTAGCCGTCGGCGTCCAGGCACTTGTTTCCGTAGACCCGCAGCTCCTTGGCGGAGGTTTGGGTCCACTGCTGGTTGGTGCCGCTGTTGCAGTCCCAGATCTCGGTCTGCACGCCGTTGGTGGTGCTCGCTCCGGGCACGTCCAGGCAGCGGTTGGAGCCCACGCCGCGCAGTGCCTTGCCATTGCCCGTGCCGCTTCCGCCGCCGGGGTTGGTGCCGGTGCCCCAGGCCCACTGGAGGCGGTCGAGGCCGGACTGGTTGGTGACGGTCAGGGACAGGTTGGTGCCGCTGCCGTTCAGGGAGGTGATGGCGCAGGAGGCGTTGTCGCAGGGCCCCGGGCCCTGCGTCTGGTTGGCTTCCTTGACGCCGGTCCACAGGACGGTACCGATGCCGAGGCTGCGCGCGGTGTCGGTGACGGCGTAGAGGAAGGATCTGTTGTTGTTGCCGTCCTTGGGGCCGTTGTAGTCGACGCCGGTGTTCATCGGGTCGCCGAACTCGGTCACTATCGCGCGGTCGGCGTAGCCGCACAGGTTGCTGGTGAACTCCTTGACCCAGTCGGCCTCGGTGCTGTGCGAGACGCCGAACATGCTGTACGTGTGGATGGACAGCAGGGTGCCGGACAGCCGGGAGTCGGCGCCGATGCCGCACAGACTCGCGTCGCTCCACTGGCCGGGGACGATCACGTGGTCACGGGGGAGGCTGGGGTAGTGCGCCAGCCAATCGGCTTCGAAGTTCGGCAGGTCGGTGGCGTTGTACGCCCAGGGCTCGTTCATGATGTCGAAGTAGAAGTTGCTCTTCGCGCCGTACTTGTTGATCATCGTGTCCCACATCCGGTAGAAGGACGCGGTGTCGCTGACCTTCCCGTTCTGCAGCCACGGCGCGACGATGACCTTCATCCCCAGCGCGGTGGCCGCGTCCAGCGTCCCGGTGTAGCTGCCCCACCATGCTCCCGAGGTGGTCGCCGCGTTGAATCCCATGCGGACGGTGTTGGCCCCCAGGTTCTGGAAGCCCTTGAGGATGGCCGTGGACTTCTTGTACACGGTGGCGTAGTCGTCCGACTCCGACAGGTCGACGGGGAGGTTCGGGCCGGTGATGAAGTTGTCCCTGGGATCTGCCCAGTTCACTCCGCGGAACTGGCTGGTGCCCGACGCGGCCGGGGTGGCCTGCGTCGGTGACGCGGCCTGCGTCGGTGATGCGGCCTGGGCCGTGCCGCCGGTCAGCAGCCCCAGCAGCGCCAGGGTTGCGGCCGCCGAGCCGGCGATCAGGCGCTGGGCCGTACGGAGGCGGTTGCGGTCGGGACGGTAGGCACCCTGCCGGCTTTCTGAGTCGGCTGGAGCGTTCGGCCGTCCAGCGGTCTCTGGACGTTGCCGGTGGCGAAGCGGGGCCTTTGTCGTGTCGTTCACGAAGTCTCCTTGGGGGTTGAGGGGTTGAGGGGTTGAGGGGTTGAGGCGGTTGGGGGACGCCCTGTTTCTTCGTCGGGTCGTAGCCGGCGGAGTTGGGACGTGCGCCGTCGCAGAAGGTCGACAGTCGCCGGACCGGGCGTCGCCGCCGCAGGTCTCCCAGCGGTTGGAATCACCCTTGACGATCGCGGTGGTGAATCGGTGGCTGATCGTCGGGTCGTTGGCGTTGTAGCCCGTGTGGCCACGACCTGCGAGATGCCTACGCGTGTGCCTGCCGCCGCCGGACGGGTGGCCGCCTGCCGAACCGCTCGGCTCTTCGGCATGCCGTGCCGCTCCGGCCGGGACCCACCCAGGACTCCGGACTGTCGGGCTGGCTCGACAGTTGAGACTCCCGTTCCGCACGGGACGGTCAGTTCCGGCGGTGAGGGCGCGCTCATCGAGAAGCCCCCCATGTCTCTGCTGCCGTGTTTGCTTTTGTTCGCTTCTGCCTGCCGCGCTGCAACGCTTGTCTGCGGGACGCCGGCGCTGAGGGCGGCGACCCTGGAACCAATACATTGGATGGATGCCGCGAGAGTCGCCGTCGGCCCGCATAGTGCGGCCCCGGCTCGCTGGGGCCGTGGAAGAGCTTGCCCCGATCGAACCGGGCGGTCAAGGGGCGCCGCGCGCCCAATTGGACGGACATACATGGGATGTGTCGCTCACTCAGGCGCTCGCGGCTCACCGTCTGTGCCGTAATACGGAGAGGGGATGTCGAGACCCTTGACTGTGTTGTTCTGAAGCAGTTCTCTGATTGGTGCGTTTGATTGTGAGTCATCGTGATTGGACGTGGTGGCCATGGTGATCATGGTGGTGAGGTCGACCGGTCGTGCCGCGAGGTGACACCGACCTGAGCACCTGAGCACCTGAGCACCTGAGCACCTGAGCACCCGCAGGCAGGCGGGACGCGTCTGACGGGGCCGTCGTCCACCGTCAGGTTCACGGACGATGACCTTGCCGGCGACGCTCGATGGGTCGCCTGCCAGACGGGGAGTTTTGGCTACCCCTCGTGAGAGACGGGAAGCGTCAGCGACGTCGACGCCAGGGCCGGCCTCCGACGAGCACACCGTCGACATCGACATCGACATCGACATCGACATCGACATCGACATCGACATCGACATCGGCATCGGCCCGCCCCCGATCACCCGTGGCCGCCCGATCACCCGTGGTCGGCGAGGGCGGCTCCGCGCGGGAAGGGGCCGTCAACGGCCAGTCGGACGTATCGCGGTTCCCCACCCGTGCCACGAGTGAGCTCCGCGCGCTCTCGAAGACAGACAGCAGCATGTCCCTTGCGCTGACGTCGAGTTCATGAGGATCAGCCATTCCCGCACCTCCCGCGGCGGCTCCGCTTCCTCGTGCCTGACCCGCGTCCCACCCGCGACACGCATGGCACGCATGCCACGCATGACAGGCGCGGACCCTCCACTCGCGGTGGAGCCTCCCTGGGGCCCACCCTCCGTACCCACGCTGTTTCAGCCACCTATGTGTACGCGGCACAGATTCCGGTTTTACGTTTAACAGCCCCGGGTAGGAGTCTTGATCGCGTGTCTTTTTGCTCACCCCCCAGAAGCGCGAGGTACCCAGATGGTTGGTATGCGGGAGAAATCCATCGAGCTGTTGGCGGGTAACTCGCTCGACCTCCCCGTTCCGCGATGATGGCACCCCGGTATGCGGTGTACCTGATGGCAGCGGTCTACGCGGGATTCGCGGCCATCGGTACGGCCAACCTCCTGAAGACGTCCCACAGTTCAATCGATTCGTACAGTTCCGTCGTGCTGATGGTCTGTTGTTATGCGATACAGATGCTCCACTGCAGTCCGTACACCCAGCGGTTACGGGCCCGGTACGGGTGCTGGACACTGTGGATACAGGCGTTCATCGCCTTCGCGCCCGTTCAGACCGGCCGTCAGTCGGGCATCATGTGCGGATTCCTGGCCGGCGCCGCGACCGTCATTCTCGGCCCCCGGATGGGCTGGCTCTTCTTCGGGCTCATCACGGGTGCCGTCGTCCTGATCGCGCTGGCGGAAGGGGACGACCTCCTCACCACCCTCTTCATGGCGCTGGCCACCTGTGCCGTGGGTCTGATCACCTTCGCGCTGAGCAGACTTGGGGATCTGGTCTTCGATCTGCACCGGCGGCGTGCGGAGACGGCTTGGGTGGCGGTGTCGAAGGAGCGCCTGCGGTTCACCCAGGATCTGCACGACGTACTGAGCTACAGCCTCTCCGCGATCACCCTGAAGAGCGAGCTCTCGTACCGGCTGATCGGCACCAACGACGAGCGGGCGAGGCGCGAGCTCTCCGAGTCGCTGGAGATCACCCGCAGAACGCTCGCCGAGGTCCGGTCGGTGGTACACGGCAACCGCAGAATGCTGCTGCCCAAGGAGCTCGAACTCGCCTCCCGGGTGCTGGACTCCGCCGGGCTCACGGTGAGCGTGCAGGGCGAGTTCGACAAGGTGGAGCCCCGCGTCAGCGCTGCGCTCGCCGTCGTACTGCGCGAGGCCGTCACCAATCTGCTGCGGCACAGCCAGGCATCGCAGTGCCACATCCACCTCAAGCGCCACTCCACGCTGCGCGGCCGCACGATCCGGCTCAGTGTCGCCAATGACGGCGCGTCCGCCGAGCGCGCGCCCCTTGTCTCGGAGCGCCGGGGCAGCGGACTCGACAACATGGCGGCTCGGCTGGAGGCCGTCGGCGGCAGCCTGCGCACCTCGGTGGAGGGCGACTGGTTCCGCCTCGAGGCCGAATGCCCCCTGCTGCAGCAAGAGCCCACCTCTGCTCCGACGGCTTTCGAGCCGTGCTCGAGCCCCGGTCCCGAGAGTCGACAGCCGAGCGAACGGAATTAGTGGGACCGAATGCCCGGACGTATTCGGTCCCACCGTTGGCTCCCATCGGCTCTAAGGGGAACCAGTGGAACAGCAGAAGAAGCTGACTCCGCACATGAGGCATTACGAGGAATTCGCCACGGGTGACATCCGCTGGATGCCGTACGTCATGTTCTTCAACCGCCCCGACTTCCGCTCCCCGGTGGTGAACACCGATGCGGGCGGTTTCCGTATGTCGGCGGGGAAATCGGGGTCGTTCTCGCTGAGGGGAACGCTGCCCAAGGGAGATGTGAGCGTCCTTCTCGGCGCCTCCCCGGCATTTGGTTTCGGGGCCACCAGCGACGCCACCACCCTCTCCTCGCTGCTTTCGCAGGGGCCGTCCTCGGCCACCTGGCTCAATCTCGCGGCACCCGCCTTCAATTCGGCCCAGGAACTCCTGATCTTCCTGATGCACCGCGATCTGCTCCCCGACATTCGCGACATCATCGTCTTCTCCGGGCTCAACAACCTGGTCGTGGCGGGACTGCCCATGGCCGCTTCCGGTTACGGGCAGTTCTTCTTCTCCGGCGAATTCTTCCGCCAGCTCGGCTCCTCCGGCGTGGACCAGGGCGGTCAGCCCGGCTGGGCACGCGGAAAGCTGGTCCAGGCGGCCCGCCGCATCGGCCGCGGCGGCGTGGTGGAGGAGGAGAAGCCGGAGCTCGCGGACCCCGAGGAGCGGATCGCCATCGCGCTGCGCAACACGGCACGCGATCTCGACCGGCTCCTCGAACTGGCCGCGCCGACCGGCGCCCGGGTCCGGTACGTACTCCAACCCACCGCGTCCTGGACCGGGAAGCGCCTCACCGAGCAGGAGCGGCTCCTCATCGAGGAGAACGACACCGAGCGCGCCCGGATGTGGGACCTCTTCAAGCAGATCCTCGACCCCGCCGTCCACTCCGCCTACGCCGAGCAGGTGGAAGCCGCCTGCAAGCAGCGCGGGGTGCCGTTCCTGGACGCCGCCCGGGCGTTGAACGCGTCGCCGGACCGCGACCGCTGGCTCTTCCTCGACCAGACGCACCTCACCGACGAGGGAAACCGCGTGGTCACCGGCCTCATCCAGGACGAGTTCGGGCTCGACCGCTGAATCCCGGCACCAGTCCCCACCCGCCCCCTCGAAAGCGAGGTGATCAGCCATGCTCCGAAAGCTCGCCGCGCTGTTCAAACGACGCAAGAAGAAGCGCCGCAACGACAGTTCCATCTACCCGATGTTCTGAGGGGAAGGTCTGCCACCGTCATGTCTTCCCGCTACCGCAGCCTCTATCTGCGCGCCCTTGCCCCCGAGGGCCCGCTGTCGCTCGGCACCGACGACCTCCGCCACGTACGCACGGCCCTGGCGGCGGACGACGGGGACACGGGGGACCACGGGCAGGAGCTGCCCACGCTGATCGAGGCGGCCGGGCGCTGGAGCGCGCAGGAGGCCGAGCGCTTCCGCGGCGTCCTGGCCGCCCGTGCTTCCGGGCCCGCCGGGCCCGAGCAGCAGGAGACCGTGCGCCGCGTCCTGCGCAACTGCGCTCCGCTCGCCCTCTCCGCCGGAGCCTGGCTCCAGTGGATCGCCGCTCCCGGCAACTCCGAGACGGAACCGGTCCTCAGAGTGCTCTCGCTGTACGCGTCCGACGTCGGCGCGGGCCGTCCGCTGGCGGACCGGGGCAGTGAATACCGCGCACTGCTGCGCGGGCACGGGATCGTGGAGGAGCTGCCGGGTGTGCAACTGGCGAGCAGCGAGTACATCGAGGGCTTCAGCTTCCGGCTGCCCGCGCTGCTGCTCGCCATGAGCCGACGCCCCGTCACGTTCCTGCCGGAGATCCTGGGGGCCGACCTGTGCCTGCGCGCCGTGGGCCTGCTGCCGCCCCTCGCGGCGGCGCTGGACGCGGGCGGCTCCGAGGGGGTGGAGCGGGACGCCCTCGACATGGGCGGTGCGCGCCCGGGCGCCGCGGCTTCCGGCCGCGAACTCTCGCTTGCCGCGACGCGCGCGTACCGGGAGGACCGGTACGCCGTCGAAGGGCCGGCCGGCGGCGAGGCCGCAACACGCCGGCTCCTCGGCGGCTTCCGCTGGGCCCAGCGCGAAATACGGCTGTGGAGCGAGGAGTTGCACCGCGAGGCGGCGCTGTCCCGGCACCCCGACTACGGGGTCTGGCGGCTGATTCACGCCCGGGCCCGGCAGGCCGCCGTCTATCACTCCCGCTTCAAACTCGCCGGGCGCCCGCTCTCCGAGTGGTTCGCGGATGTGGAAGCGGGGCCGCGGCCGTTCCTGACGGCGCTCGCCAAGAGCCGTCTCGTACGCCCCGGAAAACCGGAGGCGAGCCCTCTGCTCGGGCGGCTCATCGGACCGAAGGGACCGATGTTCCGCATCTTCACCGAGGAGGAGATCGCCACGCTCCACCGGTGGATCGCCCTCCTGCCCGAGGAGGGATCGGTCCTTCATCCGCTGCCGGGTGCCGAGTCCGCCACCCACCGGGACCTGCACCGCGCCCAGGACTCCTGGCACACCCAGGGAAGCGACCTCGCGGCCGAGTCGGCGAGGGCGACCGCGCTCCCAGCCGCGCCGCCGCGCTCCTTGACCACCGCCGCGGCCCGCGCGGCCTACCGCGCCCTCCTCGGCCGCGAGGACTCGGCCGAGCTGCGCGGTTTCGCCCACGGGTACGCGACCCGCTGGCTCGCCCGCTCCCGCTACGCCATGGACCGCGCGCCGGAACAGCTGCCGCCCCGCTGGGACCCGGAGAACGGGTTACGGGAGTGGCTGGCCCGCGCGCACGACCGGCACGCGGAGAGCTTCCGGCGGGGCGAGGCCGTGCTGCCCACCCGCGCGGAGCTCATCGACTCGACGCTCCAACTCGCCCCGCTCATCATGATCGACGGCGGCTGGCTCCAGGGGTTCACCGACTACCAGCACGCCTCGTCCCGCTCGGGCCACTTCCTCTTCCGTACCTACTGGGACGAGCTCGGCAACGGCGAGTCGGAGCTCAACCATCCGCGCATCTACCGCGCGCTGCTGCGCGACATGGGCATCGACCTTCCGCCCACCGCGTCACGGGAGTTCAGCGCCTGGCCCGGATTCCGCGACGAGGCCTTCGCCATGCCGGCCTTCTGGCTGAGCGTCTCCCGCTTCCCCGAGACCTTCATGCCGGAGATCCTCGGCCTGAACCTCGCCATGGAGCTCTCCGGAGTCGGCGGCAGCTACCGCGACGCGCGCGTGGCGCTGCGCCACCACGGATTCAGCACCCAGTTCGTGGACCTGCACAACACGATCGACAACGTGGCCACCGGCCACTCGGCCTGGGCGGCCGACGCCATCGACGCCTATCTCGGCGATCTCCCCGCAGTGCTCGGGCCCGGCCAGCAGGAGGCCGTCTGGGACCGGATCAGGGTGGGCTATCGCTCGCTCAACCCACCCGATGGCACGGCCGCCGAGCTGTACGCGACGCTCCGCGGCCGCCGCGCCCACCGCACACGCCGTCCAACCCGCACCTCTCGGATATGAGGAGCTGACCTCTGCATGGCCACCAACGCACCGGCCACCACCGTTCTGGGCCTTTCGGCCTTCTACCACGACAGCGCCGCCGCCCTGGTCACCGGCGACGGCATCACTGCGGCGGCCCAGGAGGAGCGCTTCAGCCGACGCCGCCACGACTCCGCCTTCCCCGAACTCGCCCTGCGCTACTGCCTGGACGAGGGCGGGCTGACCCTCGGTGACCTCGACCGCATCGCCTACTACGAGCGCCCCTCCCGGAAGTTCCGCCGGGTACTGGCCACATACTTGGGCACCGCGCCGCGCTCCCTCACCTCCTTCCGCGACGTCATGCCGGGCTGGCTGAGCTGGAAGATGCGGACGATCAGCACGGTCAAGGACCAGCTGGCGGGGCTGGGCCTCGGCCCCGTACCGGAGATCGAGTCCTTCGAACACCACGAGTCCCACGCGGCCTCGGCGTTCCTGCCCAGCCCGTACGAGTCGGCGGCCGTGCTCTGTGTGGACGGGGTGGGCGAATGGACCACGACGTCCATCTGGCACGGCCGGGGCGACCTGGTCGCACCGGTCGCCGACCTCTCCTTCCCGCACTCCCTCGGAATGCTGTACTCGGCGTTCACGTACTTCTGCGGATTCAAGGTGGACTCCGGTGAGTACAAGCTGATGGGCCTCGCCCCGTACGGCAGGCCCGTCCACGCCGGAGTGATCCGCGAGAACCTCGTCGACGTGAAGGACGACGGCTCGTTCCGGCTCGACACCCGCTACTTCGAGTTCCTGTACGGGCAGGTGATGACGGGCCGGGCGTTCGAGGAGCTGTTCGGCGGGCCGCGTCGCGAGCCCGAAGGGCCGCTCACCCAGCGGGAGTTCGACCTCGCGGCGTCGGTGCAGCTGGTCACCGAGGAGATCATGCTCAAGCTGGCCCGGACGGCCCGCGAGCTCACGGGGGAGTCCAGGTTGTGCATGGCGGGCGGGGTGGCCCTGAACTGCGTGGCCAACGGGCGCATCGTGGAACGCGAGATCTTCGACGAGGTATGGGTGCAGCCCGCGGCGGGGGACGCCGGCGGCGCGCTCGGTGCGGCCCTGCTGGCCCAGCGCGGAAGGCCCCGGGACCGGACCCTGACCCGCGCCTCAAGTGATGCGATGCGCGGTTCACGCCTCGGCCCCGGTTTCGACAACGACCGCGTCCAGGCGTATCTCGACGCCCTCGCGATCCCGCACACCCGGCTGAGCCCCGACGAGCTCTCGCGCCGGGTGGCCGAGCAGTTGGCGGAGGGCAAGGTGGTCGGATGGTTCCAGGGGCGCATGGAGTTCGGCCCACGAGCCCTCGGCGCACGCTCCATCCTCGGCGACCCGCGCAACCCCGCGATGCAGTCCGTGATGAACCAGAAGATCAAGTTCCGGGAGTCCTTCCGCCCGTTCGCTCCCATCGTGCTCGCCGAACACGCCCGGGACTACTTCCAGTTGAACCAGCCGAGCCCGTACATGCTGATCGTCGCCCCCATCGCCGAACAACAGCGCGTACACACCGCCGAACCGGACAGTGCGCCGGAAGCCGCCCAGGGCCTGGACCGGCTCCGCATCCCCCGCTCCACCATCCCGGCGGTCACCCACGTCGACCACTCGGCGCGGGTCCAGACGGTCACCGCCGAGCAGGACGCGCGGCTGCACCGGCTGCTGCGGGACTTCCACGCGACGACCGGGTGCCCGGTGCTGGTCAACACCTCCTTCAACGTACGGGGCGAGCCCATCGTTGCCACCCCGGAGGACGCGTACCGGTGCTTCATGCGTACCAACATCGACACCTTGGCCATGGGTGACTTCCTGCTGGAGAAGACCGCTCAGCCCGAGTGGTCCGAGAAGGAGGACTGGCGCGAGCTGATCCCGCTGGACTGACGGTTCACCGACTCCGCGCGACGGTTCACGGACTCCGCTGATAGAAGACCGAACGAAAGGGTTCTCCCCATGGCTCCCGCACACCGGGTGTTCGTCTCGACGCTGCTCGCCCTCGTCTATCTGCTGGTCGTCACACCGGTCGGCCTGGCGGTACGGCTGTTGCGCGACCCCCTGAAGCGCAGGCCCGACCCGTCGGTCCGGACCTACTGGAACCACCGCCGTGCCTAAGCGCACCGATATCCAGTCCGTCCTGGTCATCGGCTCCGGCCCGATCGTCATCGGCCAGGCAGCGGAGTTCGACTACTCCGGCACCCAGGCCTGCCGTGTGCTGAAGGCCGAGGGCCTGCGGGTGATCCTGGTCAACTCCAACCCGGCCACGATCATGACGGATCCGGAGATCGCCGACGCCACGTATGTCGAGCCGATCACCCCGGAGTTCGTCGAGAAGATCATCGCGAAGGAGCGCCCCGACGCGCTGCTGCCGACGCTGGGCGGCCAGACCGCGCTGAACACCGCGATCTCCATGCACGAGCAGGGGGTGCTGGAGAAGTACGGCGTCGAGCTGATCGGCGCGAACGTCGAGGCGATCAACAAGGGTGAGGACCGCGACCTGTTCAAGGGCGTCGTCGAGGCCGTCAAGGCGAAGATCGGCTACGGCGAGTCGGCCCGTTCGGTGATCTGCCACTCGATGGACGACGTCATCGCGGGCGTCGAGACCCTCGGCGGCTACCCCGTCGTGGTGCGGCCCTCGTTCACGATGGGCGGCGCCGGTTCCGGCTTCGCGCATGATGAGGAGGAGCTGCGCCGCATCGCCGGGCAGGGCCTCACGCTCTCCCCGACCACCGAGGTGCTCCTGGAGGAGTCCATCCTCGGCTGGAAGGAGTACGAGCTGGAGCTGATGCGGGACAAGCACGACAACGTCGTGGTCGTCTGTTCGATTGAGAACTTCGACCCGATGGGTGTGCACACGGGTGATTCGATCACGGTGGCGCCGTCGATGACGCTGACCGACCGTGAGTATCAGCGGCTGCGTGACATCGGTATCGCGATCATCCGTGAGGTGGGTGTGGATACGGGTGGCTGCAACATCCAGTTCGCGGTGAACCCGGATGACGGCCGGATCATTGTGATCGAGATGAACCCGCGTGTCTCGCGCTCCTCCGCACTCGCCTCGAAGGCGACCGGTTTCCCGATCGCGAAGATCGCGGCGAAGCTGGCCGTGGGTTACACGCTGGACGAGATCCCGAACGACATCACCGAGAAGACCCCGGCCTCCTTCGAGCCGACCCTCGACTACGTCGTGGTCAAGGCCCCCCGCTTCGCCTTCGAGAAGTTCCCCTCCGCCGACTCCACGCTGACCACCACCATGAAGTCGGTGGGCGAGGCCATGGCGATCGGCCGGAACTTCACCGAGGCTTTGCAGAAGGCGCTGCGCTCGCTGGAGAAGAAGGGCTCGCAGTTCACCTTCACCGGCGAGCCCGGTGACAAGAAGCTCCTTCTCGAAGAGGCGGTGCGCCCGACCGACGGCCGGATCAACACGGTCATGCAGGCCATCCGCGCCGGGGCCACGCCCGAGGAGGTCTTCGACGCCACGAAGATCGACCCGTGGTTCGTGGACCAGCTCTTCCTGATCAAGGAGATCGCGGACGGGCTCGCGGACGCCGCCAAGCTGGAGCCCGAGCTGCTGGCCGAGGCCAAGCGGCACGGCTTCTCGGACGCCCAGATCGCCGAGATCCGGGGCCTGCGCGAGGACGTGGTGCGCGAGGTGCGCCACGCCCTGGGGGTGCGCCCCGTCTACAAGACGGTCGACACCTGCGCCGCCGAGTTCGCCGCGAAGACCCCGTACTTCTACTCCTCCTACGACGAGGAGTCCGAGGTCGCACCGCGCGAGAAGCCCGCGGTGATCATCCTGGGCTCGGGCCCGAACCGTATCGGGCAGGGCATCGAGTTCGACTACTCCTGTGTGCACGCCTCCTTCGCGCTGAGCGACGCGGGCTACGAGACGGTGATGGTCAACTGCAACCCGGAGACCGTCTCCACCGACTACGACACCTCCGACCGCCTCTACTTCGAGCCGCTCACCCTCGAAGACGTCCTGGAGATCGTCCACGCCGAGACGCTGGCCGGTCCCGTCGCGGGCGTGGTGGTGCAGCTGGGCGGTCAGACCCCGCTGGGCCTGGCCCAGGCGCTCAAGGACAACGGCGTCCCGGTCGTCGGCACCCCGCCGGAGGCCATCCACGCCGCCGAGGACCGCGGCGCCTTCGGCCAGGTCCTGGCCGAGGCGGGGCTGCCCGCCCCCAAGCACGGCACCGCCACCACCTTCGCGGGTGCGAAGGCCATCGCGGACGAGATCGGCTACCCCGTGCTGGTGCGCCCCTCGTACGTGCTCGGCGGCCGCGGCATGGAGATCGTCTACGACGAGACCCGCCTTGAGGCGTATATCGCGGAGTCCACCGAGATCTCCCCGACCCGCCCGGTCCTGGTCGACCGTTTCCTGGACGACGCCATCGAGATCGACGTCGATGCCCTCTACGACGGCGAAGAGCTCTACCTCGGCGGCGTCATGGAGCACATCGAGGAAGCCGGCATCCACTCCGGCGACTCCGCCTGCGCCCTGCCCCCCATCACCCTCGGCGGCCACGACATCAAGCGCCTGCGCGCCTCCACCGAGGCCATCGCCAAGGGCGTCGGCGTGCGCGGCCTGATCAACATCCAGTTCGCGATGGCAGGCGACATCCTCTACGTCCTGGAGGCCAACCCGCGCGCCTCGCGCACGGTCCCCTTCACCTCGAAGGCGACCGCGGTGCCGCTCGCCAAGGCCGCCGCCCGCATCTCGCTGGGCGCCACCATCGCCGAGCTGCGAGCGGAGGGCCTGCTGCCGAAGAACGGCGACGGCGGCACGCTGCCGCTGGACGCGCCGATCTCGGTGAAGGAGGCGGTGATGCCCTGGAGCCGCTTCCGCGACATCCACGGCCGTGGTGTCGACACCGTGCTCGGGCCGGAGATGCGCTCCACCGGCGAGGTCATGGGCATCGACTCGGTCTTCGGCACCGCCTACGCCAAGTCCCAGGCAGGCGCCTACGGCCCGCTGCCGACGAAGGGGCGTGCGTTCATCTCGGTCGCCAACCGTGACAAGCGCTCGATGATCTTCCCGGCGCGTGAGCTCGTCGCTCACGGCTTCGAACTCCTCGCCACCTCGGGTACCGCGGAGGTCCTCAAGCGCAACGGCATCAACGCCACCGTCGTGCGCAAGCAGTCCGAGGGTGAAGGCCCGGGCGGTGAGAAGACGATCGTCCAGCTCATCCACGACGGTCAGGTCGACCTCATCGTCAACACCCCCTACGGCACCGGCGGCCGCCTCGACGGCTACGAAATCCGCACCGCGGCGGTGGCGCGCAGCGTCCCGTGCCTGACCACCGTCCAGGCCCTCGCAGCCGCCGTCCAAGGCATCGACGCCCTCCGGTGGTCACTGGACGGTGCGCCCGTGCGCGCACTCCAGGAGTGGCACGCACGGGCGCTCCACCGTTCCTAGGGGCGCAGCGTACGGAACGCGCGGTCGTGGTGGATCAGGGGCGCGCCGTTCCGTACGCGTACGTCCGTGACCCGGCCCACCAGGATCAGGTGGTCACCCGCTTCGTACCGGGCGTGCACCCGGCAGTCCAGCCCGCACAGTGCGTCGGCAACCGCCGGTAGCAGCGCCGGAGTTGTCGTGGTCTGCGCGGGCAGGAACTTGTCGGCGCCGCTGCGGGCGAAGCGGGTGGCGACCTCTTGTTGGTCCTCGCGCAGGACGCTCACCGCGAACTCAGCGCACTCGATGAACGCCCCGTAACCGCTGGCGCTCTGCGCCACGCACACCAGGATCAGCGGCGGTTCGAGGGAGACGGAGCAGAACGAGGTGGCGGTGAACCCCCACGGCCTGCCGGCCGCGTCCCGGGTGGTCGCCACCACCACTCCGGCCGCGCAGCGCGCCATCGCGGAGCGGAAGCTGTCGGACGCCGTCGGACGTACGGTCGCGTTCCTCTCGGTCACGGCAGGACCACCACCTGGGCCGCGTAGTTGAGCCCGGCGCCGAAGCCGACGAGGAGAGCCGTGTCGCCGCCGACCGCCCGTCCTTCGGCGAGCAGGGCCTCCAGGGCGAGGGGGATCGAGGCGGCGGAGGTGTTGCCCATCCGGACGACGTCGCGGGCGACCGCCGTACGGGAGCCCAGGCCCAGGCGCTCCGCCATGAGGTCGATGATCCGCAGGTTCGCCTGGTGCGGGACGAAGGCGCCGAGCCCGTCGGGTGTCACGCCCGCCGCCCGCAACGCCTCGGCCGCCGCCGGCGCCACCTCGTCCATCGCCCAGCGGAAGATCCTGCGGCCGTCCATCCTCATCCAGGGCCGCACGCCCGTGCTGTCGCCCCACGGGGCGGTCATCCGCAGGGCCTCGCTGTAGGCGCCGTCCGCGCGCCGCACGACCGGTCCGATGCCGGGTGCGTCCGCGCCTGCGACGACCACGGCTCCGGCGCCGTCCGCGAAGAGGAAGGCGCTGCCCCGGTCGGTGCGCTCCACGATGTCGGTCATCCGCTCCGCGCCGATGACCAGGACGTGCCGGGCGCTGCCCGCGCGTACCGCGTCCGAGGCGAGGGCGAGGGCGTGGCAGAAGCCGGCGCATGCGGCCGACAGGTCGATCGCCGCGGCCGCCCGGGCGCCGAGTGCGTGGGCGACCCGCGCCGACAGCGGTGGTGTCTGGTCGAGTTGGGACATGCTGGCGAGGAGGACGAGGTCGATCCGCATCGGGTCGACGCCGGCCGCGGCGAGGGCCTTCCCGGCGGCCGCGACGGCCATCGAGTGCAGCGTCTCGTCCGCCGCCGCGAAGCGGCGTTCGCGGATCCCGGAGCGGGTCTCGATCCACTCCTCGGTGGAGTCGATCGCCTCGCACAGCTCGGCGTTGCCGACCACCCGCCGGGGGCGGTATCCGCCGATTCCGAGAATTCTGCTGTGCCCCCCGGCGCCGCCGGTATCCGCATGAGGGGCAGTCCTGACGGTTCGCATCAAACCCTCTCCACTTCAGCGTTCGGTATCCGTGGGAATGGGAAGCGCCTCAGCGTGGGAGCGCCCGGTCGAGGCCCCCTCGAGGCGTACTCGGTGACGGCACCGGCCGAACTCTTACTCTGCTGCATTGGTTTGGCCGATAGTCGACCCCGGTGATCCACTGGCGCGGAGTAGTGTGGGCTGGCGGTACGGGGGGCGGGCGCGGACGATGACACAGGGGGGACGGCACTCGTGATACGCCTGCTGGTGGCCGAAGACGTGCACATGGTCCGGGGAGCGCTGGTCGCTCTGCTGGAGCTGGAGGCGGACTTCACCGTCGTCGCCGAGGTGGGCAGAGGCGATGAGATCCTGCACACCGCGCTGCGCAGCCGCCCGACCGTGGCCATTCTCGACGTCGATCTGCCGGGTATTGACGGCCTGACCGCCGCGGAGCAATTACGCAAGAGCCTTCCAGAATGCCGGATTCTCCTCCTGACCGGGATCGGCAGGCCCGCGATGCTGCGCCGGGCCCTGGACGGCCGGGTGGACGGGCTGCTCCTGAAGGACTCGCCCCCGGACGAGCTCGCCGACGCGGTGCGTAAAGTCGTGGCAGGTCAGCGGGTGTTCGACTCGGGGCTCGCGCTGAGCGCCCTGGACTCCGGGGCGCGACTGCTCACTCCGCGCGAGACCGAGGTGCTGCGGCTGACCGCCGACGGCCACGACGCGGGCCACATCGCCCGGCAGTTGCATCTGTCGGTGGGGACCGTGCGCAATTACCTCACCACGATCGTGAGCAAGCTCAACGCACGCAATCGCATCGACGCCATCAGGACGGCCCGGGAGTTCGGGCTCTTGTGATTCTCCGGACGCCCTGCGATTCCCCAGGTGATGCAAATGGTCCACCATCCAAACCATGAATAACTCCTGTGAGTCCATGAACATCTCACTGGGATCTCCATGAACCCTCGTGCCACACTCGAGGGCGTCAGCAATTCCCATATGGAGGTCCTCGCGTGGAAATCGAAGTATTGGGTCCGCTGAAGGTCCAAATCGATGGTGTTTCGATCGTGCCGAGCGCCGGCAAACCCCGGCAGCTGCTCGCGCTTCTCGCCCTGCGCACGGGGCGGATCGTCCCGGTACCCACCTTGATGGAGGAGATTTGGGGCGAGCACATTCCGCGCAGCGCCCAGACCACCTTGCAGACTTACGTGCTCCAGCTGCGCCGCCTGGTCACCAAAGCCATTCCCCACCGGGCGGAACTCTCCGCGAAGGACGTGCTCGCGACCCGCTTCGGCAGCTACCAGCTGAACGGGCCGGTCGTGGACTTCGACTTCGGCACGTTCCAGGAACGGTCGGCAGCGGGGAGCAGAGCCCTGGCGGCCGGGGACGACGCGAAGGCGTCGATGCTCCTGGGCGAGGCGCTCGACCTGTGGCAGGGCCCGGCGCTGGCCGACGTTCCCGCGGGCAGCATCCTGGAGACCGAGATCATCGGTATGAACGAGGCCCGGACGCGCGCGCACGAACTGCGCATCGAGGCCGACCTGCGACTGGGCCGGCACGGCGAGATCCTGGGCGAGCTCCTGATGTTGACCGCGCAGTATCCGCTCAACGAGATCATCTGCGGCCATCTGATCACGGCGCTGCACCGGGCGGGCCACACCTGGCGGGCCCTGGAGGCCTTCCAGCGGCTGCGCACCACGCTGGTCAGCGAGTTGGGTGTGGAGCCGTCGCCACGGGTGCAGCGGCTGCACCAACAGGTGCTCGGCTCGGGCCCGACGCCGCGACGGCAGGCCGCGTGATGAGCGGGTCGACACCACGCCCGGCGGCCGCGCCCGACACCGTGGCGGTCCTCGGCACCGGAACGATCGCCCTCGGTTGGATCGCGCTGTTCGCCGCCAAGGGCCTCGACGTCCGCATCAGCAGCACCAGAGCGGACGCGCGCGAGCATGTGACGGCCGCGCTCGACCTGTACGCGCGCTCCCTGCCCGGCGGTGCGGTCGGGCCCGAGCTCCTGGCCGAGCGGCTCACGTTCTGCCGGGAGGTGGAAGAGGCGGCGGCCGGGGCACAGGTCGTGCAGGAGAACGTACAAGAGGATCTGGCGCTCAAGCAGGACATCTTCCGACGGGCGGCCGGGGCGGCCCCCGAGGCGCTGCTGCTCTCCTCCACGTCCACCCTGCTGCCCGCCGATCTCGGCGCCGCGCTCGACGAGCCGGGCAGAGTGATCGTCGGGCATCCGTTCAACCCGCCGCACATCGTGCCGCTGGTGGAGGTCGTCGCCGCCGAGGACGCCAAGCCGGCCGACATCGAGGCGGCCGTGGACTTCTACCGGTTCCTGGGCAAGAAACCGGTGGTGCTGCGCCGCGCGGTTCCCGGGTTCGTCGCGAACCGGCTGCAGTCGGCGCTGCTGCGCGAGAGCATCCACCTGGTGCGCGAGGGCGTCGTGACGGTCGGCGAGCTGGACGAGATCGTCACCGCCTCTATCGGCTCCCGCTGGGCGGTCGCGGGCCCCTTCCGCGCCTTCCACCTGGGGGGCGGCCCCGGCGGTCTGCGCCATCTGATGGAGCATCTGGGCCAGGGCCTGGAGCGCGGTTGGGCCGGGCTGGGGAATCCGCCGGTGGACGAGTTCACCGTGGAGACGATGCTGAGCCAGGCGGACGAGGCGTTCGGTTCGTACGCGTACGAGCCGCTGGCGGCGTGGCGTGACCGGGCGCAGAGCGCGGTGATCGCCGCGGTGGAGGCGGCGGGCCCGCCACGGCAGGACGGCTGACCGGCGGAGCCGGGGCCGGACGGCTCGGGGGTGGCCGGGGACATCTCGTCCCCGGCCACCCCCGCGCGCGTGTCCGGACAGGCCCTAGTCGAAGAGTTCCTGATCCTGCGTCACCTTGCGGCTGCGCGTGCGCAGTTCGCCGTCCTCGCGGACCAGGACGTCCCGTACCACGCAGCTGGGCGAGATGACCGGCTGGGGCTGACCCGGGCGGGTGGTCACGACGAGCGCGTAGAACTCGGTGTGCACACTGCCGTCCGGCTGCTCCCGCACGTCCAGCATGTTGAACCAGTGCCGGCGCTGGACCGGAGCCGACTTGAAGCGCTGCTCGTTGTATTCGCGCACCTCCCGTGCGATGCCCGCGTGCCCGCGGGCCGGGGGGACGCCGGGGGAGTGTGCGAACACGCCGTCCTGGGTGAAGGTGCGGGCGAACGGCTCCGCCCGCACGGCGTCGAGGAGGTGTGCCTGGCGGGCGTAGAAGAGCTGGACCTCGGCGTAGAGCCCGGAGCGGGCCGGGTCGGCGGCCGATGCCGCCGCCGCGGTGTCGGTGCTGCGTACTGCTGTGTTCACGATGCCTCCTCGAATGACGGCGCCCGGTGCGGGGCGCTGAATGCTGCCAGGTGGTCCTGGGCCCAGGTGCGGAAGGACCGGGGCGCCGATCCGGTGATCTCCCGCACGCTCGCCACGACGGGCAGTCGGCGCCGGATCAAGTAGCGCTCCACTTCGATGAGTTGACGTGCATAGGCCTCCGGGATCCGTCCGGCGGCCAGGCGTACCCACTGCTCCTCCGCGATCCGTGCCACCTTCAGCTCGCGGCCGAGCACCTCGCCGAGCACGCGGACGCGCGCGTGGACGTCGAGCGCCTGGGGTCCCGAGAGCGGCAGTATCCGTACGCCCGGCGGCTCGGGTCCCAGGAGCACGGCGGCCGCGACCTCGGCGATGTCGCGCGGGTCGATCACCGGCACGGCGAGGTCGGGGTGGACCACGCCCACCACGTCGCCGGCCGCGAGGGCGGGAGCCCACTGGAGGGCGAGTGAGGCGAAGGGCCCGGGTCGCAGAACGGTGAGCGGCAGAGCGGTGGCCCGCAGCCGGGCCTCTCCTCGTACGTGCTTGACGAAGAGGGGGTTGTCGAACCCCGGGCCCTGGGGGGCGTCGGCGGAGACGACCACGAGCTGCCGCAGTCCCACCGCGCGGTGCGCGGCCCGGGCGAAAGCCTCGCCCGCGTCCTCGGCCAGCAGGACGAAGGCGGCGTCCACTCCCCGCAGCGCCGACTCCAGCGTGGCGCTGTCGGTCAGGTCGCCGCGTGCGATCTCCACGCCTTGGGGCAGCAGCGCCGCCGCGCTTTCGGGACTGCGGCACAGGGCGCGGACCCTGACGCCGTGTGCGAGCAGCCGCCCGACGAGATGGCGGCCCACCGTCCCGGTGGCCCCGGTGACCAGTACTCCGTGCCCCATGTGCCCTCCAGGCGGTCCGGGGACCGGGCAGGGTGCCCGGTCCCGCGCACAGCTCAGAGGCCGGGGCTCGAATCCCGCTCCAGCACGGCTCGGTCGCCACCCCGGTCGCACCGGAGCCCGGCTCAGCCGGACGCGCCGCGGGGCCGCTTACTCCGTCGCGCCGGAGGCTCCGCTCTCGTACGCCTCCATGGTGCGCACGAACATGGCCCGCTCCTGCGGGGTGAGCGGGTCCAGGGCCTTCTCCCATGCGTCGGCGCCGCGTGCGAGCCAGCCGTTGATGGCTTCGCGGGTCTCCGGGTCCTCGGTGAGGGAGACGATGGTGCGCCGCCGGTCGGAGGGGTCGGCCTTGCGCTCGACGACGCCCTGCCGGTTCAGGTCCGCGACCATGAGGCTCACCGTGGTGGGGGCGACCTCCAGGCGCGCCGCGAGTTCGTTGACGAGGGCCGGGCCGTCGAAGACGAGGTGGGAGAGGAGGGAGAGGTGGCGCGGGGCCAGGTTCATCGAGCGGAGCTGCTCGGGGACGGTGGTGCGCTTCAGCCGCTGCGCGACACGCGGCATCAGCACGAGCATGGCCCGGATCGCGTCGTCCCTGCTCATCCCGGTCTCCCGGGCGGCCTGCCGCTTTCGCTCCGCCTCGCGCTCCGTTGACATCCCGCCGACCCCCTTATAGCTTTGCTTTCAAAGCAAACTCTCTCTTTGCTCGTCCACCCTACCGGACACGTGCGCTCCGGGCCTGCTCAGGAAAGGGATGGCCCATGTCCTTAGCCTCACCTCCCACCACCGCCGCACCCGAGTTCAACCCCCGGCGGTGGGCGGCGTTCATCGTCACGCTGTCGGCGGTCTTCATGGATCTGGTGGACACCACCGTGATCAATGTGGCGCTGCCCTCGCTGAGGGGGGAACTGCACGCGTCGAGCACCCAGCTCGAATGGTCCATCGCCGGGTATGTGCTCGCCTTCGCCTCCGGGATGATCACCGCCTCCCGCCTCGGTGACCGGTACGGCCGACTGCGCGTCTTCCAGCTCGGCCTGGTGGCCTTCACCGTCACCTCCGCGCTCACCGGCCTCGCGGTCAACCCCGAGATGCTGGTGGCCGCGCGGATCGCCCAGGGCGCCTCCGCCGCCCTGATGGTGCCCCAGGTGCTCGCCATGCTGCGCGTCGAGTTCCCGCCCGCCGAGCAGTCCAAGGCGGCGGCGATCTTCGGCCTCAACTTCTCCATCGGCGGTGTCGGCGGCCCGCTCATCGGCGGTCTGCTGCTCAACGCCGACCTCTTCGACCTCGGCTGGCGGCCGATCTTCTTCGTCAACGTCCCCATCGGCATCGCGGCGTTGATCGCCACGCACTACCTGTGCCGCGACTCGCGGGCCGAGCACGCCGCCACCACCGACATCCCCGGGCTGGCCATCGCCACCGCCGCCGTACTGGCGCTGCTCTATCCGCTCGTCGAGGGCCGCACCCTGGGCTGGCCCTGGTGGAGCTTCGCGCTGATGGCGGCCTGCCCGGCGCTGCTGTGGGTGTTCGCGTGGTACGAACGCGGTGTCACCAGGCGCGGCCACGCCCCGCTGATCGATCCCCAACTCCTGCGCGAACGCGCCCCGTTGGGCGGTCTGCTGGTGGCCGTGCTGTTCTTCGCCGGTACCGGCTACACCCTGGTGATCACCGTTCACCTCCAGACCGGGCTGGGCTTCTCACCGCTGCACACCGCCCTGAGCATGGTGCCGTTCGCGGTCGGCGTGGGCCTGTTCACGCCCTTCGCGCCCAAGATCCGGCAGTTCGGCAGGCCGGTCGCGGTGGTCGGCTCGCTGATCTCGGCGGGCGGCATGGGCCTGGTCCTCGCGGCGTTCAAGCGGTACGAGACGGGGCTGCACTCCTGGCAGATCCTGCCCGGACTGCTGGTCGCCGGCCTCGGGGTCTCGATGACCTCGGGCGTGCTCGTCACCACGGTCCTGGCCAAGACCCCGGGCCGGCACGCCGGTGCCGCCGCCGCACTCGTGAACACGGCGATCCAGATCGGCGTCGCGACCGGCATCGCCGTCGTCGGCACGGTGTTCTTCGGGCGCCTCGACGACCAGGGCACCTCCGTGGACGCGGCCGTGGCGGGTCTTGTGACCGTGGTGATCCTGTGGGTGCTGGCCGCGCCGGCCGCGCTCATCCTGCCGCCCGGGCGCCTGGTGTTCGGGCCCGCGTCCGCCCCCGCGCCCCCGAAGCAGGCCGACGCGCAGGACGAGTCGGCGTCCGCCGGGTCGGAGCGCGTGACCTCGCCCCCCGCGTCGGACTGACGCACACCCCCATACGCGGTCCGCGGCGTCCCCCGACGCGGTCCGTCCGGTCTCCCCGGTCGCCCTCCGTCGACCGGGGAGACCGTTGTGCGTACGGGCCGTGTACGCGAAGGGACGACCGCCCGGCCCGGACCGGGGGCTGTCGAGCGCTCGTCAAGGCACTTTCGACCCGCGCGGCCCACGCTCGGGCCCTTCGTCCGTCGCGGGCCGTGCCGCGACACTCCCGAGGGGAGCCCCGTTGTCCGAAACGATCTCCAATCCGATGACCACAGAGCCCGGTTCTGCAGAGCCCGGTTCGCTCCGTCCGCACGAGGCGGCACCGCTGGCCGCCGAGCACGCCCGCGAGGGCGACCGGGAGCGGCGGCTGCACCCCAAGGTGTACGAGGCGCTGCGCGGCGCGGGTTTCGCCCGCCACTTCGTGGCCGCCCGCTGGGGCGGTGACGAAGGCGGCTTCCTGCCGTGCTTCGAAGCGGTCGCCCAGGTCGCGCGGGAGGATCCGTCCGCCGGATGGTGCGCGTCCGTCACGGCGACACTCTCGCGGATGGCGGGCTTCCTGCCCGAGGAGGGGCAGCGGACCGTCTGGGCGGACGGGCCCGACGCGCTGGTCGTGGGGGCGCTCGTGCCCGGCGGCAGCGCCGAGGCCGCACCCGGCGGCTGGCTCCTCAGCGGCCGCTGGCCCTACGTCAGCGGGGTGCACGCCTCCGACTTCGCCCTGCTCGCCGCCCAGGTACCGGTACCGGGAGGCGACCCGGAGGCGCGCTTCCTGCTCGTGCCCCGGTCCGCGTACGACATCGAGCGGACCTGGGAGACGGTCGGGATGCGGGGCACGGGCAGCGACACCGTCGTCCTCGACGAGGTGTTCGTCCCGCGGGCCCACTCCTTCCTGCGCGGCGAACTGGCCTCCGGGCGCACGCCGGGCACGGCACCGGACAGCCTGTGCGTCCCGCTCCAGAACGTCAGCGGTCTGACCTTCGCGGCGCCCATCCTGGGCGCGGCGCGGGGCGCGGCCGAGGCGTGGTCGCGGGCCCTCGCGCGCAAGCGGGCCGCCCGGCCCGGGGCGGACCAGGGCAGCACGGCCGAGCTCGACCTCGCCCGCAGCACCGCCCTCACCGACGCGGCCGAGCTGCTGCTCACCCGTGCGGCGTCGGACGCCGACCGCGGGCTGCTCGCCGAGGCGTGGGCGGGCGCGCGCGCCCAGCGTGACCACGTCGCCGCGGTGGACCTGCTGCTCGACGCCGTGAACCGGCTCCAGCGCACCGGCGGTACCGGTGCGCAGTCCGTCCACGGCGAGCTGCAGCGGTTCTGGCGCGACGCCAACGCCGGCGCGGGGCACGCGGTCCTCCAGTGGGAGCCCGCCGCACGCCGGTTCGGGGCAGCCTCTCTGGCGCGGACCGCCGCCGCGGACGCGTGAGGGCACACAGCTGAGCGGGGCCGCCGGTACGACACCGGCGGCCCCGCTCGCGTACGACTCGTACCGATCCGGGCACCGTTACGGGCTCGGCGTGCTGCTCACCGTGAAGCCGCTGATGGTGAGCTCGGCGCCCTGGCCGAAGAGCCTGTTCTCGTCCCGGCTGTCCTCGTCGACGAAGGACTGCTCGACGGGCTCGCCCCGGTCGGGCCGGTAGTACGTGGTGGCGCGGGAGAGCCGGACCAGGCCCTTGCCGGTCGGCCAGGAGCCGTCGAGCAGGCTCAGCATCCCCATGCCGAAGCTGAGCTGGCGGGGCTCGACCAGGGCCGGGGTGCCGCCCTCGTCGAGGGTGAGCGTGTCCCGGCCCAGGGGGTGCCCGATGCGGTCGACGGTGAGGACCACCTCGCCTTCCAGGAGCCAGCGCACGGTGCCGGCCGCGCGGTCGTAGGAGATCTCGACGTGGTGCCGGTCGCCGGGCGAACGGCGGGCGAGCGGGACGGTGTTGGCGAACGAGCCGTAGCCGCCGAGGTGGCGCCTGGCGAAGTTGGTGCGCCCGTAGAAGGCGTGCACCGCCTTGTTGGTCAGGATGAAGTCGAAGGCGACCGAGGTCTCCGGGTCGATGCTGTTGAGCATCGACCCGGCGAGCCGCAGATCGTCGTCCGGGTCGTCGACGGCGTCCCCGAAGGGGTGCCCCGAGGTGCCGTAGGTCCGCCCCGACACGGTGGCCCCGACGGAGAGGACGCGGCCGGGCTCGGCGTCGAAGCCCTGGAAGCCGGCGGAGGACTGCCGGTTGACGTAGGCGATCCACTTGGCGTGGTCGGCGAAGCCGGGGATCGAGCCCGGCTCGCCGCTCTCGCGCGGGACGGTCCGGGTGAAGGCGGGCTCTCCGGTACGGCTGTTGCGCCCTGGGGACACCAGGCGCAGGCCGTCGCCGTCCGTGGTGATCACGGCGTCGTCGGCGACATGTTCGGCATTGGCCTGCACGAACCGCCAGGGGGCGGCCGGGCCGGACGCCCGCAGGCCGTCCGCGAAGTCGTCGCGCCACAGGACCGTGCGGTCCGTCGTGGTCGGCTGGGTCATCTCAACTCCTCATCTGTACGGGGTCGTCGGGGTCGTCGGGGTCAGGCGCGGGGGGTGACGAGGGCGGCGAGTTCACCGAAGGAGTCCACGACGCGCTCCGCGCCCGCCGCCGTCAGCTCGGCGGCGTCGGCCACCCCGTACGACACGCCGACCACCCGCATCCCCGCGGCCCGGCCCATGCCGGCGTCGGCGACGCCGTCGCCCACGACCACGCACTGGCCCGGGGTGAGACCGAGGCCGTCGGCGACGAGCAGGGCCATCTCGGGGTCGGGCTTGCCGCGCCGTACGCTGTCGTGCCCGGCCACCACGTGGAACAGCTCGTCCACGCCCATCAGGCGCAGCATCCGCTCGGCCGCACCGCGCGGCTTGGAGGTGGCGAGGCCGAGCAGCACGCCTCGGGTACGCAGATGCTGCAGGGCCTCCGGCACATCCGGATACGCCAGTTCCTCGGGGGCGATCCCCTGCAGATGCGCGCGGAACTGGCTCTGGTACTCGGCGACCGCCGCCGCCACCTCGGCATCCTCGGGCGCGCACCCGAGCAGCCGCGCGAAGTTCTGGTCCAACGGCCTGCCGATGAGCGGGCGCACGGCGCTCTCGTCCGCGTCGACGCCCCGGGCGGCCAGCACCTTCAGCGTGATCGTCGCGATGGCCTGCGGGGTGTCGGCCAGGGTGCCGTCGAGGTCGAGGACGAGACCCCGCACGCCCGGCATCGGTGCCGCCGTCACCGCCGCGCCCTCGCCGCCGCGCGCTCGGCGCTCAGGCCGACCGCGAACTCACCCGCTACCTTGGCGGTCCCCAGCAGGACCGAGCGGCCCGCCGCCGCCGTGCGGCCCCTGGTCGCCTTGGAGACCGCGCGCATCAGGAACGGGCTGACCCGGTTGCCGGTGACCCCGGTGCGGTCCGCCTCCGCCAGCGCCTGCGCGATGGCTTCCTCGACGAGCGCCCCGTCGACCGCGTCGGCCTCGTCCACCGGAACGGTCAGCAGCACCGTGCCGCCGCCGTTGACCGCCCAGTGGGTGCGCACGGCCCGTGCGGCCAGACGCAGGTCGTCGACGCGCTGGACCGGGATGTCACCGCCGCGCACATAGAAGAGCGGCAGCCGGTCCGTGCCGTAGCCGAACACCGGCACGCCCGCCGTCTCCAGATACTCGGCGGTGAGCCGAGCGTCCAGGATGCTCTTGGCGCCCGCCGAGACGACGGTCATCCGGGTGCGGGTGAACTGGAGCAGATCGGGTGAGATGTCGAAGGTCTGCTGCGCCCGTCGGTGGACGCCGCCGATGCCCGCGGTCGCGAACACCTCGATGCCCGCCCGCTCGGCGATCACGATGGTGCCCGCGACCGTGGTGGCGCCGAGGCCGCCGCCGGCGAGGGCGAGTCCGAGGTCGCGGGCGCTGACCTTCTGCACCCGCTCGGCGCTCCTGACCTGCTCGATCCGGGCCGAGTCCATGCCCACCAGCACGCGCCCGTCGGCGATGCCGATCGTCGCGGGTACGGCACCCGCGTCGCGCACCGACTTCTCGATGTCCAGGGCCAGTTCGAGCGTGGGGCTGGCGGTGATCAGGGAGGACTCCAGGGCGACCACGGGCCGTTTCTCCTCAAGCGCCGTGGCCACCTCGTCGGAGATCTCCAGGTATGGGTCCATGCCGTCCATGCGTGTCCCGCCCTTTCCGTGGACGTCCGGGAGAACTGATCCGTACTCGCGGGATGCTTCGCAGCACACCTCGAAGAGCGCTGGACCCGCTGTCGACGCGGGCACCCGGCGGTTCGAGCGGGAATCGAGGTCCCGCCGCGACGGTGAGCCGGCGCGGAGCGATCAGGCCTGCGCACTCGACGTATGGAGGAGATCTCATGCCCGTAGAGACTGGAGCGGGCCGACGGCCCTTCGCCCGGTCGCGGCGGATCGCGGTCGGCGTGGTGGCGGCCGCCACCGCGTGCACGGCCCTCACTCTGACCGGTGGTGCCCAGGCCGCCGACCGGGGCGCCGCCCCCGGGGCCGAGAAGGTGCTGTTCCAGGACGACTTCGGCGCCGGTTTCGACGCCCAGCAGACATGGCTGCTCGGCAAGGCCCACACCCCGGCCGGTGAACTCGCCCAGGGCGACGGCATCGTGACGTCCAACGCCGACGGGATCACCGTCGTGCCCACCGGTCGCAATCCCCGAACGGGCCGGCCCGCGTTCGCCGCGACGACCGGGCAGGACGCCACCGGCTTCGGGGGCGGCACCGGCGACCACCTCAAGTGGGTGGCACAGCCGCGCGAGTCCTCGAAGAACGGCTTCGAGATCCCCGCGGCCGGGTCCTGGAGCTGCACCACCGACCTCTCCGTGAAGACGGAGGGCACCGAGAACCACCCCTTCGGCAAGGCGGTGACCGACCCGCAGTCCGACCCGCGCCTCGCCAGCGCCACCGTGATCACGGTGGATCACGCGTCGCACACCGTGGCGAACTTCTCCGTCACCAACACCGAGGTCCACGCGATCTACGAGCGGCTGCCCGTGGAGAACAGCACCTACGCGTCCTTCCACTACTCGGTGCCGGTCGCCAAGCGCACCCCCGGCCAGCCGGTCCGCCTCCAGGTCCGCTACGACGAGGGCGGCAAGCGGGTGACCTGGCTGGTCAACGGGAAGAAGGTGCTGTCCACCGACCGCATCGGCACGCTGGCGTTCGACCGCAAGTACCTGCGGATCGACCACGGCGGCAAGCCGGAGCAGGTCAGGATGTCGTCGGTGCAGTGCGCCCTGGGCACCGGCAACCTGCTGGACGGCGGTGGCGGCGCGCGCGACCGGGACAAGGCCGGCCTGGTACGCCTGGAGGACACCCCGGGCTTCTACGTCGACCCCGCCAAGGGGGCGCCTTCCCCGCAGAAGTTCCACGACGACAAGAGCCTGGAGTCCAACCGGCTCTGGGGCCAGGGCGTCACCCTGAAGGTGCGCGACTTCAAGATCAGCACCACCGGCTGAGCCGTTCCGACCCGGCCGCCGTGCGGGCCCCGTCCGAGGAGGACGGGGCCCGCACGGCTGTACCGGGGGAGCTCAGCGCCGTACGGAGAACAGGTCGTCCGCGACCGCGCGGCCGGTGGTGGTGCGCCGGTCGTCGACGCGCTGCCAGTGCTCGCCGTAGACCATCCGCGTCATGGCCGGGAACTGGAGCATGGTCGTCGGGTATCCGGCCGGCACCGCGCTCACCTCGTCCAGCGCCGCCAACTGCTCCTGGTCCAGGGTGACGTCGACGCTCTCCAGGTTCTGGCCGAGCTGGGTCTCGGAGGTGGCGCCGACCACGGGGATCACCGTGCCGGGGCGCGAGCGGAGCCAGGCGAGGGCGATCTGGGCGGGGGTGCGCCCAGCCTCCTCGGCGATCCTGACGACCTCGCGCACGATGTCGTCGCCCTCGCCGCGCGGCCTGCCCCACGACACCTTGTCGAGGCGGCCCCCCTCGCCCCTGAGGTACTTCCCGGTGAGCCGGCCGTCCGCGAGGGGGCCCCAGGCGAAGGCGGGCAGGTCGAAGGCGTGCGCCATCGGAAGGAACTCCCGCTCGACCGTCCGGTCCAGCAGGTTGTAGTGGACCTGCATCGCCGCGAAGGGCGTCCAGCCCCGCAGTTCGGCAAGGGTGTTGGCCTGGGCGATCTCCCACGCCGGCCAGTTGGACACCCCCACGTAGAGCACCTTCCCGGCGCGCACCTGGTCGTCCAGGGCCCGCATCACCTCGGGCACCGGGGTGAGGGTGTCGCGGGCGTGCACCCACAGGATGTCGAGGTGGTCGGTGCCGAGGCGGCGCAGACTGTCCTCCAGGGAGACGACCAGGTTCTTGCGGTGGTTGCCGGCCGCGTTCACATCGCCGGGGCGGATCTGGAGCGTGTACTTCGTGGTGAGCAGGAAGGAGTCCCGACGGCCGCGCAGCAGCTCGCCGAGGACGGACTCCGCCGAGCCGTGCCCGTACTCGTTGGACGTGTCGATCACATTGCCGCCCGCCTCGGCGAACTGCTCCAGGAGTCTGCCGGGGAGCCCCTTCGGCAGATCCCAGTCGCTCCCGAACGTCATGGTGCCCAGGGCGAGTTCCGAGACGCGCACGCCCGTCCTGCCGAGGACTGTGTAACGCATGTGCGGCACGGATCAGCCCTCCAGGGCGGGCAGCAGGGTCTCTTCCTCGTACGCGAAGTGCGCCTCCAGGCCCGACACGACGCGGTCCAGCTCGCCGCGCAGCCGCTCCAGGTCGCCTTCGCCGCCCGACAGGCCCTTCTCCAGCACCTCCTCGAACTCGGCCAGGGCCGTCTCCACCACGTGGTGTTGCTCGCGGAGCTTGGTGATGGCCGGGACGAGATGGGGGAACCTCGCCTCGAACGCGGAGAACGAGCCGTCTTCGCGGATGTGGTGCATCTGGAGGCCGTAGCAGTACGTCAGGCAGCGGGCGCGCAGCTGCTCGGTGAGCTCCGCGGCGCCGGGACCGGCCGCGTCGTCACCGCCGAGTGCCTTCTCCAGCGCGCCGCGCAGGCGCGCCAGCTCGGCGCGCAGGTCGCTGTGGTGCTTGACCAGCTGCTGGCCGATCATGCGGCTGCGCTCGTTGTCCCCACCGAGGTCCAGCGGCCGCAGGGCGACCACCGGGATCTTGCGGTCGGTCTTCGCCTCGTAGTCGCGGAAGGCGGGGTCGATGGTGCACTGGAGCTCCCAGTAGCGGTCGCGCTCCTCGCCCTTGAGCTCCTCGGCGCGCGTGGCGAAGGGCTTGGCGGCGCCTTCCTCGGTGCCTATCTCCAGCGTGACCTGGGGGCTTTCCAGAAGGTTGTGGTACCAGTCCGGGTTCTTGTCCCGGCCGGCGTTGGAGGCGAAGACCAGATAGCGGTCGCCGTCCTTGTAGTAGATGGCCGGGTTGGTGTGGGGTTTGCCGGTCTTCCTGCCCATGGTCGTCAGCAGCACCATCGGCGCGCCCTCGAACATGCCGCCCACCCGGCCGTTGTTCGCCCGGAATTCCTTGATGACCCGCTCGTTCCAGCTCAGGCCGCTGTCCGCTTGCTGTTCACTCATGGGGGCCTCCGTCACCAGTCTATTTGCTTTTAAAGCAAAGCAACTTAAATCTATGCAGCCCCGACCGCGCTGTCAACCGCCGTCCGGACCGCCACCTCACGCACGTGGAGTACCGCGCCCGCACCCCACGACCTGCTCCGCGGCAGGCTCTCGGCGTCCACGAACTCCTGGGCGTGCGGGGCGCCTTCACGCGCGGAGAAGTAGTGACCGGGGGTGGGGTTCAGGCGCACCAGACCCCGGCCGTCGGGGCCCGCGCCGTCGAGCATCGTGAGCATCCCGATCCCGCAGACCAGACGGCTCAGCCGCACCGGCTCCCCCTCCTCGCCGCCGTGGTCGAGCAGCATGTGCCGCCGGTCCGGCAGCCGGTGTCCGAGCCGCCCGACGCGCAGCACCTCGCCGCCGTCCACCCGCCATACCACCCGCCTGCCGCCGTCCTCGACGCTGACGGTCAGGCGGTGCCACTGCTCGGGGCCGCGGACGGCCACCGGTACGGCGTACGAGAACGCGGCGTACGACGAACCGGGGGAGGGGACCCGCTCGTACAGCGCGTAGATCCGCGTGTTGGTCAGCACGAAGTCGCACACGACGTGGCTGACCGGGTCCATGGTGATCATGGCTGCGGTCGCGAGGCGCACATCGCTGTCGGGGTCGGGGACCGCCGTCCCGAAGGGGTGCCGCTCCCCGCCCAGGCTCAGCGCCGACAGGGTCATCGAGCAGTCGAGCCGACCCGTGACGGGCACCTCGAACGCTCTGCGCCCGGGGTCCGAACCGCCCACGAGCGCCACCCACTTGATGTGGTCGCCGGGCCCGGACGCGACCGCGTCCCGGTCGGCGGCGCAGGTGAACGCCGGCTGTCCCGTCTCCGGGTCGATGCCCGCCGGTGCGACGGTCAGACCCTCGTGCGAACAGGTCGCAACCGCCTTCTCCAGCGGCGGCACCTGCCAGCGTCCGGCCGTGTCGAACCCGTGCCGGAAGTCCTCCTGGAAAAGTGTCCGGTCATGCGTCATCCGGTCCTCCTGCGTGGTCCTGTGTGGTCCTGGGTGGTGGTCCTGGGGGTCGGGAGTGCGCCGACTGTCGGGTGGTGGCGACGAGTTCCGCTTGAGCATCGGTCCACCTCGTATCGAGACCGCGCCGACACCTTCTGAGCCACAGACCAGCGGGCGGGCGATCCGGCCCGGCCGGGAGGAGGCGCCGTGAAAAGCCGAAGGGCCGTGCTGTTGTTGCCCGGCCAGGGGTCCCAGCGCGAGCGCATGGCCGCCGGACTGTACGGAAGGCAGCCCGAGTTCACCGCCCGCATGGACGAGTTCCTCGCGGCCGCCGGCGGTACCGGGACCCGCCTCGCCGAGCAGTGGTTGCGCCCGGCACCGAATCCGGAGATGGACACGGCGGAGGTGGCCCAGCCGCTGCTGCTCGCCGTGGGCCACGCGCTCGGCCGGGCGGTGGGCGCTGCGGGCCGGCCCCCGCACCTCCTCCTCGGGCACAGTGTGGGGGAGCTCGCCGCGGCGTGCCTCGCCGGCGTCTACAGGGCCGCGGATCTGGCGGCGGTGGCCGCGGCACGCTCGCGCGCGCTTCACGGCAGCGGCCTGGGCGGGATGCTCGCCGTCGCCGCGGCACCGCACGACCTCCCCGGCGATCTCGGGCCCGTGAGCGTCGCGGCCGTCAACGGGCCGCGCCAGACGGTCCTCTCCGGCCCGCTCGCCCCACTGGAGACGGCGCACGCGCGGCTGCGCGCCTCGGGCCGCACGGTACGGGCGCTGCGCTCCGGGCACGCGTTCCACAGCCCGTCGATGACGGAGGCGGCCCGGCGGTTCGGCCGGGAGCTCGCCCGGCTGCGCCCCGGCGTACCGCACACCACGGTGATCTCGTCCCGTACCGCCGAGCCCGTCACCCCGGCGCAGGCCCGCGACGCGTCGTTCTGGGCCGACCAGCTCGCCCTGCCCGTACGGTACTGGCCCGCTCTCAAGGCCATCCTGGACGCCGAGGGGACCGAGCCCGGGCTGCTGCTCCTGGACGCCGGCACCGACCGCACCCTGAGCGCCCCCGCGCGCCACCACCCCGCCGTACGCGGGGGCGCCAGCCTCATCGTGCCGCTGCTCGCTCCGGCGCGGGAGACCGGAGGGCCCGCGGACCTGACGGCGTTCGAGGAGGCGCTGACGGTACTGGGCGGGTGAGCCCGCGGTGGACGACCGTCACCAGCAGCCCGGCGGCGAAGCGATAGCTTCCGCTGAGCTCCGGCAGCGCGAGGCGGGTGGGGCGGACGGTGAGCACGCCCCCCGCCTCGTCACGGGGATCCATCCGCACCTCGGCGTCCCGGAAGGACAACGGGCGGCGGGCGTGGGGATGCCATGCCTTGTAGACAGCCTCCTTGGCGCTGAACAGCAGCGTCGCCCACGGCAGGGTGCATCCCGACGCCGCCTGCAGAAAGCGCAGTTGGCTCAGCTCCCACTCCGTGGCGATGGAGGCGGCCGCCCGTTCCGAGAGCGGACGGGACCTTTCCGCGTCGATGCCGAGCGCCACCCCGTCCGCCGCACGGGCCGCCACGGCCGCGCGGTACCCGGCGCAGTGCGTGATGCTGCCCAGGGTGCCGGCCGGCCAGACGGGCGCACCCCGCGCGTCGCGTGGCAGGGGGCCGCTCGCGGGGGCGCCGAGTGCCGCCAGGGCGCTGCCGGCGCAGGCCCGCCCGGTGGCGAACTCCCGGCGCCGTCGGTCCACCGCGCCGGGCGGGAGGAACCGCAGCTCGGCCGGGTGGGGCGCGGCGCCGGGCGGGTCGCGGAACGCCTCCGCGCCCCGCGCCCACCCGGGAACCAGCTGCTCGATCACGCGTAACAGGCGGGCAGGTGGCCGCCGTTGAACTCCACCATCTCACCGAAGATCGCGACCGCGTCGAGGGTCACGCCCTCGGCCCCGCCGCGCAGCTCCACATAGGCCCGGTGCAGATTCCCCACCAGACGCTCGGGGTCCCGCCACTCCGCATAGGGGTGGGCTCCGATCGCTCGCGCCGCCTCGATCGGGTCGAGGCCGGCGGCGAGCGTCTCCTCGGCGGTTCGGCGCAGCCACCGCAGGTATTCCGCCGTCCGGTCCAGCACCTCCGGCCCGCAGACCGGCCCGTGGCCGCCGACCACGACCCGGGGCCCGAGGGCGCGCAGCCGCTCGATGGTCCGCAGATACCCGTGCAGCGACCCCATGAGGAGGAACGGGGTGCAGTCGGGCATCAGCACATCGCCCGCGAACAGCACCCGCTCCTCGGGCAGCCACACCACGGTGTCGTTGGTGGTGTGCGCGGGGCCCACATACAGCAGCTCCACCGTGCGCTGGCCGAGGTGGAGGACCATCCGGCCGTCGTACGTCTGGTCCGGCAGCCGCAGTTCGATGCCGCCCCACTCGACGTCCGGCCACAGGCCCATGAGCCCGAGCCCGGCACCGGCCATCTCCGTACGGGCGAGCTCGTGCGCGAGGATCGTCGTCTCCGGGCCCGCGACCAGCGCGTTGCCGAAGCAGTGGTCGCCGTGGAAGTGGGTGTTGACCAGCAGTCGCGGCGAGCGCGGGGTGAGCCTCGCGATGGCGGCCCGCAGGGCGAGCGCGCGGGCTTCGGTGGCGGCCGTGTCGACGACCACCGGTCCGCGGTCCCCGTCGAGCAGCACCCCGGCGTTGTTCAGGCACCAGCCGCCCGGCTTCTGGAGGTAGGCGTGGACACCGTCCGCGACCTCCAGCATCTGGGCGGGCGGCAGCAGGGTCTGGGTCATCGCCCGCCGCCTCCCGCCACGCCCGGCCCGCTGCCCGCATGGAGGCGGCAGCTCTCCAACGTCCGCATGCTGTTGCCGCTCAGGAGCGCCCCGGCCCGCTGCCGTGCCTCGGCCAACGAGGTGCCGGGCCCGAACACCTCCTCCACCGCCGCCGGATCGAGCGCCACCTGGTGGCGGGCGGTGACCCGGGTGCCGCCCGCGACGGGGGTGACCACCCACTCCCCGCTGTGCCCGCGCAGCCCGCGCGGCACGGTCGTCTGCTTGTACGCGATGCGCTCGTGGGGGAAGCACAGCCGCACCGACTGGGTGGCGTGCACCGAGCCGTCGTCGGTCCTGGTCCTCATGTCGAGGGTCTGCACGAGCGCCCCGTCGGCGTCCGCCTCCGCGCTCTCCTCCAGGTCGAGCCCCGCGACGTGGGCCACCCGCTCGGGCCACAGGTCGGCCCGGTACAGGAAGTCGTACACCTGCTGGGGCGAGCTGTGGATGACCGTTTCCTCACTCACGGAGAACACCAACTCCTCCACGGGGTGCGCGAGGTCGGCCCACCGCGCGACCGCCGCGACCTCCGCCCGGCTGTTGCGGTCCAGCGCCTCGGCGATCTGCCGCTCCTGCCCCGGCGTTCCCGACACCGACCACTCGTGGCCCAGCGCCATGCGGGTCCGGTCGGCGGACGTCTCCTCGAAGTGCCAGTGGCCGCTCATCCACTCGACGGGCGGGCCGGGCGCCTCCTGGCGGAAGTCGACGCGCAGCCGCTCCTCGTCGAAGAGCCGTAGCGACGTCCAACTCCGTACCTCCGTCCCGACGATGGCCCACAGCCGGATGCGTTCGGAGTCCCGGTCGCTCTCCAGGACCCGGGCCGCCAGACAGGGCGGGAACAGCACCGGCCAGCGGGTGACGTCGGCGACGAGCCGGTAGGCGCGGCGCGCGGGCGCGGCGAGCTCCGCGTGGTGCTCCGCGCTGCGCAGGGGCGTGGCCGTGCGGTGCTGTCCGGCCGGCTCGACGGCTGACTCGATCGACATGCGCGACTCCTCCTGAGCCTCAGTAATTGCCAAGGCCGCCACAGACGTTGAGGGCCTGTGCGGTGATGGCCGCCGCCTGCTCGCTGACGAGGAATCCGACGAAGGCGGCCACCTCGTCGGGTTCGGTGTAACGGCCGAGCGGGATCTTCGCCTCGAAACGTGCCAGTACGTCGTCCTCGGTGACGTTCCACAGGTCGGCGTAGTGGCGGCGCACATCACCCGCCATCTCGGTCTCCACGTAACCCGGGCACACGGCGTTGACGGTGACGCCCGTCCTGGCCAGTTCGAGGCCGAGCGCCTTGGTGAAGCCCACCACGCCGTGCTTCGAGGCGGAGTACGGGGCACCCAGCACGACCCCCTGCTTGCCGCCGGTGGAGGCGATGTTGATGACCCGCCCGCCCGCGCGGCCGCTGAGCCCGCCGGTCGTCAGGGCCTCCCGGGTCACCAGGAAGACGCTGTTGAGATTGGTGTTGATCACGTCGTGCCACAGCTCGTCGGAGAGCTCCGCGGTGGTTCCGCCGCCGCTGCGGCCCGCGTTGTTCACGAGCACCTGGACGGGGCCGAACCGCTCCACGGCGCCCTTCACCCACGCCCGCACCTGGGCGGGCGAGGTCACGTCGCAGGCCGCGCCCGCCGCCGTGAACCCACGCTCCGTGAGGTCGTCGACCTCGGCGGCGACGGCCGACTCGTCACGGGCGCAGAGGAAGACCGGGTGCCCTCTTTCCGCGAGGGTGCGGGCCACGGATCGGCCGATGCCCCGGGTGGCGCCGGTGACGAGCGCCGGGCCGGGCGGGGGAGTTGCGGTGTTCGCGGTCATCGTGGTGGTCCCTTCAGGCCGCGGCGGACAGGGTCTGGTTGACCAGCCGGAGGAAGGCGCGCGGGGTGTCCGCGCCGGCCACGTCCTCGTCGCTGAGGTCGGCCCCGTAGCGGCGGCCGACCTCGGCCGCCGTCTCCAGGACGGCGAGCGAGTCGTATCCGAGGTCGGTGAACAGGGCGTCGAGCGCCTGCTCGGTGAGGTCGGAGTGCTCCTCCTCGCCGGCGCATTCGATGAGGATGCGCTTGAGTTCGGGGAATGTCAGCTCGCTCATGCGGGGGACGCCTCTCGTGATGGCCGGTCGGTGCGGGGGTGCTCGGGCCGGTCCTGCGGTGCGGTGACCACCAGGGCCGAGTTGAATCCGCCGTGTCCCCGGGCCAGGACGAGCGCCGCGCGGACGCGGGCCTCCCGCGGCGCGCCCCGCACCAGGTCCAGGCGGTGGTCGGCAACGGGCCGTTCGACGTGGGCGGTCGGCGGGATCACCCCGTCCCGTACGGCGAGCAGCGCCGCCGCCACGTCCAGCGGGGGGCCGCCGCCGGCGAGCCGTCCCGTGAGGGTCTTGGGGGCGGTGACGGGGACGCCGTAGGGGCCGAAGACGGACGCGATGGCCGCGGCCTCCGCGTCGTCGAGCGCGGGGACGCCGGCCGCGTCGGCGAACACCACGTCGATGTCGCCGGGCCCGAGTCCGGCGTCGTCGAGCGCGAGGCGGGCCGCCCGGGCGAGCCCCGGCGGCCGGCCCGAGCCCGGGCGCGGATCGAAGGTGGAGGCGTGGCCCGCGAGGCGCCCGTACACCTGATGGGCGCCCCTGGCGCGCGCCTGTGCGGCGTCCTCCACGACGAGGATCGCGCCGCCCTCGCCGGGTACGTGCCCGGTGGCCTCGGCGTCGAACGGCAGATAGGCGCGGCGCGGATCGCTGGAGCGCGACAGACGTCCGCTGGAGTGGTGCGCCACGAATCCCCAGGGGTCGAGAGCGGACTCGACGCCTCCGGAGACCACCAGCGACGAGCCCTTGCCCAGCGTGCGCCGGGCATGGCCGAGGGCGTCGAGGCCCCCGGCCTGTTCGGCGACGAGGACGCTGCTGGCGCCGCGCAGCCCGTGACGTATCGAGATCTGGCCGGTGTTGGCGGCGTAGAACCAGGCGAACGACTCATAGACGCTGACGTGCTGCGGGCCCCGGGTCCACAGCTTGCGGATCTCGCGGTGGGTGAAGGCGAATCCGCCGGTGGCGTTCGAGGTCACCACACCCGTGGCGTACTCCGGCAGGGCCGCCGGGTCCGCGCCGGAGTCCTCCAGGGCCCAGTCCGCGGCGGCGAGGGCGAGCCGGGTGACCCGGTCCGTCTGGGGCAGCAGCCGCCCCGGGAGGTACTCGGCCGCGTCGAAGCCGGTGATGAGTCCGGCCAGGGGCGAGGGGTAGCGGGAGGCGTCGTAGTCGCGGACCGGCTCGATCCCGCTCTCGCCGCGGAGCGTCGCGCTCCACCACGCCTCGGCGCCCAGGCCGTTGGGGGCGACGATGCCGATACCGGTCACGACGGCCTCGCCCCGGGCGGACTGCGGCGGGGCGGTCACCGGTGCGGGCGCCGTCATGCCGCGCTCCTCGACCGGCCCCGCGCGTCGCGGGAGAGGACCATCGCGCTCTGGAAACCGCCGAATCCGCTTCCGACGCTCAGGACGGTGTCGAGCGCTCGCTCCCGTGCCTCGTTCGGTACGTAGTCGAGGTCGCACTCGGGGTCGGGTTCGTGCAGGTTGGCGGTGGGCGGCACCACCGCGAACTCCATGGCCAGTGCGCAGGCGGCGATCTCGATCGAGCCGATCGCGCCCAGCGAGTGCCCGACCATCGACTTGATGGAGCTGACCGGCGTCCGGTAGGCGTGCTCGCCCAGGGCCCGCTTGAACGCCGCCGTCTCGTGGCGGTCGTTCTGCCTGGTGCCCGAGCCGTGGGCGTTGATGTAGTCCACGGCGCCGCCCGGCAGCCGCGCCTCGGTGAGCGCCGCCGAGATCGCCTCGCTCATCTCGCGCCCGTCCGGCTTGAGACCGGTCATGTGGTACGCGTTGCAGCGCGACGCATAGCCGGACACGAGCCCGTAGATGTGCGCGTCCCGGGCCCGGGCGTGCTCCAGCTCCTCCAGGACGAGCATGGCGGCGCCCTCGGCCAGGACGAAGCCGTCCCGGGTGCGGTCGAAGGGACGGGAGGCGTGCTCCGGGTCCGCGTTCCGGGGAGAGGTCGCCTTGATTGCGTCGAAGCAGGCGGCGGCGATGGGCGAGATCGGCGTGTCCGTACCGCCGGCGAGCATCACGTCGGCGCGGCCCTCCGCGATGAGGTCGCGCGCGTACCCCACGGAGTCGAGCCCCGACGTGCAGCCCGTCGAGACCACCGCCGCAGGCCCCTCGGCTCCCACCACGGCGGCGACCTCGGCCGCCAGCGAACTGGGCACGAAGGCGTCGAAGAGGTGGGGCGAGAGATACGAGCCGTCCACCTCCCACTGCCGCCCGCTGTCGCTGAGCACCAGGTACTCGCGCTCCAGGCTGGTGGTCCCGCCGACGGCGCTGCCGACGCTGACACCGATGCGCTCGGGGTCGAGCGCGGCGAACTCGAGACCGCTGTCGGCGAGGCACTCACGGGTGCTCACCACGGCGAACTGGGCGGCGCGGTCGAGCCTCCGGATCTCGCGCGGCGACAGACCGTACCGCTCGGGGACGAAGTCCACTTCGGCCGCCATCTGCGAGCGGAAGCGGGAAGGGTCGAAGAACGAGATGGCGCGGCTGGCCGACCGCCCGGAGATCAGCAGATCCCAGAACGCCTTCCGCCCGATACCTCCGGGGGCCACGACCCCGATGCCGGTGATGGCGACACTTCGGCTCACTGGAGCAACTCCTCGCAAGGCGTGGGGATCACCGGTCCGCCGGGATCCGGGTGGCTACGTAGGCGATGAGGGAAGCGGGGGTCCGCAGCTCGTCGAGCGCCTCGTCGGGGATGGTGACGTGGTAGTCGTCCTGCACCCGCATGGCGATCTCGTACACGACGAGGGAGTCGTAGCCGAGGTCGCCGAACTCCGTCTCCAGGACCGACTCGTCCAGCGCGGCGGCGTCCGCCCCGTCGAAGCAGAGCTCCACGATCTTCCGGAATTCGGTGAGAGTGAACCCGCTCATAACGCACCTTCCGTCGATGTGCCCGTCACCGTCAGCGCGCGGCCTCGACCCCCGGTCGAGCTCTGCTGGACGTACGGCTGAGGCGCGGGGCGGGCCGGGCGCGGTGGCCAACGGGCTCCTGGAGAGACGCGGCGCCGCTCTCCAGCGATCCTCTAGGAGGCGCGAAGACCATCCGACGCAGCTCTTCTCCCGTCGTGTTCTCCATGGATTGGACGCCGACCAGATGAACCCTCTGCTCCTGCAGATCCTCGACCCCATCTTCGGCCGCCCGCGGGGCATCCCCGGCGTGATCGGAGGCGCGATCATGTCGCGCGGCAACGCGGAACAGGAGGCGTGGGCGGTCGAGCACGCCGATCTCGCCCCCGGCAAGCAGGTGCTGGAGATCGGTCCCGGGCCCGGCGTCGGGCTCGCGCTGGCCGCCGAGGCCGTCGCCCCCGGCGGCCGGGCGATCGGCGTCGACCCTTCCGCCACCATGCGCGCCCTGGCCCGCCAGCGCTGCGCTCTGCACCTCGCCACCGGCCACGCCACCCTGCGCGAGGGAACCGCGGACGACACCGGCCTGCCCGATGCGTCGGTGGACTCGGCGATCTCCGTCAACAACGTCACCCTCTGGGACCGCCAGGCCGCCTACAAGGAACTTCAGCGCGTACTGCGACCCGGCGGTGTCCTGGTGATCGTCCATCACCGCCACACCATGAATACCAGCCCCGAACAACTCCACGACGAGCTCGTCGAGGCGGGCTTCGCCGACGTGACCCTCGACGTCCGCGGCCGCACCCTCAACCGCGCCGCGGTGGGCATCCTGGCCCGTCGCCCGGGGGCGGCCCCGGCCTGAGCCCTACCGGTCCTGCGACAGCGCGTGCAGCTCGCTGAACAGCCCCCCCGAGTGGAGCAGGTCCTCGTACGTGCCCTGTTCCGTGATGCGGCCGCGTTCCATCACCACGATCCGGTCCGCCATGCGGGTGTTCTCGATACGGTGGGTGACCACGATCGTGATGCGGTCGCGGGCCGTGTCCTTGAGGACCGTGAACATCCGGTGCTCGCCGCGCGCGTCCATCTCCGACGTCGGCTCGTCCAGGATCAGCACCGGCGGGCGGCGGTAGAGCGCGCGGGAGCAGGCGAGGCGCTGCCACTGGCCGCCGGAGAGCTCGCTGCCGCCCCACAGCTCGCGGGCGAGCAAGGTGTCGAGGCCGTGGGGCAGCTCCTCCACCGCCGTGCGCATCCCGACCGCGTCCACGGCCTCCCAGACCGGAGCGTCGTGGTGGGTGCGCGGCTGGCCCAGGGTGACGTTCTCCCGTACGGCCAGCGGCCATTGGCCGAAGAACTGCGGGACCAGACCGGTGCGGCGCCACACCGTCTCCGGGTCGGCGGCCGCCACGTCGACGCCGTCCCAGACCACCCGGCCCTTGTCGGGCAGATAGAGGCCGGTGATGAGGCGGGTGAGGGTGGACTTTCCCGAGCCGTTCTCGCCGACCACCGCGACGACCTCTCCCCGGCGCAGGGTGAGCGAGACCCGGTTCACGGCGGGTGCCTCCTTGTTGGGGTACTGGTAGACGACCTCGTCGAGGCGGATCTCCTCCGGTTGCTCGGGTGCGGTCAACGCGCCCCGTTTCGGGGCGCGTTCGGCGGCGAAGTCGAGGAACGTGCGCATGTCGGCCAGGTACAGGCTGGTGTGGAACATCGCCGCCCCGTAGGCGACGAGCTGCGACAGGGCGCTCAGCGAGCTCTGCACCGCGACCACCGCCGTCGCCGCGACGCCCAGCTCGACCCGGCCGGTGACGGCGAGCCAGGCCAGGGTGGCCCAGGCCGCGAGGAGGAAGGCGCCGCCGAGCGCCGAGGTGGCCAGGGCGATCCGCAGCAGCCGGGGTGCCATCGCGAGGGTGCGGCGGTCGATGCGCTCGGACAGCGAGCGGTACCAGAACATCAGGTAGCCGGTCATGCCGTTGGCCCGCACCTCGTCCGCGAGCTTGGGCGTGGTCGCCCACCAGCGCATCATCCCGCGTACGTTGCGGTCGCCCACATTGGCGTAGTGCGTCTCGTAGTCGACGCGCGCCGACATCACGGCGCCCGCCCCGGCGGGCAGGACGGCGAGCACGAGCAGGGCGAGCATCAGCGGGTGCAGCACCGTGAGGACACCCGCCGCGGCCGCCATGCGGATCAGCGACGCCATGAACTGCTGGGCGTCGCGCACCATCAAGTTGGTCCGCATCACGCCCATTTCGGCCGCCTCCTGGCGGTCCGCGAACCCCTCCTCGCCGTACGCGGCCGCCTCCACGCGGCACACCGCCTCGACCATGTCGGCGTCGGCCGCCGTCATCAGCAGCGGGGTGATCCTGCCCTCCGCGTACGACGCGAGTGCGGACGTCACGCGCGCGACGCCGACCGCGACGGCGATGACCAGCAGCGCCGGTAACGCCGCGTCGATCCGGTCGGACGCACGGCCCTCGCCCAGGATCGGCGCCATGGCCCGGGAGGTGGCGCCGAGGAGCATCGCCGCCGCGAGCCCGGTCACGATCTGGCAGACCAGCAGCAGGAGGACGGAGCCCCGGTCGATCCGCCAGGCCATCCGGCAGGTCTGGCCCAGCACGGACGGCAGCCGTCCGCACATCTGCCGGAACGAGGCCCCGCCGAGCGGGTTCTTGCCGTAGTGCCCCGCGAAGGTGATCTCGGCGGGCGGGGGCGGCGGCACCGCGGGCGCCGACGGCGTCGCGTCGCTGCTCACGCCCGCCTCCCCGTGGCCGACTGATCGAACACCAGATGAACGTCTGTGACCTGAGTGCGGGCATCCACGGCGACTCCTCGGATGGCGGTTGCGGAACCTGACGTATACACAACGCTGCTGATCAGCGAGGGGTCACGGCCGAGTCGTCGAGAAAAAGTTCGATTGCGGGGAGCGGAACGTTTCGCAACGTTGGGGCGACTGGGTGAGGCGCCCGTGATCCGCAGTTCGAATCACCCGGGAGTGGACCGGCACCCGATACGGGGATTGCCGGACGCCCGGGACCTGCCCTATGAGGGACGGCTTGTGGGGGACCGAGAAGGTGGCCTCGGGTCAGTAACCGCCCGGCGCCGACGGCGTGTTGCTCGTCCCCGGGGCGTACGGGGTCGAGGTCTCCGGCCGCGGCGCCGACGTCGTCGGGGGCTGCGGGGAAGGGGACGCGGACCGCGCGGTCTCACCGGAGGTGGGCGACGAGCCGTACGGCGTCTGCGCCGTCCCCGGCGGCGTCGTCTTCTTGTCGCCCGCGCCCGTGTCGCCCTTGGGGCGCGAGAACCACTCGTCGTGGTCCGGGTCGAACATGACGAACCGGTCGACCGTATGGGTGGCGGGGGCGACGACGGCCACGTTCGACGGCTGGTACGCGGGCCACGCGTCACCCGTCGGCTTGGGCGTGCCCTGCTGGGCGACCGCCGGCATCAGCGGGTTCCCGCAGGCGCAGCGCACCCTCGGCACGCCCCGGTCGTCCACGAGCACGGCCGTACCGGCCTGCAGAACGGCCTGGTAGGAGGTCGGAGAACCGTTTCGGTAGCCGTGGTTGGTCACCCTGGTGTCAACGCGGAGCTGTACGGGGGTGAGGGAGCGCAGGTACGTGGGCACGGCGTCCTGGGCGATGCTCAGGACGGACGCGAACGCCTTGTTCTTCGCCGGTTCCGCCGCCAGCGCGGCGATCTGCTTCTCCACGTCGCAGCTCGCCTTGTTGCGCGTACCGCCGTAGAGGCCGGGGGCCGAACCGTCCACGCCGCGCGTCACATTGGCCGAGGCCGGTGCGGACGCGCTGGGCAGGGAGGGCGGGGACGGGGGCGGGGAGCTGTACCGCGCGCTCGACGGAGTGAACGGCTCCGGGCCGTCCTTGCCCGCCGCCTGGAGGAAGACCTCGCTGCTCGCGCCCTTCTTGCCGGACGAGCCGTCGGGGCGGGTGAAGACGAGGACGAGGGCCACGGCGGCGACGATCGCGCCGGTGGTGAGAGCGATACGGGGGGCCGAGCGCCACCAGGGGCGGTCGGGGCGGCCCTCCTTGCCGGGGGTGGCGCCGTCGCCCGGACCCTTGCCGGAGCCGCGGTCGCCGGGACCTCCGGGGCCTCCGGGGCCTCCCGGGCCCCCGGGGCCGGTGCCGGATGGTCCGCTTCCGTCGCCTTTGCCACCCGAGCCACCCGGGCCACCCGTACGCCCCGGCCCCGAAGGCCCGCCCGCCCCGCCGCCCTCGCCCGTACCGACCGCGATCGTCTCGTCGTGGCCGCCGCCGCTCGTACCGCCCTCACCGCCGCCGCTCGGCGGGCCCGTGGGCCGGCCGGGCTGGGAGGGGCCCGAGAGGGGGCCGGACGGGGGGCCGGTGGGACGGCCGGAGGGGGGAGGTTCGACGCTCACGAGCTCTTCTTCCCGGCGTTGGGGTCCCGCGGGGGTGCGGGGCACTCGGCCGAGGCAACCCTGCGTGACCGCGGCCTGCGCCGGCCCAGGGGCCGGAGCGGCAGCGCGCCCGGGCGGTCCGGCTCGTCCTTCGTGCGCGACGGGTCCGGCGCGTCCTCGACCTGCCCATTGTGTGCCCGGGCCCCGGCCCGGCCGCAAGCTGACGCGGTCGGCCCCCCATGACGGGCGTACCGCTCCGACGCTGCTTAGCGTGACACTCGTGAGCCAGGACAAACCGCCCGATTCGTCAGAGGACGAGGGAACGCGACGCGCGCGCCACGGCTGGGTCGAGGCCCTCGTGGCGGTGCTGACCGGTCTGATCGCCATGGCCGTCGTCGCCGCTCTCGGGCTGCTCGCGGCCGGCGCGGCGGACCTGCCCGACAACGCCTTCCCAAGCGTCGTCGCGGCCGTCGTCGTCATGGCGGTCGGCGGCTCCGTCGACGTCAAGGGCGACGCCGGGCTGATCGGCGAGACCAACGCCGGTCTGAGCGTGCTGCCGCTCTCCGTCACGCTCGTCGGCGCGCTGCTCGTCGCCGCCGGGTTCCTGCGGCCGCTGCGGCACCGAGCCGTGGCGAGCGCCCGTGAACTGGCCGCCTGGGCCGCCCGGGTGGCCGTCCTGTGGCTGCTCGCGCTCCTCGGCCTCTCGTTCCTCGCCCGCAAGCGGTTCACCATTGGGCTCGGGAACGGGACCATCGGCGACATCGGGGATCTGCTGGGCGCCACGCCCCAGGTCGGGTTCGAGACCGATGTGCCGCTCACCCTGCTCTACGGGCTGCTCTGGCTCGCGGGGCTGCTCTTCCTCGCCCTGGTGGTCTCCCGCAAGGCCCCGCTGCCCGCCCGGCTGCTGCGCTTCCAGGAGTCGGTACGCCCGGCTGCCTTCGCGATGGTCGTGCTGCTGCTGGCGTACGTGGCGCTGGGCGTCGTCGTGGGGCTCGTGGTCGCGGTGGTCAAGGGGCATACGGCCGAGACCTTCGCGGTGATCCTGCTCGGCCTGCCGAACCTCGTCTGGCTGGCGTTCACGCTCGGGCTCGGCGCCTCCTGGGAGGGCCGGGTGGACGGGCCGTTCGGGCTGCCCATGCCGCACGTACTGGACCAGGTGCTGCGTACACCCGACCTCTCCACCCTCAATCTGAGCACCGTCGCGGACTACGACGGACGGGTGTGGTGGCTGCTGGTGGTCGCCGCCGTGCTGGTCCTGGCCGCGGGTTTCCTGATGGCCGCCCGGTCGCCCGCTCGCGTACGGGCGTGGCAGCACGCCCTGCACCTGGCCCTCGCGCTCGCCCTGACCGTGCTGGCCGTCTCTCTGCTCGCCCGGATCTCCGCGCACTACGGACTCTCGCTGCTCGGCATCGGAGACATCGGCGGCGGCCTCTCGGGCCAGGTCTCCCTCAAGCCGCGCCTGTGGACGGGGCTGGGCTTCGCCGTGCTCTGGGGCCTGGTCGCGGGCTTCCTCGGCAGCCTCCTCGCCCGGCGGGTGCGGCGGCGCGGAGAGGTGGAGCCGGAGGGAGAACGGGCGCCCGCCGACCGCCCCGAGGGACCGTCCCGGTAGACCGGGCGCGCCCCCTCACCTCACCTCTACCGCTCGCCTCGACCCCTGACCTCGACCCCTCACCTCACTCCCTGACCCCAACCCCTCACCCCAGCCCCGGAAAGACCGGCCGCGCCCACTCCGGCGGCTCGGGCGCCGGTCCCGGCGGCTCCGGCGCGCCGGGCGCCCGCAGATCCACCTGGGTCGGCGGATGGCCCCCGGGCCCCGTGCCCTTCGCCGCCGACCGCAGCGCGGCCACGAACTCCAGACACGAGCCGTACCGGTCGTCCGGGCTCTTGGCCAGCGCCTTCGCCATCACCCCGTCGACCCCGGCGGCGATGTCGGGCCGCTTCCCGGTCAGCGCGGGTGGCAGGTCGTACTGGTGCGCCCACAGCAGCGCCATGTCGTCGTCGCGCTGGAACGGCGGAGAGCCCGCCATCGTCTCGTAGACCACGCACGCGAGGCTGTACACATCACAGCGGCCGTCCACCGGGCGGCCGGAGATCTGTTCCGGCGCCACGTAGTCGAGCGTGCCGACGAACTGGCCGACCGTGGTGAACCCGGTCAGCGACAGCGACTTCTTCGTCAGACCGAAGTCGGTGAGGTACACGTGCTCGGGGTGGTCGCTGTCCGTGCCCTGCGCCACCAGGATGTTGCCCGGCTTCACGTCCCGGTGTACGAGGTCGTGCTCATGGGCGGCGTCCAGCGCGGAGGCCACCTGGGCCGCGATCCGGGCCGCCGTCGCGACCGGCAGCGGGCCCTCCTGGTCGAGCAGCGCCCGCAGGTCGCGACCGGCGACGTACCGCATGGCGATGTACAGGACCCCGTCGGTTTCCCCGGCCTCGAAGACCGGCACGATGTGCGGGTGGTCGATCGCGGCGGCCACCCGCGACTCGTGGGTGAAACGCTTCCGGAAGGTGTCGTTGCGGGCGAGTTCGGGGGCGAGCAGCTTCAGCGCGACCTTGCGTTCCAGACGCAGGTCCTGGGCCTGGTACACCACGGCCATTCCGCCGCGCCCGATCTCCCGCTCGATCCGGTACCCGGCGATCCGCCGCCCGACGAGGTCGGCCGGCCGGCCGGCGTACAGGTCGCTCTCGGGTGTCATCAGGCGTCACCGGGCCAGGAGTGGGCGCCGTCCATGCCCTCGGGCTCGGGCCCGTCGCCGTTCGGGCCGACCACCCGGGTCGCGTCGTACGGGGCCGCGCTCGGGCTCCCGTCGGGCGGGGGCCGGTCGTCGGGCACCGCAGGCGTCCCGGACGGCTGCCCGGACGCGTCGGGCACCGCAGGCGTCCCGGACGGCTGCCCGGACGCCGCGAACGTGCTCAGCCGGGTCCCGTCGCAGTACACCCACCGCTCGTGTTCCGCGTCGTACAGCCACATCGCCTCGCCGTCGACGACCATGCCGGCCCGCAGCCCCTGGGTGCGCCGGTGAAACGTCTCGCCGTCGAGGCGGCCCGCTGCCAGGTCCTCCGACGCGCTGCGGTAGCGGCTCAGCATGTCCTGGACGCGGGCGAGGAGCGGACGCGGGTCGGCCGTACGGGCCAGGGGCGCACCCGGCACCGGCGGCCCCTGCGGGACGGTGACCAGGAGGCGGCCGTCGACCCACGCCGACCAGGAGTTGGCGCACAGGATCCGGGCCCAGTCGCCCCGCCGGTCGATCACCCGCACCGGCAGCAGCGCGTCCAGCGGCACGGTCGGGCGCCCGGGGTCCGGGCTCTCCCAGGCGGCGAGGCCACCGGGCGGGACGACATGGGTGGGAAGGAAGTCCACGGGAGCGCTCATCGCGGCCGCCTACTTCCGCATCACGGCGGGCTCGTGCCGCCGCAGCAGCCGGGCCACCAAGTAGCCGAAGAGCACGGACAGGGCCACCAGCATGCCCATGTTGAGCAGCCACACAGCCGTCTCGTGCTTGAACAGCGGGTCGCCCGTCAGCTCGCCCGGCACGATCCTGGAGAGCCCGATCGTGCCCGCCATCCCGCCGAGCGCCCACCGGGAGGGGATCAGCCAGGCCAGCTGCTCGATGCCCGGGACGCCGTGCAGCTTCAGCAGCGCGCCGCAGAACACCACTTGGACGATGGCGAGCAGCACCAGCAGCGGCATCGTCACCTCCTCCTTGCGCACCAGCGCCGAGACCAGCAGGCCGAGCATCATCGCCGTGAACGCGAGCAGGGCCACCGCCACCGTGATCTCCACCAGTGGTGGCAGCACGACGCCCTTGCCGCCCGGCGCGCCCAGGTTGACGCCCAACAGCGCCACCAGCGTCAGGACGACGGCCTGGAGCACGGTGATCGTCCCCAGGACCACCACCTTGGACATCAGATACGCGGATCTGGACAGGCCGACGGCCCGTTCGCGCTGATAGATCACGCGTTCCTTGACCAGCTCCCGTACGGCGTTGGCCGCGCCGGTGAGGACTCCGCCGACACACAGGATGAGCAGCGCGTTCATCGCCGTCTCCTGGGTCAGCTTGCTGCCCGCCAGGGCACGCGCCATGGCGCCCATGACGAAGGGCAGCGCGATCATGATGGCGAGGAAGGTCCGGTCGGCGCCGAGCGCGGCCGCGTACCGGCGCACCAGGGTGCCCAGCTGGGCGCCCCAGCTCTGCGCCTTCGGCGGCGGTCCCACGACCCGGGCGGCGGCGGCCCCTTCGAGGTGCGGCTGCGCACTGGAGCCGACCACGTACCGCTGGTGGAAGCGCGAGCGGGCGTACTCGCCCGCCCAGTCCCGCTGCTGGTCCCGCTCGAACGCCTCGAACGCCTCCGGCCACTCCCCGAAGCCGAAGAAGCCCAGGGTGTCGCGAGGCGGCCCGTAGTACGCGATGTGCCCGCCGGGGGCGAGGACGAGGATCCGGTCGCAGACGTCGAGGCTCAGGACGCTGTGGGTGACCACGATGACGGTGCGGCCGTCGTCCGCGAGGCCGCGCAGCATGTGCATCACCGAGCGGTCCATGCCCGGGTCGAGCCCGGAGGTGGGCTCGTCGAGGAAGAGCAGCGACGGCTTGGTCAGCAGTTCGAGGGCGACGCTCACGCGCTTGCGCTGGCCGCCGGAGAGGCTGTGGATGGGCTGGGCCGCGCGCTGCTCCAGACCGAGTTCGCCGATCACCTCGTCGACCCGGGCGCGGCGCTCCTCCTTGGCGGTGTCCTGCGGGAAGCGCAGCTCGGCGGCGTATCCGAGGGCCCGGCGCACGGTCAGCTGGGCGTGCAGGATGTCGTCCTGCGGGACCAGCCCGATGCGCTGGCGCAGCTCCGCGTAGTCCCGGTAGAGGTCGCGGCCGTCGTACAGGACCGTGCCCCGGTCGGCGGGGCGCAGCCCGGTCAGGGCGTTCAGCAGGGTGGACTTCCCGGCGCCGCTGGGGCCCACCACGGCGAGCAGGCACTTCTCACCGACCGGGAAGGAGACCTGGTCGAGCAGGGTCTTGCGGCCCCGGTCGACGGCGACCGTGAGGTCCTGGACGTCGAGCGAGACCTCGCCGGTGTCGACGTACTCCTGGAGCTCGTCCCCGACCAGGCAGAACGCCGAGTGGCCGACGCCGACGATGTCGCCGGAGGCGACCCGGGCGCGGGTGACGGGCTGGCCGTTGAGGAAGGTGCCGTTGTGGCTGTCGAGGTCGAGGATCTCGTAGCCGCCGTCCGGCAGGGCGCGCAGTTCGGCGTGCCGGCGCGAGACGACCAGATCGTCGACGACCAGGTCGTTCTCGGGGGCACGGCCGATCCGTACGGTACGGGTCGGCAGCGGCCGCACCGAGGTGGGCTGCCGGAAGGCGCCGGTCGCGGACGGCACGGACACGGCGGACGGCCGCTCCGGGGCGCGGACCGGCGGAGGCGCGCGGCCCACCAGGACGGCGCGTGGGCCGTCGGCGGGGCTGCCGAACCGGATGACGCTGCCGGGGCCCACGCCCCACTCGTGGACGCGGCGGCCGTCGGCGTACGTTCCGTTGGTGCTGCCCTCGTCCTCGACCGTCCAGTGACCGCCTGCCACGCGCAGCACCGCGTGGTGCCACGAGACGCGGGCGTCGTCGATGACGATCTCGCTGAGGGGATCGCGCCCGACGTGGTAGTCCCGGCTCGGGCTCATCACCGTGGAGCCGGTGTCGGTCTCCAGGACGAGCTCGGGCGCTGTCGGCGCGGCAGACCGCTCTCCCATGGGGGAAATTCTACCTATTGGTCCGCTTGTGTGCCCTGCGATGAGTGAGGCCTTACCGGCGCTATACCACCGGTAAGGCCTCAGCGCCCATCGAGCCGCCGGGGCAGCTGCTCGGCATCACCGCGCGGGTGACACGTGACCGGGGCCTGACGCCACATCAGAACCCGGCTCTTCGCGTCGGTCTCGGGTGTCCGCCCCCGGCGGGCCCGGAGGCGGACACCGCGCATCAGCCGGGCTCGTCCCCGGGCGGCAGGTGTGAGGTCGGGCGGGCCTCCGCCGCCGGGTCCAGGATGCGGTTGAGGAAGTTCCGGGTCCGCTCCTCCCGAGGGGCGCCCACGACCTGCTCGGCCGGACCCTGCTCGACGATGACGCCGCCGTCCATGAACACCACCCGGTCCGCGACCTCCCGGGCGAAGCTCATCTCATGGGTGACCACCATCATCGTCATGCCCTCGCCCGCGAGCACCCGCATCACCGCGAGGACGTCCCCCACCAGCTCCGGGTCGAGCGCCGAGGTCGGCTCGTCGAAGAGCATCACCTCGGGGCCCATGGCGAGCGCCCGGGCGATGGCGACGCGCTGCTGCTGTCCGCCGGAGAGCTGCGCCGGATACGCGTCGGCCTTCTCGGCGAGCCCGACCCGGTCCAGGTTCTCGCGGGCCACGGCGGCTGCCTTGGCCTTGTCCCGGCGCAGCACCCGGCGCTGCGGCAGGACCAGGTTCTCGGTGACCGTGATGTGCGGGAAGAGGTTGAACTGCTGGAAGACCATGCCGATACGGCGGCGCACCGCGTCGATGTCGACATCCAGGTCGGTGACCTCGGTGCCGCCGACGAAGACCTGCCCCGCGCTCGGCTCCTCCAGCAGGTTCACACAGCGCAGCAGCGTCGACTTGCCCGACCCGGAGGGGCCGATGACGCACACCACCTCGCCCCGGGCGACCTCCAGGTCGATGCCGCGCAGCACCTCGTTGTCCCCGAACGACTTGCGCAGCCCGCGGATCTCGATCTCGTTCTGTGGCATCGCTTCCTCACCTCGCCCGGTCGGCGCGGGCCTCTAGGCGGCGCACCACGAAACTCAGGGGCACGGTCACCATCAGGTAGCAGAGCCCGGCGACCAGGATCGGGGTGGAGTTGGCGCTCTGGCTGGCCAGGTCCCTGCCGTACTTGGTCAGCTCCCGCTCCTCCAGGGTGACCCCGAGGAACAGCACGAGCGAGGAGTCCTTGAAGAGCAGCACCAGTTCGTTGGTCAGCGGCGGGATGACGATCCGGAACGCCTGCGGAATGATCACCGACACCATGGCCCGGGCGTGCGAGAACCCCAGCGAGCGGGCCGCCTCCATCTGCCCCTTGGGCACGGCCTGGATGCCCGCACGGATGGTCTCCGCCATATAGGCCGCGGCCACCAGACCGAGCCCGAGGGCGACCTTTCCGTACGTACCGCCGGGGATCTCCGTGCCCGGGAACGCCAGCGGCACCGCCACGCCCACGAAGATGAAGATCAGCAGGGCGGGCAGTCCCCGGAACAGCTCGATGTAGATGCCCGCCACCCATCGGTAGGGCGCCACGGACGAGAGCCGCATCAGCGCGACCACCAGACCGAGCACCAGGCCGAAGGCGAAGCCGGAGAGCGTGTACACGACGGTGTTGCGCAGGGCGATGGTGATGATCTCCGGGAAGAGCTTCCCGATGAGGTCGGTCTGCGCGAACTGGTTCCGCAGCCGGTCCCAGTCGGCGAGCACGCCGATGGTGATCAGCACCGCCACGAAGACCGCGTACTGGATGCCCTGCGAGACGCGCCTTCGTTGACGCCTCGTCAGGCGGGAGGTCACGACTGGGCCTTGGGCAGCGGCCCGATCCACTGTTCGTAGAGCCGCTTGTACGTGCCGTCCGCCTTGGCGTCCGTGACCGCCTTGTTGATGGCGTCGAGGAGCTTGGTGTTGCCCTTCTTGACCGAGAAGCCGTACTGCTCGCCGGTCGAGATGTTCTCCACCAGGGCGAACCGATCGGCGTTGGCCTTGTCCTTGAGCCAGCCCTGGACCACCGGGTAGTCGATCACCACGGCGTCGACCTGGCCGGTGCGCAGACCGTTGAGCACCGCGTCGGAGCTCTCGAAGGCGACCGGGTTGAAGCCCTTTCCGGTGGCATAGCTCTCGCCGGTGGTCTCCGCCTGCGCGCCGAGCTTCTTGCCCTTGGCCTTGAGGTCGGCGAGCGAGGTGACACCGCTCTTCTTGGTGGCGAGGAGCGCCTGGGTGGCGTCGAAGTAGGGGACGGAGAAGTCGACGTTCTTCTTGCGCTCCTCGGTGATGGTCATACCGGCGGCGGCGAGGTCGCACTCGCCGGAGTTGAGGAAGGCACCGGTCTTGAAGTTCTCGAACGGAGTGTCGAGGATCTTCTGTTCGACCTTGAGGTTCTTGGCGACGAGGTCGATCAGCGACACGTCGAAGCCCACGACCTTGCCGTTCTGCTCCGACTGGAACGGCGGATACGGCAGATGGGTGCAGGTGGTCAGCTTGCCCTTCTTGACCACGGGCACCCCGCCCGCGGCCTCCCCGGAGCCGCCGTCGCCCGACGAGCACCCGGTGGTCGCGAGCAGCAGCCCTGCGGCGGCGGCCGCGGCGGTGGTCAGATTGCGGATACGGTGAGCCGTCCTGGTCACGGTTGACCTCCATCGATACGAGGGTGGCTGAGGAGCGGAACCGTTCAGCCATGATCGTATGAGACTGGGGGTGACTTCGCCCGGGAACCCGGCAGGCGCGCCGATGACGTCATCCGGACACCCGCCTGCCCGGGGAACCGGCCGACCGGGTTCCGGGACGCGGGTCAACTTGGCCATCTAGGCTGATCATTGACAGTTCCACCAGGCCCCAGGAGACGACGCCCGTGACCGAGAACCCGGCCCACCTCGATGCTCCCGAGCACGTTCGGAGCAGGATCAACACCTCCCAGCCGCACACGGCCCGGATCTGGAACTACTGGCTCGGCGGCAAGGACAACTACGAGGTCGACCGCGAGGTCGGCGACCAGATCCGGCAGCTCCACCCCGGCATCGGCGACTACGCGCGCGCCGACCGGCTCTTCCTCGGCCGGGCCGTGCGCCACCTGGTGGCCGACCGGGGCATCCGGCAGTTCCTCGACATCGGCACCGGCCTGCCCACCGCCGACAACACCCACGAGGTGGCGCAGCGCATCGCGCCCGAGTCCCGGATCGTCTACGTCGACAACGACCCGCTGGTGCTCGCCCACGCCCGCGCGCTGCTGACCAGCACGCCCGAGGGGCGGACCGACTACCTCGACGCGGACCTGCGCGACGTGGACAGCATCCTGGAACACGCCTCGAAGACGCTGGACTTGTCGCAGCCGGTCGCGCTGATGCTGCTCGGCGTGGTCATCTTCATCGAGGACGACGCCCAGGCGTACGGCCTGGTGCACCAGCTGATGGAGAGGCTGGCCCCCGGCAGCTACCTGGTCCTCTCGCACACGGTGACCCACCCCGAGATGCCGGACGTCGACCAGGCGGTGGCGTTCTGGAACGAGCACGGCACCCCCAAGCTCACTCAGCGCACCCCCGAGCAGACCGCCCGCTTCTTCGACGGCCTGGAGGTCCTGGAGCCCGGCGTGGTGTCGTGCTCGCGCTGGCGGCCCGAGGAGGCGCCGGGCGGCGAGCCGGCCGAGGTGGCCATGTTCGGCGGCGTCGGCCGCAAGGCCTGACCTGCGCCGAAGTCGTCTCCTGGGACGAAAATGGGTCCGCCTTTGCCATCGCGGGGACCTCCCGCCGGGATGTCCCCGCAATGCGCCCTTCGTCACCGCGGAGGCTTCACCGCCCCTTGAAAGAAGGTTGACCAACTCACGGACAGATGCAGAGGGTTACGGACGTAGGTTCGGCCGCATGTCCCCCAACCCCTCCCTCCCGGTCCTGCCGTACCGCAAACCCACGCGCGGCCGGGACTACTGGGTCCTCGACGACGTCCTGCCCAACGTCGACGAGGTCCGCGCGCGCTGCCTGGCCAAGGACGACTGGATCGAGGGGTACCCCCGCAAGCCCGAGACCTGGCCGGGGCTGCGCACCATGCCGGGCCTGGAGCCCGCCGAACTCGCCCGGGTGGAGCGGCTGGTCAAGAAGGCGACCGGCGCGCGCGAGCTGTGGCTGCAGAAGGCGCCCGGCGGCGCCACGCTCAACCACAACTGCGTCCAGGTCGTCGGCAGGGACGAGAGCGAGCCGCGCCCGCACACCGACTCGCGCGCGCTGTGCCGGTACGCGGCCGTGCTCTACCTCAACCCGGACGTGCCCAAGGACTGCGGCACCAGCTTCTACCGGCAGAGCCTGCCCGGCGGCGTCCTGGGCGGCAATCTGGTCGCGGCGCCGCACACCAACCTGGTCGAGGCGCTCGGCACCCGGTTCGTGCCGCCGGACTCCTTCATCGAGGACGTCCGCGTCCCGCACCGCTACAACCGGCTGCTCCTCTACAACGCCAACATGATCCACACCGCCACCGGCTACTGGGGCAGCACCATCGAGGACAGCCGGATGACGGCCGTCTTCTTCTGGATGGCCTGACTATCCGGCGGGGGCGGCCCGGGTGGCGACGACGACCGTGGCGTACCGCTCCTCACAGGTCGCCACGCGCGCGACCAGGCCGCCCCCGGTGACCGCGGCGACGGCGAGCGGCACCTGGCGCTCGCTCGTCTCGAAGAGCAGATGCCCGCCGGGTGCCAGCCAGTGCGCCGCCTCGGCGGTCACCCGGCGCAGCACGTCGAGGCCGTCGGCGCCGCCGTCGAGCGCCACCCGCGCCTCGTGGACGCGCGCCTCCGAGGGGAGCAGTTCGATCTCCTCGCTCGGCACGTACGGCACATTGGCGAGCAGGACGTCCACGCGGCCCCGCAGACCGGCGGGGAGCGCGGCGAACAGGTCGCCCTGATACGTCCGGCCCCCGGCGGCGGCGACGTTGCGCCGGGCGCACTCCACGGCGGCCGGGTCGATGTCGGCCGCGTGCAGCTCCGCCCGGCCGAGCCCGGCGACCAGCGCCGCGCCCAACGCGCCCGAGCCGCAGCACAGATCCACCACGACCGCCCCCGCCGAAGCGAGCGGAACGGCCTGCTCCACCAGGAACTCGGTACGGCGCCGGGGCACGAAGACACCCGGCTCCAGCGCGACCCGTACACCGCTGAACTCGGCCCATCCCAGGACGTGTTCGAGCGGCAGTCCCTCGGCGCGCCGCGCCACCATGGCGTCGAGCTCGGCCGGGGTGCGGGCCGTCGAGATCAGCAACTCCGCCTCGTCCTCGGCGAAGACACAGCCGGCGGCGCGGAGCCGGGTCACGACGGTGGAGCGGGAAAGCGCGGTAATGGGTCTCACCTGGGGGTCTGGGTCCGGAAACCTGCGGGGCGCGGTCACCCTACCCCCGGGCGTGTCCCACCGCCGACGTGATTAATCCGTGCATAGCGTGCATAGAATGACTGAATGATCTTTATCGTCGTCAAGTTCCCCGTGAAGCCCGAGTACGCCGACGAGTGGCCCCGCCACCTCGCGGACTTCACCAGCGCCACCCGCGCCGAGCCGGGCAACCTCTGGTACGAGTGGTCCCGCAGCCTGGAGGACCCCACCACCTATGTCCTGGTCGAGGCCTTCCAGGACGGCGCGGGCGAGGCGCACGTCAACTCCGACCACTTCCGGGCGGCCATGGAGACGATGCGCCCGCTCCTACGCCGCACCCCCGACATCGTGAGCACGACGATCGAGGGTGCGACGGGGTGGAGCGCCATGGGCGAGCTGAAGGTCGACTAGCCCTTCAGGGCTCGCGACGGCGTTGACGTCACTTCACGGTGACGGTCACCGTCGGGGAGACGGTCTTGCCGTCCATCACCCGCAGCTCCTCCTTGCCCTTTTTGTTCACCTTGTACTCCAGGGAGTAGCTGCTGCCCTGCTTGATGGTGGTGTCGGCGTGCAAGGTCGTCCACTTGCCGTTGTTCTTGTGCTGGAGCACGACCTTGCTGCCGACGGACAGCCCCTTGGACCGGCCGGTGAAGGTGACCTTGTCACCCACCTTCGCCTCGGTGACGCTCGCCTTGATGGTCAGCGAACCCGGCGCCGCCGACGCGTACTTGCTGCCGCTGGGCGACGGTTTGGGGCTCGGCGTGGCGGCCGTGGCGAGCGCGGCGGATCCGCCGGCGAGCAGGGCGAGGGACAGGGCGCCTGCCGCGGCCATCCGGGCACAGCGGTGTGTCAGAGTGGACTTCACGATTGCTTTCTCCCGTCTCGGCGGCTCCCCATCCAGCCGATTGGTACCTTTTCTGAGGCTTTACGAGGCTATATGGTCAGGCCGATGTCCGCTTCTCAGGGCCCTACTCTGCGTGAACTCGCCGTCCAGGCACTGTCGTCGGTCGAGCACGGCTACGACCTGCTCGCCCCGAAGTTCGACCTCACTCCGTACCGCACACCGCGGCCGGTCCTCGACGCCGTCACGCACACCCTCGCCGGGCTCGGTCCCTTCGGCCGCGGCCTCGACCTGTGCTGCGGCACCGGCGCGGGCCTGGACGTGCTGCGCGCGGTGTGCCGCGAGCGGGTCACCGGGGTCGACTTCAGCGCCGGGATGCTGACGGTGGGCCGGGAGCGAGCGGCCGAGGACGTCGACTGGATCCGCGCCGACGCCCGCGCCCTGCCGTTCCGGGACGCCTTCGACCTGGTGGTGAGCTTCGGCGCGTTCGGGCACTTCCTGCCCGGCGAGCGGCCCGGGCTGTTCGCCCAGGTCCGCTCGGTGCTGCGACCGGGCGGCCGGTTCGCGTTCCCGGTGGCGGCGCCCGCCCGCCCCGGCTCCCTCGGCTACTGGACCCTGCTCGGCTTCGACACCGCGATGCGGGTGCGCAACGCGCTGTGGCGGCCCCGATTCGTCATGTACTACCGGGACTTCAGGCTCGCCGACGTCCGCACGGAGCTCGTCCGCGCCGGCTTCCGCGTGGAGACGTACGCGCTGGAGGAGCTCGGGCGGCGTCCGGACGGCAGCCCCCGGTGCCGCCTCGTGGTCGCGACGGCCCGCTGAGGACAGGTCGCCACCTGGGGTGATGACCCCTGGTGACGCTCGTGTGGCGCGTGGTGAGCGGCGGTCGTAACGTGACGGAGGTGGTTTTCACCCGTCTGCCGCGACGACGCGGCGGATCGGTATTCGACACTCTCGGGGTCACGAGGTGAGAGCCTTGCCCTCCGTGCACTTTCCTCTGATGCTCGCGCTCGCCGCGGGCGCGTTCTTCCTCTGGCGCAAGGGCGGCACCAAGCTGTCCCACGCGCTGATCTGCGCCGGTTTCGGCTTCTACTTCGCCGATACGGCGGCCGCCCCCTCGCTGCACAGCGCGGTCAACTCGGTGGTCGGCATGCTCAGCCAGCTCGGCTGAGCATGCCGACCACGGCACCGCGCCCGCTCATGTGCCCGCTCGGCTGCCCGCTCAGGCGTCCGCGACCCAGCTGCCGTGGAAGCCGAGCGGCACCCGCCCCGGCAGATGGATCCGGGCCACCGGACGGCCGGTGAAGTCCTGCGCCGCGAGGATCAGCAGATCGGCGGCGCCGCGCTCCGGATTGTGGACGTACGCCAGGGTGTAGCCGTCGTCCTCCGCGGCCCCCGGGGCCGGATCCGGCCCGTGCGCGGGCACGAAGACCGCCTCGCCGACGGCGGCGCCACGGGGGAGCCGGTGGAGCTGCGAGGTGCCGCGCAGGAAGTCGTGCTTGATCAGGGCGTTGCCGAAGGAGCGGTCCGGCGGCACACCGTCGGCCGTCAGATACGCGGTAGACATCTCGGCGGCGGCCGCGGTGTATCCGTACCGGTGGCGCCGGGACACCAGCGCCTCGTTGACCCGGGGGAACTCCTGCGGCCGGTCGTCGAGCCGCCGCGTGTGGACGCGGCCGTGCGCCAGGTCCACGGTCCAGCGGTCGAGCGAGGCGGTCCCGAGTGCGGTGGGGCCGTCGGATCCCTTGCCCGCGACGTGGAAGGGCGCCGGGAACGTGGTGAGTTCGACGACCACCGAGGACCCGTGGTCGTAGGCGTTGAGGGTGTGCGAGTAGAAGACGGGGTCGACCTCGAACCAGCGGACCTCTCCTCCGGCGCGGGGCATGACGCCCACCCGCGCCGGGTGCCGGTCGTTCCACACGTACGGAACGGGCGCGCCCGCCCCGGCCGCCGCCGCGTCGAAGGTGACGGGCAGGTCGAAGAGGACCATGTGCCGCTCGGTGAGCGCGAAGTCGTGCATCATCGGGCTGTCGGCGACGGGGATCCGCGTCGTCCGGGCGACCCGCCCGGTCCGGTCGACCACGAGGTGCCGCACGTGGTCCCAGGTCGGGTAGTAGGTGACGGCGTGCAGCTCGTCGGCGTGGGCGTCGTACTTGGTGTGCGCGGTGAAAGCGCCGCTCAGCGTGGAGCGGAAGTCGTACGGGCGCAGGGTGTTGAGCTCCCCGTCGAGCTCGTACGGCAGCGGCCCGCTCTCCTGGAGGGCGAGGATGCGGCCCTTGTACGGGATGACGTGCGTGTTGCAGGCGAAGTCGTCCTCGGGGACGGGGCCGGGGTGCGGTTCGCCGAGCTTGCGGCTGACGGCGGCCGAGCGGACCCACCGGTTGCGGTACCACTCGGCCCGCCCGTCCCGCAGCCGCACCCCGTGGACCATGCCGTCCCCCAGCATCCAGTGGTGCGCCCGGGGGTCCTCCAGGCCGAGCACATTGGGGCCGGTGCGCAGATAACGCCCGTTCAGCGAGCGGGGGATGCGGCCGGTGACGGGGAGGTCGAAGGCGGTGAGCTCTTCGGTGACGGGGGCGAAGGCCCCGTGCAGGAAGGGCCGGCCGGTGGTGGACTGTGCCGGTGTGCGCGCTGTGCTTCGTCCGGCGGCGATCGCGACCGTTCCGCCACGTGCGGCGAGCAGTCCCCCCGCCGCCGCGCCCGCCGCGCCGCGCAGCACGTTCCGCCGTGTGTGACCGTTCATGTCAGGGCCCCCTGCTTCCACGTTCGTCCGACCTGTCGTCCACGATCGTCGGCCCCGGCGGGGGTCCCGGTCAGGAGGTCTGGACCCCGGAGCGGGGTGGTGCCAGGCCCCCTCTTCGCGGTCCGGCCGGCCGAACCGCAATCGGGTCTTTCGCACGAAATCTCAAGCAAGGTGTTGAATATGCGACTATTGAGATGATGTGATGCAGGTCACAGATCGGGAGTGGCAGCAAGGAGCGAGTCGATGTCCACCACCGTCGAACAGTCCGTCCTGGCCCGCCTCGTCACCGACGCACCCCAAGGCGTCCCCGTCCCCGTCACCCTCAGCTACGACGGCTCCGACCCGCTGGCCGTCCGCATGGTGTTCCCGCCCGAGGTCTCGCTCCACGACGACGGCGTGACCTGGGTCTTCGCCCGCAACCTCATCGACCGGGGACTGCGCGCCCCGGCCGGCACCGGCGATGTGCACGTGTGGCCGCTCGGACGGACCCAGACCATGGTGGAGCTGCGCTCCCCGGACGGTCTGGCGCTCCTCGAATTCGGCACGGCGGCACTGCGCCGCTTCCTCGTCCGCACCTACGCGGCCGTCTCCGCCGAGGCCGAGAACCAGGACCTCGACATGGACAGCGCCCTGGCCGAGCTGCTGCGCGAGAGCCGGTGAGCGTGAGTACCCGGCCCGTCAGCCCGCGCTCGGGTCCGGCACCCGCCCCGGCGCGCCCAGGAAGGTGAAGTGGCGGCCGGAGTCGGCCAGTGATCCGATCGCCGCGGAGGCCTCGATGTGCGGGGTCACGTGAGCGATCGGTTCACCTCAGGACCGGCGCCGCCCGGTCGAGGACGGAGGCGATGCGCTCCCACGTCGCGCTGTCCCGGGCTGCCGGCTCCAGCGCGGCGCCCTCGCCCGTGCCCCACGCGGCAGCCGTCGCCACCGGGTCCGCGCCGCTGACGGCCGCCGCGGCGAGCGCGGCGGCGCCGAGCGCGACCAGCTCGGTCGCCCGGGGGACGATCAGCGGCCGCCCGGAGAGCCGTCGTACGGTCTCGACCCAGGTACGGCCCCGGGCGCCGCCACCGATCAACCGCAGCGGACGGGCCGCGGCCTCCGGGCCGGCGGGGTCGAGGCCACAGGTGCGCAACAGGTCGTCGAGGGCGCGCAGGGCGGTGAACGCCGCGCCTTCGTAGGCCGCGCCCAGGAGCTGGGGTCCGGTGGTGGCGTGGCGCACGCCCGTGAGCAGTCCGGCGGCGGTCGGCAGGTCCGGGGTGCGCTCGCCGTCGAGGTACGGCAGGAGCACCGCCTCGCCGCCGGGCTCGGCGTCGTCGCGGCCGAGCCCGAGCAGGGCCGCCACCTTGTCCACGGCGAGCGTGCAGTTGAGGGTGCAGGCGAGCGGGAGGAAGGTGCCGTCGGTGGCGGCGAACCCGGAGAGCGCGGGCGAGGCGGGCCGGGTGCGGGTGGCGGCGAAGACCGTCCCGGAGGTGCCGAGGCTGAGGACGGGGTGGTCGAGCAGGCCCGCGCCGCCGAGCCCGAGCCCCACGGCGGCGGCCATGTTGTCGCCCGTCCCGGCGGCGACCGCGATCCCGGCGGGCAGTCCGAGCGCCTCGGCGGCCCGGGCGGTCAGCGATCCCACCCGGGTGGCGCCGGTGGGGGCGACCTCGGGCAGCAAGCGGGCGTCCAGGCCGAGGAGTTCGAGGAGCTCGGGGTCGTAGGAGCCGGTCGCCGTCGAGTACCAGCCGGTGCCCGAGGCGTCCCCGGGGTCGGTCGCGGCGGCGCCCGAAAGGCGTTCGGTGAGGAAGTCGTGGGGGAGGCGGATCCCGGCGGCGGCCTCGGCGTGGACGGGCTCGTGCTCGTACAGCCAGCGCCACTTGGCGGCGGTCACGGCGGCGACGGGCACCGAGCCGGTGCGCGCGGTCCACGCGTCCGGGCCGCCGAGCGCCTCGGTGAGGGCGGCGGCCTGCGGGGCCGAGCGGGTGTCGTTCCAGAGCAGGGCGGGGCGCACGGGCCGTCCGGCGCGGTCCAGGACGACCAGGCCGTGCTGCTGTCCGGCGACCGCGATGCCGGTGACGGCGGACGTGTCGACCCCCGCCTCCTTCAGCCCGGCCGCGACCGCCTCGCACAGCGCTTGCCACCACTGCTCGGGGTCGCTCTCGCGGGCCCCGGCGGAGCCGTCGACCCGGTGCGGGGCGCGGCCGAGGGCGAGCGGCCGCCCGGTCTCCGCGTCGGCGACCAGCGCCTTGGTGGACTGGGTGGAGCTGTCGACGCCGATGACGACCGGGGCCTGCGGCACGAGGGCATCCCTTCTGCTGCGAGCGAGTATTTGAGCGTGCGCGAAACAAATTAGGTGAAGCTCCGGGGTTACGGAAGCCGGAGTGGTCGTGGCATATTAATCATGTCAGTAAACAAATAGCAGCAGGGGCCCGTCGGGGTGCCCCGCACCGAGGTGGACACGACGATGACGGAACGCTTCACTCCCACCCCCGAGGACAAGTTCACCTTCGGTCTGTGGACCGTGGGCTGGCAGGGGCGCGACCCGTTCGGCGACGCGACCCGCCCGCCCCTCGACCCGGTCGCGACCGTCCACCGGCTCGCGGAGCTCGGGGCGTACGGGGTGACCTTCCACGACGACGACCTGATCCCCTTCGGTTCGTCCGACGCCGACCGCGACGCCCACATCAAGCGGTTCCGTGCCGCCCTGGACGCCACCGGCCTCGCGGTGCCGATGGCCACCACCAACCTCTTCAACCACCCCGTCTTCAAGGACGGCGCCTTCACCGCCAACGACCGGGACGTACGCCGGTACGCGCTGCGCAAGACGATCCGCAACATCGACCTGGCGGTGGAGCTCGGCGCCAAGGTGTACGTGGCGTGGGGCGGTCGTGAGGGTGCGGAGTCCGGGGCCGCCAAGGACGTACGGGTGGCGCTCGACCGGATGAAGGAGGCCTTCGACCTGCTGGGGGAGTACGTCGTGGGGCAGGGCTACGACCTGCGGTTCGCGGTGGAGCCCAAGCCGAACGAGCCGCGCGGGGACATCCTGCTGCCCACGGTCGGGCACGCGCTCGCCTTCATCGAGCGCCTGGAGCGGCCCGAGCTGGTCGGGGTCAACCCGGAGACCGGGCACGAGCAGATGGCCGGACTCAACTTCACCCACGGCATCGCTCAGGCGCTCTGGGCCGGAAAGCTCTTCCACATCGACCTCAACGGCCAGTCCGGCATCAAGTACGACCAGGACCTGCGGTTCGGCGCGGGGAACCTGCGCGACGCGTTCTGGCTGGTCGACCTCCTGGAGACGGCGGGCTACCAGGGCCCGCGCCACTTCGACTTCAAGCCGCCGCGCACGGAGGACGCCGACGGGGTGTGGGTCTCGGCGGCCGGCAACATGCGCAACTACCTGATCCTGCGGGAGCGTTCGGCGGCGTTCCGCGCCGACCCGGCGGTACAGGAGGCGCTGCGGGCCTCACGCCTGGACGACCTCGCCCGCCCGACGGCGGCGGACGGCCTGGACGGGCTGCTGGGTGACCGCTCGTCCTTCGAGGACTTCGACGTGGAGGCGGCGGGGGCGCGCGGCATGGCGTTCGAGCAGCTGGACCAGCTCGCGATGGAGCATTTGATGGGGGTGCGCTGAGGGGGATGCGGTGAGGGGGGACGCTGAGAAGGGCGCGCTGAGGGGGGTGCGCTTATGGGAGGGGGCTGAGGGGGGCGCCCCTCACTCGGCTCCCGCCCCCTGCGTCGCCCACCTCGCCGGATCGTCGAGTACCGCCTCGACCACCAGCGCCGCCGCCCCCCGCGCCGCGTCCCCCGCCAGGGACGAGGCGCGCAGGCGGCCGCTGTCGTGCGGCCACAGGCCCGACACCACCCGGGCGGCGAGTTCGGCCTCGGCCGGGGGTGACAGCCACGGCGCCAGTGCGCGGTAGACGCCGCCGAGGACCACGGCCTCCGGGTCGAGGAGGTTCACCGCGCCCGCGAGCACCCGGCCCAGCATTACCCCGGCCGTACCGAGCGCCGCCAGGGCCCGTTCGTCGCCCGCCCCCGCCCGGCGCTCCAGCTCGGCCACGCCCGCCGCGCCGGCGTCCTCGTCGATGCCCGCGCCGCGCAGCAGCGCCAACTGGCCCGCGTACTGCTCCAGACAGCCCCGCGCCCCGCAGCGGCAGGCGGGGCCGGCCGGGTCCAGCGGGACGTGGCCGATCTCCCCGGCGAAGCCGTGCGCGCCGCGCAGGAGTTCGCCGTTGAGGACCAGGGCGCCGCCCACGCCGATCTCGCCGGAGAGGTAGAGGAACGTCCGGGCCTCGCCCGGGCCGCCGAACCAGAGCTCGGCGAGCGCCGCGAGGTTGGCCTCGTTCTCCGAACTCACCGGCAGCGAAGGGGTGTTGGGGTACTCCGCCAGCGCCTGCGCGAACAGGGTGTCGGCCGCGACGCCGTTCCAGCCCAGATTCGGCGCCTGGCGGACCGTGCCACCCGCGACCAGGCCGGGCAGCGCGAGCGTCACCCCGGCGGGCCGCAGCTCCTGCTGCCGGGCGGAGTCCAGCGCGTGCGAGGCGATCCGGGCCGCCCGGGCCAGCACCTCGGCGGGCGCCGCGCCCCGGTTGTCCAGGCGCTCGGTGAGCCGGACCCGGTCGGTTCCGGTCAGGTCCACCACGCATACGGTCACGTAGTCGACGTTGATCTCGACGCCGACTCCGGCGGCGCCGGTCCTGGACGGCTTGAGGACGGTGCCTGGCCGCCCCGCCTGCCCGCTGAACGTCTTGCCCGACTCCGTCAGGAAGCCGCCCTCCAGGAGCTGCTCCACCAGCGAGGACACGGCCGCCCGGGTCAGCCCGACGCGCGCCGCGACGCCCGCCCGGGTGGACTCGCCCTCGTCGTGGACGGCCCGGAGCACCAGGCTGAGGTTGTGCCGCCGGACGGTGTCCTGGTCGGCCTTGGGCGCCAGCGGGGAGAGGTTGCTCTTCATGTCGTGGCCGAGCCTATGCGATGGCCCGGGCGCCGCAGTTGCCCGAGTCGGCCGGGCTCGAACGGGAGGCGCGCGCGTGCGGTCCGCCACCACAATTCGGAGCCGACTGCCCGGCGCCGAGACATGGTTGAACGTAACACCACTGCAATCTCTTGCGAAAGGCTTTGCGGAGAGAAAGCGCGGAGGAAGCGGTGAGATTTCCACGGCATGGCGAGGGTGTGTCCAAAGGGTTGACCAGGCCGTCCGGGCCGCCTACGGTCTCGACCGCAACAGCTTTCCGGTTGTTTCAGCAAGAACATTCAGAGTCCTCCTGAAGCGGCCGGGCCGCGCCGCCCGGGAGGAAGCTCCGTTCCCCGCATCCCCGCACGGAGGTCCCCCCCATGGACGGTCGTACCGCCAGCACGCCCAGCCCCCGCCGTACGCGCAGATCACTGGCCGCCGCCGTCGCCCTCGCCGCGGGCGCCGCCGTCCTGGGCGCCCCGCAGGCGGGCGCCGCCGCGCCCGGACCCAAGGACGTGACCGCCGTCCTCTTCGAATGGAACTTCGCGTCGGTCGCCAAGGCCTGCACCGAGGAGCTCGGCCCCGACGGCTACGGATACGTCCAGGTGTCTCCGCCCCAGGAGCGTATACAGGGCGACGCCTGGTGGACCGCGTACCAGCCCGTCAGCTACAAGATCGGCAGCCGGCTCGGCGACCGCGCCGCCTTCCGCTCCATGGTGGACACCTGTCACGCGGCGGGCGTCAAGGTCGTCGCCGACGCGGTGGTCAACCACATGACGAGCGGCTCCGGCACCGGCTCCGCGGGCACGTCCTACACCAAGTACGACTACCCCGGCACCTACTCCGCCGCCGACCTCGACGACTGCAAGGCCGAGATCAGCAACTACCAGGACCGCTGGAACGTCCAGCACTGCGAGCTCGTCGGGCTTGCCGACCTCGACACCGGCGAGGAGTACGTCCGCAACACCGTCGCCGGGTACCTCAACGACCTGCTCTCGCTCGGTGTCGACGGCTTCCGCGTCGACGCGGCCAAGCACATCCCCGAGGACGACCTCGCCGCCATCAAGTCCCGGCTGACCAACCCGGGCGTCTACTGGAAGCAGGAGACGATCTACGGCGCGGGCGAGGCCGTCCAGCCCACCGAGTATGTCAACACGGGCGACGCCCAGGAGTTCCGCTACGCCTGGGACCTCAAGCGGGTGTTCAACAACGAGAAGCTCGCGTACCTGAAGAACTTCGGCGAGGGCTGGGGGTACATGAGCTCGGGCAAGGCCTCGGTCTTCGTGGACAACCACGACACCGAGCGCGGCGGCCAGACGCTCACCTACAACGACGGCGCCCGGTACACCCTGGCCCACGTCTTCATGCTGGCCTGGCCCTACGGCTCCCCGGACGTCCACTCCGGCTATGTGTTCAGCAACAAGGACGCCGGACCGCCCAACGCCGGGCGCGTGAACGCCTGTTACAGCGACGGGTGGAAGTGCCAGCATGCCTGGCCCGAGATCCGCTCCATGGTCAAGTTCCGCAACACGGCGGGCACCGCGCCGGTCGCCGACTGGTGGGACAACGGCGGCAACGCCATCGCGTTCGGCCGTGGCGCCAAGGCGTACATGGCCCTCAACCACGAGGGCTCCCCGCTCACCCGCACCTTCCAGACGTCGCTTCCCGCAGGCGGCTACTGCGACGTGCAGAGCGGCAGGAACGTCACCGTCGACGGCAGCGGGCGGTTCACCGCCACCCTCGCCCCGGACACCGCCCTCGCCCTGCACGTCGACGCCAGGACGTGCGGCACGTGACATCCGGCGGCATCTGACGCGAACGCCCCCTGGCGCGACTGACCGGCGGGCCCGACGCTCACCTCGTGCCCCGCGCCCGTACCCCGTAGTCCCCCTGTAGAAGGAGTACGTCCCGTGATCGGCTCTCCGCGCCGAACCGCCGTGACCGCCGCCGTGGCCCTCGCGCTGCTCGCGTCGGCCGCGCCCGCGGCGCATCCGGCGCCCGCCGCGCCCCCGGCCCCGCCGTCCGACGCCCGGCTCGCCGCCGAGCCCGCCCGCCACGAACTCACCCGGGAGCAGCCCTACTTCGTCCTGCCGGACCGGTTCGCCGACGGCGACGGCGCCAACAACAGGGGCGGCCTGACCGGCAGCCGCTCGGTGACCGGCTACGACCCGACCGACAAGGGCTTCTACCAGGGCGGCGACCTCAAGGGCCTCACCCAGAAGCTGGACTACATCAAGGGGCTCGGCAGCACCGCGATCTGGCTGGCGCCGATCTTCAAGAACAAGCCGGTCCAGGGCACCGGCGCCGACCAGAGCGCCGGATACCACGGCTACTGGATCACCGACTTCACCAAGGTCGACCCGCACTTCGGCACCAACGCGGACCTGGCGCGGCTGATCGACAAGGCCCACGCCAAGGGCATGAAGGTCTTCTTCGACGTCATCACCAACCACACCGCCGACGTCATCGGCCACCGGGAGCAGAGCTCGGCGTACCTCTCCAAGGGCGCGTTCCCGTATCTGACGAAGGACGGCGTGCCGTTCGACGACAGCGCCTACGCGGCGGGCGGCAAGGGCTTCCCGGCCGTCGGCCCCGGCTCCTTCCCGTACACGCCGACCGTGCCCGCCGCCGAGAAGGACGCCAAGGTCCCGGCGTGGCTCAACGACCCCACGCTGTACCACAACCGGGGCGACTCGACCTTCGCCGGTGAGAGCGCGGAGTACGGGGACTTCTCGGGGCTCGACGACCTGTGGACCGAGCGGCCCGAGGTCGTGCGGGGCATGGAGAAGATCTACGAGAGGTGGGTGAAGGACTTCGACGTGGACGGCTTCCGCGTCGACACCGTCAAACACGTCGACATGGACTTCTGGACGCAGTGGGCGACCGCCCTTGACGCCTACGCGGCCAAGCACGGACGCAAGGACTTCTTCATCTACGGCGAGGTGTATTCCGCGGACCCGGCGGTGACCTCCCCGTACGTCACCCGGGGCAGGCTCGACGCGACCCTGGACTTCCCGTATCAGCAGGCGATGCGCGGCTATGTCTCGCAGGGCGGCTCGGCGGGCGATCTCGCCGCGGCCCTCGGCCAGGACTACCGCTACACCACCGACAAGGCCAACGCCTACGAGCAGGTGACCTTCCTCGGCAACCACGACATGGGCCGCATCGGCAGCTTCCTGGTCCAGGACAACCCCCGGGCCGACGCCGCCGAGCTGCTGCGGCGCGACGAGCTCGCCCACGCGCTGATGTTCCTCAGCCGGGGCAACCCCGTCATCTACTACGGCGACGAGCAGGGCTTCACCGGCGCGGGCGGCGACAAGGACGCCCGGCAGACGATGTTCCCGTCCAAGGTCGCCGACTATCTGGACGACCCCCAGATCGGGACGGCCCGTACGCACGCGAGCAGTGCTTTCGATCCGGAGCACCCTCTCTACAAGGAGATCGCTGCTCTCTCCAAGCTCCGCAGGCAGAACCCGGCGCTCGCGGACGGTGTGCAGACCGAGAGGTACGCGGCGCAGGGCAAGGGCGTCTACGCCTTCTCCCGCACCGACGCGAAGACCGGGACCGAGTACGTCGTCGCCGTCAACAACGCGACCGAGGAGAAGACCGCCGAGTTCGCCACCGGCTCCGCGAACACCGCCTTCACGGGCATCCACGGCGCGACCGGCACGATCACCAGCGGCGCCGACCGCCGCGTCTCGGTGCGGGTGCCCGCCCTCTCCGCCGTCGTCTACAAGGCGGCCAAGCCGCTGGGCGCCCCCGCGGCGCGGCCCACACTCACCCTGAAGGCCCCGGCGGCGGGCGCGACCGGTGACGTCGAGATCGCGGCGGACACCGACGGCGGTCAGCTGAACCGCGTGGTGTTCGCCGCCCAGACCGGTACCGGCACGTGGCAGGTCCTCGGCTCCGCCGACCACGCCCCGTACAAGGTCGTCCAGCACCTGCCCGCGACCCTCGCGGCCGGAACGCCCCTGCGCTACAAGGCCGTTGTCGTCGACTCGGCCGGGCACACCGCGAGCGCCACCGCCGGCACCACCAGCGGCGCGCCCGTCCCCGACCCCGTGCCCACCGCCACCCGACGCGACTACGCGGTGGTCCACTACAAGCGCCCGGCGGGCGACTACACCGACTGGCGGCTCTACGCCTGGGGCGACCTCGCCGACGGCGAGTCCACCACCTGGCCCGCGGGCCACGCCTTCGCGGGCCGCGACGCCTACGGCGGCTTCGCGTACGTCAAGCTCAAGCCGGGCGCGTCGAGTGTCGGGTTCCTCGTCATCGACAAGGACGGCAACAAGGACGTCGCGGCCGACCGCACCATCGACGTCGGCCGGACCGGCGAGATCTGGGTCGAACAGGGCAAGGACGCGGTCCTGACCGCCCCGCCCGCCGGCGCCTACCCGCCGCAGGACACCACCAAGGCCGTCATCCACTACCAGCGCGCCGACGGCGACTACAGCGGCTGGGGCATCCACACCTGGACGGGGGCCGCCACGCCCACCGACTGGTCGAACCCGCTTCCGCCGGTGCGCACGGACGCCTTCGGCGCGGTCTTCGAGGTACCCCTCAAGGAGGGTGCGTCGAGCCTGAGTTACATCCTCCACAAGGGCGACACCAAGGAGTTCGGCTCGGACCGCTCGCTGGAGTTCTCGACGTACTCGCACGAGGTGTGGCTTCTGGGCGGGGTCGAGAAGTACCTTCTGCCCATGACGTCCGGTTCCGCCGCCGACCTCGACCTGTCGAAGTCGCGGGCGCAGTGGATCGACCGCGACACCGTGGCCTGGGACACGGGCTCCACGGCCGCGAGCTACCAGCTGGTGTACGCGCCCGGCGGCGGCCTCGCCGTCAAGGACGGCGTCCTCACCGGCGAGGGCCACTGGCTGCGGCTCACCCCCGTGCCGGGCGGCCTCACCGACGCGCAGAAGGGCAGGTTCCCGCACCTGAAGAAGTACGCGGCGTTCACCGTCGACCCGCGCGACCGCGCCCGGGCCGGCCAGGCACTCACCGGGCAGATCGTCGCCACCCAGCGCCTCGCCAACGGCGCCCTGCTCGCCGCCACCGGCGTCCAGACCCAGGGCGTCCTCGACGACCTCTACAGCGCGCGGGCCACCAGGGCCGCGCTCGGCCCGGTCTTCACCGGCGGGCGTCCCACGCTCTCGCTCTGGGCCCCGACCGCCCAGCGCGTCGCCCTCCAACTCGACGGCCGTACGGTCGCGATGCGCCGCGACGACGCGTCCGGCGTCTGGTCGGTGACGGGCCCCAGGAGCTGGACCGGCAAGCCGTACCGGTACGTCGTGACGGTGTGGGCCCCCAGCGTCCAGAAGATGGTCACCAACCTGGTCACCGACCCGTACGCCACCGCCCTGACCACCGACTCGGCCCGCAGCCTCGTCGTCGACCTCGCCGACCCGAAGCTCGCCCCCAAGGGCTGGGCCACCCTGCGCAAGCCCGCGGCCGTGCCGCTGCGCGCCGCGCAGATCCAGGAGCTGCACATCCGCGACTTCTCGATCGCGGACCCGACCTCCCGCCACCCCGGCCAGTACCTGGCGTTCACGGACACCGGCTCGGACGGCATGAAGCACCTCAAGAAGCTCGCCGCCTCCGGGGCTTCGTACGTCCACCTCCTCCCGGCGTTCGACATCGGCACCATCCCGGAGAAGAAGTCCGACCAGGCCGTCCCCGCCTGTGACCTCAAGGTGTACGCGCCGGACTCCTCCGAGCAGCAGGCGTGCGTGGCGAAGGCCGCCGCCAAGGACGCCTACAACTGGGGTTACGATCCGCTGCACTACACCGTGCCCGAGGGCTCCTACGCCAGCGACCCCGAGGGGACCCGGCGCACGGTCGAGTTCCGGCAGATGGTCCAGGGGCTGAACGGCGCCGGGCTGCGCACGGTGATGGACGTCGTCTACAACCACACCGTGGCGAGCGGACAGGCGGACAAGTCGGTCCTCGACAAGATCGTGCCCGGCTACTACCAGCGGCTCCTCGCCGACGGCACGGTGGCCACCTCCACCTGCTGCGCCAACACCGCGCCCGAGAACGCCATGATGGGCAAGCTGGTGGTGGACTCGGTGGTCACCTGGGCCAAGCAGTACAAGGTCGACGGCTTCCGCTTCGACCTGATGGGCCACCACCCCAGGGCGAACATCCTCGCGGTCCGCAAGGCGCTCGACGCGCTGACGCCCGAAAGGGACGGCGTCGACGGCAAGAAGATCGTCCTGTATGGGGAGGGCTGGAACTTCGGCGAGGCCGCCGACGACGCCCGGTTCGTCCAGGCGACCCAGAAGAACATGGCGGGCACCGGGATCGCGACCTTCTCGGACCGGGCGCGCGACGCGGTGCGCGGCGGCGGCCCCTTCGACCAGGACCCCGGCATCCAGGGCTTCGCCTCCGGCCTCTACACCGACCCCAACGCGTCGTCCGCCAACGGAACTCCGGCCGAGCAGCGCGCCCGTCTGCTGCACTACCAGGACCTGATCAAGGTCGGCCTCTCCGGCAGCCTGGCCGGGTACACCTTCACCGACACCTCCGGCCGTACGGTCAAGGGCGCGGACGTCGACTACAACGGCGCCCCCGCCGGGTACGCCGACGCCCCGGGTGACGCGCTCGCGTACACCGACGCGCACGACAACGAGTCGCTGTACGACGCGCTCGCGTTCAAGCTGCCGCGCTCCACCCCGGCGGCCGACCGGGCCAGGATGCAGGTGCTCGCGCTGGCGACCGCCACGCTCTCGCAGGGCCCGGCGCTCTCCCAGGCCGGTACGGATCTGCTGCGCTCCAAGTCGCTGGACCGCAACTCGTTCGACAGCGGCGACTGGTTCAACGCGATCCACTGGGACTGCCGGGACGGCAACGGGTTCGGGCGCGGACTTCCTCCGGCGGCCGACAACGAGTCCAAGTGGCCCTATGCCAAGCCCCTGTTGACGGCCGCTACCCTCAAGGTCGGCTGTCCGGAGATCACCGCGGTCTCGGCCGCCTACCGGGATCTGCTGAAGATCCGTACGACGGATCCGGCGTTCCGGCTGGCCACCGCGGCCGAGGTGCAATCCGCGCTCTCCTTCCCGCTCTCCGGCAAGGACGAGACGCCGGGTGTGATCACGATGCGGCTCGGCTCTCTGGTCGTCGTCTTCAACGCGACCCCGGACCGGCAGGTCCAGCGGGTGCCGGACGCGGTGGGCCACGGGTACGCGCTGCACCCGGTGCAGGCGTCCGGCGCTGACGCCAGTGTCAAGTCGGCCTCGTACGAGGCTGGTTCGGGCACGTTCACCGTCCCGGCCCGGACGGTCGCGGTGTTCAGCCGCCGCTGAGGGGTACGGGGAGTCGGCAAGGCGACTGCGGGCGGCCCGGAGCATTGACTGTGCTCCGGGCCGCCCTGATTGTTGTGGGCATGCCGAATCGCTGGACGCGTCTGCTCGGTGTTCCCACCCTCCTCGCCGCGCTCCTCGCGGCGGGAGGCACCCCGCCCTCGGCCGACGGGCTCCCCGGCGCCCAGTGGTTCGACGGGGCGGGCGCGGCCGCGCTCACCGTCGAGGAGGGGCGTCTCGTCGACGGGCTCGGGCGCGAGGTCGTGCTGCGGGGGTACAACGTCTCGGGCGAGACCAAGCTGGCCGAGCACGGGGGACTGCCGTTCGCCTCGGTCGCCGACGCGCGCGCCTCCGCGACCGCTGTACGCGCCCTGGGTGGCGCCAACACCGTACGGTTCCTGCTCTCCTGGGCGTCCGCCGAACCCGTACGCGGCCAGGTGGACCAGGGGTATCTCGCGGCCGTCACCGAGCAGATGCGGGCCTTCCTGGACGCCGGGATCCGGGTGCTGCCCGACTTCCACCAGGACCTGTTCTCCCGGTACCTCTTCGACAGCGGCAGCTGGTACTCCGGCGACGGCGCCCCCGCCTGGGCCGTCGCAGCCGGCGGCTATCCGCGCGAGTCCTGCGGGATCTGCCTGTTCTGGGGCCAGAACATCACCCAGAACGAGGCCGTCAAGCGCGCGTCCTACGACTTCTGGCACAACGTGCGCGGCGTCCAGGACGCCTTCCTCGCCACCGCCCGGACCACCCTGGCCTACCTCGCCGAGCACCTCACGGCCGAGGAGTTCGCGGCCGTCGCCGGATTCGACCCTTACAACGAACCGTACGCGGGCAGCTACGACACCGGGCAGACCAGCCGCACCTGGGAGCGGGAGGTGCTCTGGCCGTTCTACACCCGCTTCCGGGCCCGCATGGACGCGGCGGGCTGGCAGGCCAAGCCCGCGTACGTGGAGCCCAACCTCTTCTGGAACGCCAACCTCGACTTCCAGCGGCAGGAGGGCGGGCTCCTCGACGCCGGCGCCCTCGGGCCGCGCTATGTCCTCAACACCCACTTCTACGACCAGAAGGCGATCTCCGGCGTCTTCATGTGGGGCAAGTCGGGCGACGGCCAGTACGCGCGCGACCTCGGCGCCGTGCGCGACCGGGCCGCCGCCGCGAGCACGGCCGCCGTCGTCAGCGAGTTCGGCCATCCGCTCAGAGGCACCGTCTCCGACAAGGCGCCGAGCGTCCTCAAGGCGATGTACCAGGGCCTGGACTCCCGGCTGCCGGGGGCCACTTGGTGGTCGGACCCGTCGGCGTCCGGGCCGGTCCTGTCGGGCACCCAGTGGCAGTGGGACCTGTACAGCGGCCGCCACCACGAGCTCATGAACGGCAACCCCGGCAAGGTCCTGACCTCAGGCGACGCCTGGAACGACGAGGACCTCTCGGCCGTACGCCAGGACGACTCGGGCACACCGGCGCTGCGCCAGGATGCCCGGCTGCTCGACCGGCTCTACCCCTCGGCCACGGCGGGCCGCGTCCTCGCCTTCAGCTACGAGGACCGCTCCCGCGACGGCTCCACCACGCTGACCTGGAACCCCGTTCCGGCCGCGCTCCCGCACGTGGCCCGGCTCGTCGGCGCCGGTCGCTACGGGGTGCTGCTGTGGCGCTCGAACGGCGGGGCCGCGCCCACCGAACTCCATCTGCCCGCCTCGTTCGCCACCACCACCGTCGTCTCCGACCTCGGCGCCGTGGCCGGCCCGCCCGGCTACACGGCGCACACTCCGGTGGCCGTCGCGCCCGAACCCGGCGGGACCGGAAGCCGCCGGGTGCTGCTCACCGCGCCCGAGCCGGGCGGCGTCCACTTCGCGCTGGTCACCGACGGGGCCACCGACCCGTCCGCCGAGCTGCTGAGCGCCGCCCGCGCCGAACTCGCGGCCTGGGCGGCGGCCCACCCGTAAGGCCTCAGCCCTCCGAGACCCGGTGCAGCACGCCCCGCTCGTCGCGGGTGTAGACGCGGCGGCGGTTCTTCTCCAGCTTGCGAGCCACCTCGTCGTCGAGGTCGATGCCGTTCATCTCGGCGAGGGCCACCAGGTACAGGAGGACGTCAGCGAGCTCCTCGCCGAAGTCGGGCAGCCGCTTGCGCCAGGCCGTGAACGCCTCGCCCACCTCGGCGTTGAGCAGCCCGAACTCCAGCGGCACATCGGTGACGTTGAACCCCTTGTCGAGCTTGTTCTGCCACGCCTGCTGCTGTGCGGTGCGGATGTCCAAGGTCTCTGCTTCCTCCGTGGTTCCGTGCGGGGCGCTCCTGGGTCCGTAACTTCTTAACTGACCTTTCGGGCAGATTCGGACTCCCGCGTTCAGGTTCGAAAGGATCTTCGTGTAAAACAGTGCGGGACCGGTCAATGACAGTGTGTACTGGCCACGTTCGCCTTCCGGGGCGGCCGTCCACATGCCCTTCTCCCGATCTCCCCTGAAGGTCCATCAGATGATAGAGATACCGGACCTGGCCGCCGGAGGCCTGGCGGCCGGGACCCTGTCCGCGTTCGTGCTCGGGGGCGGACTGCTGCGCGCCCGGCGCCGGGGAGCCCGGCAGCAGGAGGAGATCGCCGAGCTGCGCTCCCAGGGGGAGGGCGCCCGCGCCGAAGCGGCCCGGCTTTCCCGGGCGTACGCCGCCGAGGTCGCCCATCTCGCCCACCGCCGCGTACCGGCCGAGGCGACCCGGGCCGCGCATCCGCACGTGCAGGTGCCCGGCCCGCTCCACCCGGACCTCGCGGGCACCGAGCTCGGCGCCGGCCTCGACGGCGTCCTCGAAGGGATCGCGGCCGCCGTGGCGCAGGAGCGCAAGCGCGTCGACGCCGCCGCCCGCGCGGGCATGCGCGGCGCGACCCGGGAGATCCAGGCCGGGCTCTACCGCCTCCAGGACCAGCTGCGCGGCCTCCAGCAGCGCTACGACGACCCGGAGCTGGCCCACACGCTCTTCGCCCTCGACCACGAGAACGAGCAGTCGCTGCGGCGCGCCCAGGTCACCGCCGTGGTGTGCGGCGCCTGGGTGGGGCTGGCCCGCGAGGAGTCGCACCTGGTGGACGCGGTGACCGGTGGCCAGTCCCGGCTGGTGGGCTACCACCGGGTGCGGGTCCACAACCATCTGGAGCCGGGCACCGCGCTCGTCTCGCACGCGGTCGAGCCCGTCGCGATCATCGTGGCCGAGCTGCTCGACAACGCGCTGCGCCACTCCGCCCCGGACACCGAGGTCGTGGTGAACCTCGAACGCGCCCACCACGGCGTCTCGGTCACCATCGACGACGCCGGGGTCGGCATGAACCCCGACGAACGCGCCTACGCCCAGCGGATGGTGGCCGGGACCGAGCCGATCCTGCTCTCCGAACTCGGCGACCCGCCCCGGATGGGCCTGGCCGCGATCGGCCAGCTGACCCGGCAGTTCGACCTCTCGGTGGACCTGTCCTCGCCCTCGCCGTACGGGGGCGTACGCGCGGTGCTCCTGGTCAAGAACCACCTGCTGAGCCGGATCGACCCCGGTCTGCGGCGGCCCGCCGCGGCGGCGCCGCGCTCCACGCGCACCGCCGACACCCCGGCCGCGTCCGAGCCCCTCGCCGCCTCCCTGCCCGATGCCCTCGTCCCGGCCGTGCCCCGTACACCGGCGCCCCCGGCCCCGTACGACACCGGCGCGGTCACCCATGAGGCCGCGCCCGACGGCGACGCGCTGCCCCAGCGGCGCCGCCGCGCCCGGGCCGCGCTGCCCGCCGAGACGGCCGCGGCGCCCGCCCGTACCCCCGAGGAGTCGGCCGCCGCGCTCGGCGCACTGCAGTCCGGCACCGCCGCGGCCCGCTCCGCCGCCCCCACCGAAGGGAACGAACCGCGATGACCAGCGGCACTACCGGCGAAACGGCGTGGGTGCTCGACGCGATCCTGGAGATCCCGCACGTCCAGGCCGCCGTCCTGCTCACCCGGGACGGCCTCGTCTCCGGCTACACCCAGGCCCTGTCGCAGGCGTCCGCCGAGCGCACGGCCGCCATCATGAGCACCGTGCAGGGCGCCTGCCGCACGGCCGCGGCCGCCTTCGCGGACCAGGAGGACGCCCGTATCCGCCAGGTCGTCATCGAGTCGGACCACGGCTACATCCTGGTCGCGCCGACCGCCCACGGCACCTGTGTGGCCGCCTACGGCGACCCGGACGTCCGGCTCGACCTGCTCGCCCACCGCGTCCACTCCCAGGTGGCCCGGCTCGGTGAGAAGGCCATGGCGGCCGCGCCGCGCGGAGCCGACGGCGCCACCCAGGCATGACGGGCCGCCGCGGCGGCCGCCCGCTGGTCCCCGCCTATCTGTCCACCGGAGGCGTCGCGCGGCCCAGCCGCAACAGCCTGGAGCGGCTGTCCGTACTGACCGGAGGGGGCGGGCCGGAGCCCGCCGGACTGCCCGCCGCCCAGCACGCCCTGCTCGACGTGCTGGACGGTGGCTCGCTCACCGTTGTCGAGACGGCGGCGCTCCTGGAGCTGCCGGTCTCCGCCGTGCGGGTGCTCGCCGCCGAGCTGATCGACCAGGGTCTGGTGAGCGCCCGCCCGCCCATTCCCGTCGCCGCCCTGCCCGCCCCCGATCTGTTGAAGAGAGTGGCCGATGGCCTCCGCGCCCTCAAGCAGTAGCCCCGGCCCCACCGGCGCCACCGGGGCCCGTGGGATCCATCTGCCCGACACCGCACGCGAGTTGGTGAAGATCCTGGTCGCCGGGCCGTTCGGGGTGGGCAAGACCACCCTGATCGACTCGGTCTCCGAGATCCGCCCCCTGCACACCGAGGAGCACCTGAGCGAGGCGTCGGCGCGGGTGGACGACCTCGCCGGGGTCCGGGACAAGACCACCACCACGGTCGCCATCGACTTCGGGCGGATCAGCCTGGGCGGGGGAGTGGTGCTCTACCTCTTCGGCACCCCCGGACAGGAACGTTTCCGCTCTCTGTGGGCGGACATCGCCTACGGGGCGCTGGGCGCGCTCGTCCTGGTGGACACCCGGCGCATCGACGACTCCTTCGACGTGCTCGGGCTGGTGGAGGAGACCGGACTGCCGTACGCGGTCGCGCTCAACACCTTCCCCGACTCCCGCCCGTACACCGAGGAACAGCTGCGCCGCGCCCTCGACCTGGAGGCCGGCACCCCGATGGTGACCTGCGACGCCCGTGACACCAACTCCTCCATCGACGCGCTGCTCGCGCTCGTCCAGCACCTGATCGCCCGCAACCGTCCGGAGACCTGGTGAACCCGCACCCCGCCTACCCCGCCCCCGCAGCCGCCTTCTCGCTCTCCGCGCCGGTGCGGCTGTGGGAGGACGGCTTCGCCGCCGACCCGCACGCCTACTACGCGGCGCTGCGCGCCCAGGGCCCGGTCGGCTGGGCCGAACTCGCCCCGGGCGTCCCCGCGTACGTCGTCACCGACCGGCGGGCCGCGCTCGACCTGCTGCACGACAGCGACACCTGGTCGCACGACCCGAGGCCCTGGGAGGCCACGGTCGCCGCCGACTCGCCGATCCTCGGCATGATGCGCTGGCGGCCCAACGCGCTCTTCGCCGACGGCGACGCCCACATCCGCTACCGGCGCACCCTGCTTGACGCCTTCGACCTGGTCGAGCCGCACGACCTGCGCGAGCGGGTGCACCGGGCGGTGGACATCCTGGTGGGCCGGTTCGGACCGGCCGGGCGGGCCGACCTCGTCACCGAGTTCGCCCGGCCCCTGATGGCGCTGGTCTTCAACAACCTGTTCGGTCTGCCCGACAGCGAGAGCGGCCGCCTCAACGACTCCCTCGGCCAGATGATGGAGGGCGGCGAGCAAGCCGCGCGGGGCGAGGCCGAGTACGGCCGGTACGTCCTCGAACTCGTCGCCGCCAAGAGCGCCCAGCGCGGCGACGACCTCACCAGCCGGCTCCTGGACCACCCGGCGGGGCTCACCCCCGAGGAGGTCACCTGGCAGGTCTTCCTCACCCTCGGCGCGGGCCACGAGCCCACCGCCAACCTCGTCTCCAACGCGCTCTCGCGCATCCTCGGCAACCCCGCCTACTACTCGACCCTGACCAGCGGCTCGCGCCCGGTCGCGGACGCCGTCGCCGAGGTGCTGCGGTACGAGACGCCGCTCTCCAACTACGGCATCCACTTCGCCCGCCAGTCGCTGAGCTTCCACGGCGTGTGGATCCAGGCCGCCGTGCCGGTCGTCGTCTCCTACGGCGCCATCGGCCACTTCGCCGAGCACGAGTTCGCCGGGGCGCACCACCCGCACGACGCCTCGCACCTGTCCTGGTCCGCCGGCAACCACGGCTGCCCGGTCAAGCAGCACACCCTGCTGATCGCCACCGAGGCCATCGAGCGGCTCACCCAGTGGCTGCCCGACCTCGACCCCACCACCGAGCGCGCTCGCCTGACCTGGCGCCCCGGCCCGTTCCACCGTTCGCTCACGTCGCTGCCCGTCCGCTTCACCCCGCGCACCCCCGACCAGCCAGGAGATCGAGCATGACCCCGTCCTCGCGTGTGCCCCTCGACCCGTTCGGCGCCGACATCCCCGCCGAGAGCGCCAAGCTGCGCGCGCTCGGCACGGTGGTGCCCGTCGAGCTGCCAGGGGGCATCCCCGCCTGGGCGCCCACCGGTTACGACACCCTCAAGTCCCTGATCCTCGACCCCCGGGTCAGCAAGGACCCCCGCCGGCACTGGGGGCTGTGGCCCGAGCTCGGCGAGCACCCCGACTGGGGCTGGATCCTGGGCTGGGTCGGCGTAATCAACATGCTCTCCACCTACGGGGCCGACCACACCCGGCTGCGCAAGCTCGTCGCCCCCAGCTTCACCGCCCGGCGCACCGAGGCGATGCGCGCCCGGGTGGAGGAGATCACCGCCGAGCTGCTCGACGAGCTGGCCCAGGCGGCCGCCTCCGGCGAGCCGGTCGACCTGAAGGCGGCCTACGCGCACCCGCTGCCGATGCGGCTGATCTGCGAACTGTTCGGCGTACCCGGCTACTTGGTCAAGGACATGGCCAAGCTGATCGCGGCCATCATGGACACCACGGACCCGAGCCCCGAGCACGCCGAGTCGGTCCAGAAGCAGATCGCCTATGTGCTGCCCGCACTCATCGCGTTCAAGAGCGAGGTGCCCGGTGACGACATGACCACCGAGCTGATCAAGGTCCGGGACGAGGACGGCGACCGGCTCAGCAACGAGGAGCTCGTCTACACGCTGCTGCTCGTCATCGGCGCCGGCTTCGAGACGACGGTCAACCTCATCGGCAACGCCGTCGTCGACCTGCTCCACCACCCCGACCAGCTCGCCGCCGTCCGCTCCGGCGAGATCAGCTGGGACAACGTGATCGACGAGGTCCTGCGGGTGCACCCGTCCATCGCCACCCTGCCGCTGCGCTTCGCCGTCAGTGACATCGAGGTCGACGGGGTCACCATCCCGGCGGGCGACGCGATCGTCACCACCTACGCGGCGGCCGGCCACGACCCGGCCCACTACGGTGAGGACGCCGGGGCCTTCGACGCCACCCGCGCCGCCGACGACCACCTGGCCTTCGGTATCGGCGTCCACCGCTGCATCGGCGCGCCGCTGGCCCGGATGGAGGCGCTGACGGCGCTGCCCACCCTGTTCGAGCGCTTCCCGGACCTGCGACTGGCCGCGAAGGCGGACGAGTTGAGCCAGGTGCCGTCGTTCATCGCCTTCGGCTACCAGGAGATCCCGGTACGGCTCGGCTGACCCACCCCGGTCCGGCAGGAGCGGTGGCGCGCCGTGGCACGATCCGGCGGCGCACCACCGCTTCGTTTCGGACGACTTCGTTTCGGACGATTTCGTATCGGACGAACCGAGGACCGGCCGGGCCGCGCGTTCACCGGTGTTCGGGGTTGGCGAAGTCGTCCCGGCAGCCCGCGTCCCACGCGGAGCGCTGGTTGCCGTGCGCGGGGATGCCACCGGCCCGCTTGAGCAGCGCCGCCAGGTGCATCAGGTTCCAGCTCATGAACGACGTGTTGCGGTTGGTGAAGTCGTTCTCCGGTCCGCCCGAGCCCGGGTCCAGATACGACGGGCCGGGCCCCGCCTCCCCGATCCACCCCGCGTCGGCCTGCGGCGCGATCGTGTAGCCGAGGTGCTGGAGGCTGTAGAGGAGGTTCATGGCGCAGTGCTTGACGCCGTCCTCGTTGCCGGTGATCAGACAGCCGCCGACCCGGCCGTAATAGGCGTACTGGCCCTGCTCGTTGAGCAGGCTGGAGCAGGCGTAGAGCCGCTCCACCACCCGCTTGGCGACGGAGCTGTTGTCGCCCAGCCAGATGGGGCCGCAGAGCACCAGGATGTCGGCCGCCATCACCTTCTCGTACAGCTCGGGCCAGGCGTCGCTCGCCCAGCCGTGCGCCGTCATGTCGGGCCAGACACCGGTCGCGATGTCGTGGTCGACGGCCCGGACCACCTCCGTGGCGACCCCGTTCCCCTCCATCACGGCACGGCTGCGGTCGATCAGCCCCTCGGTGTTGCTGACCTCGGGGGAGCGCTTGAGCGTGCAGTTGACGTAGAGGGCGCGCAGGTCGTCGTAGCGGTACGGCGTCGGGGCCATCGGCTCTCCTCGGGGCGGTCGGAGTCCTCTCCAGCCTCCCGGGTCCGGGGCCGCCGGGCCACCTCGGCGGCCCCGAACGAATGAGCCGGGCCCCGGCGGGACCGGACCCGCCGCCGCACGCGGCCCGCTACTGCACGCGGACCTCGGAGGCCTCGGAGGCGCCGTCGTCCGGCAGGTGGACGTCGTCGACCGAGATGTTGACCTCCACGACCTCCAGACCGGTCATCCGCTCCACGGCCGCGATCACGTTCTCGCGCACCTCGGCCGCGACCGCCGTGATGCTCACGCCGTACTCCACCACCACGTCCAGGTCGATGGCGGTCTGCCGCTCGCCGACCTCGACCTTCACGCCCCGGCTGACGGCCGCGCCGCGCGCCCGCGGAACCCGGTCGCGCATCGCGCCGATGGTACGGGCGAACCCGCCGCCCAGCGCGTGGATGCCGGGCACCTCGCGTGCGGCGAGCCCGGCGATCTTCTCCACCACGCCTCCGGCGATCGTCGTCCGGCCCCGGGTCGCGGGTGGCTGACCCGCACCACTCCGCGCGGTCTGCAGGGTGGTGCCCGAAGTGCCGGTGCGGTATTCGTCGGTGTCGGGTTTCTCAACGGCCGGGCTGCTCGGCTGCTCCGTCATCCGAAGCCACCTCCTGGGGGTTGGGGCTGGAGCGCGGGATCCGCGCGTTCTGGTCCTGCGAGTACCGTGCGCGCCGCTTGTCATGCGGGCAAGGGGGCGTTCTCCGCCCCGCGTTCCTTGGCCGGCGAGCGTCAACACGGCGCCGTCCACTGCTCCGGCCGGGTTCTCCTGCTGTACAAGAACGCGCGAGACGGTGGTCGGGGGTGATCCCATGACTGCCGTGGCAACTGATGCCCCGTCAAGACAAGGCGCCATCGGCGCCTTTCCGGCTGGAGGAAGATCATGAGACGTATCCGGTTGACCCGCTGTCTCCTCGCCCTCACGGGCGCGCTCTCCCTGGCGACGCTGCCCGCGACCCCCTCGGCCGCCGACCACAAAGACACCCCCGTCCTGCGGGTGATGCCGCTGGGCGACTCGATCACCTGGGGCGGCGGCAGCCCCACCCTCTCCTCCTACCGGCGCCCCCTGTGGCAGATCATGCGGCTCGAAAACCGCTACACCGTACGGTTCGTGGGCTCCAAGGCCTCCGGCAGCTTCGCCGACTTCTCCAACGAGGGCCACAGCGGCTACGTCATCGACCAGCTGACCGCCGGCATCGACGGCTGGATGGCCGGCGCCCGGCCCGACGTCGTACTGCTCCACATCGGGATCAACGACATCGCCCGGGGCATCGACCTGCCGCACGCCCCCGACCGGCTGGCCGCCCTCGTCGACCGGATCTACGCGGACAAGCCGGGCGTCACCGTCCTCGTGATGGGCCTCATCCCCACGACGAGCGGTCTTGAGGAGCCCGCCAAGGCGTTCAACGTACGGGCCGAGGAGCTGGAGGAGACGGAGCGCGAAGCCGGGCGGAAGTTCCGCTATGTGGAGCCGCCCGCGCTCACCCAGGACGAGTTCGTCGACCAGCTCCACCCCAACGACGCCGGATTCCGGCGGATGGCCTGGTCCTTCTTCAAGCCCCTCGACGCGGTGTGGCACAGGGGCTGGGAGTCCGGCGGCCCGGCGCTCGGCGCCGGCACCGAGGCGGGCGGCGCGAACCCGGTGCGCTGGGCGGACTTCGACGGTGACCGCCGCATGGACCACGTGACGCTCGACGGACACGGGGGCGTCCTGGTGCGCCTCAACCGGGGCGGCGCCCGGCACGGCGGCTGGCGGCCGCTCGGCCGGGTCCTCGGGGGCCTGACCGCCGACCCGGCCCGGGTGCGGTTCGCGGACTTCGACGGCGACGGGCGCGCCGACTGCATCACGGTGGACACGAGCGGCGCCGTCTCCGTACGCCTCAACCGGGGCGGCGCACCGGGCGGCTGGCGGTGGGTCGGGCGGGTCACCGACGGCACCACGGCGGACGCGGGCCACGTGCTGTTCGCCGACTTCGACGGCGACGGCCGGAGCGACTACGTCACCCTCGGCGCCACCGGCGAGGTACGGGTGCGGCTCAACCGGGGCGGCGACGGACACGGCGGCTGGACCGACTGGGGCCGGGTCGCCACCGGGGTGACCGCCGACGCCGGCCGGGTGCGGTTCGCCGATCTCGACGACGACGGACGCCCCGACTACAGCGTGGTGGGGGCGGACGGTGCGGTCCGCAGCTTCCTCAACCGGGGCGGCGACGGACGCGGCAGCTGGGTCGACCTCGCCACCACCACCAGCGGCTTCACCGCCGACGCCACGCGGGTGTCGCTGGCGGACTTCAACGGGGACGGCAACGCCGACTACATCCTGGCAGCACGCACGGCCACGGCCGCGTCCGTGCACACCTGGGCGGGCGGCGACGGACACGGCGGCTGGGTCGACCGGGGGCCGGTGGTCTCGGCGGCCCCGGAGCGGTAGCCCCGTCGACCCGCACGCCCCGGCGGGGCCACACCAAATGAACGGTTAGGCCCCGCCAACGCCCCTTTTCCGTCAAGGAATTGACGAGCGACTCATTGGCACCTCTGGTCCGGACCACGATTCTGAGAGCGCTCTCACGAGGGGGAAGCGAAGATTCCTCCTCGCGGCGCCCTACGTGAACCGCCGAATCCGATGAGGAGTTGGAGCATGCCCGTCCAAGGAAAGCTGCTGGCGCCCCTGGTCACCGCGTTGCTGCTGGCAACGGGGCTCACCGCCACCGGCGCGGCCACCCCCGCCACCGCCGCCGTGCCCTCGACCATCCCGCTCACCGTGACCAACAACTCCGGGCGCGGCGAACCGCTCTACATCTACAACCTCGGAACGCAGCTCTCGACCGGCCAGCAGGGCTGGGCCGACGCCGACGGCACCTTCCACCCCTGGCCGGCCGGCGGCAACCCGCCCACCCCGGCGCCCGACGCCTCCATCGCGGGACCGGCGAGCGGGCACTCCACGACGATCCGGCTGCCCAAGTTCTCCGGACGCGTCTACTTCTCGTACGGTCAGAAGCTCGTCTTCAAGCTCACCACCGGCGGTCTGGTGCAGCCGGCGGTGCAGAACCCGAGCGACCCGAACCGCGACATCCTCTTCAACTGGTCCGAGTACACGCTCAACGACGCCGGACTGTGGATCAACAGCACCCAGGTCGACATGGTCTCGGCCCCGTACGCGGTCGGGGTGCAGGCGGCCGACGGCACCACCAAGTCCACCGGACACCTCAAGCCCGGCGGCTACGACGGCTTCTTCAGCGCGCTCAGGGGCAAACCGGGCGGCTGGGCGGGCCTCGTCCAGACCCGGCCCGACGGAACGGTTCTGCGGGCGCTCGCCCCCGGCCACGGCATCGAGACCGGCGCGCTGCCCAGTAGCGTGCTCGACGACTACATCAACCGGGTGTGGCAGAAGTACAGCACCTCCACGCTGACCGTCACACCGTTCGCCGACCAGCCGAACACCAAGTACTACGGGCGGGTCTCCGGCTCCACGATGAACTTCACCAACAGCGCGGGCGCCGTCGTCACCAGCTTCCAGAAGCCCGACTCCGACAGCGTCCTCGGCTGCTACAAGCTGCTCGACGCCCCCAACGACCTGGTACGCGGCCCGATCTCGCGCACGCTCTGCGCGGGCTACAACCGCTCCACGCTGCTGGTCGAACCCAACCAGCCCGACACCGGGTCCGCCGCCTTCTACCAGGACGCGGTGACCAACCAGTACGCCCGCGAGATCCATGCCCGGATGGTCGACGGCAGGGCGTACGCCTTCGCCTTCGACGACGTCGGCAACCACGAGTCGCTGGTGAACGACGGGGATCCGAGGCAGGCGTATCTGACGCTCGACCCGTTCAGCTGACCCCCGACGGGGGACACACGCTCGACCGGGCGGCTCATCCTGTGGGAGATCTTCGATCGCGGGGGAAGGCTCGCAGGCAGCACTCCGTACTCAGCACTCGGTACGCGAGTCCAGTCCAGCGGGAAGGAGACGGGGATGAGCCGCCCCGACGAGGACGACAGCGACACCGCCGGCATGGAGGGCAGCAGCGGCAACGCGGAGTACGGGCACCGGCCCTTCAAGCGCGGGCGCAGCCACTTCGTCGACCGCATCACGCGGGACGGGCGCGACGGCTGGCCCGTCGAGTACGGCCGCTACCGCCTGGTCGTCAGCCGCGCCTGCCCCTGGGCGAGCCGCGCCCTGGTCTCCCGGCGGCTCCTCGGCCTGGACGACGCGCTCTCGCTCGCGGTGGCCGACCCGATCCAGGACGACCGCAGCTGGCGCTTCACCCTCCATCCGGACGGACGGGACCCGGTGCTCGGCATCCGCTACCTCAGCGAGGCGTACAAGGCGCGCGAGCCCGGCTACTCGGGCGGCGTCAGCGTCCCGGCGGTCGTGGACGTGCCCAGTGGGGAGCTCGTCACCAACGACTTCCAGCGGATCACCCTCGACCTCGCCACCGAGTGGCGCGAGCTGCACCGGCCGGGCGCGCCCGATCTGTACCCCGAGGAGCTGCGCGACGAGATCGACGAGGTCATGGACGGGGTCTACCGCGACCTCAACAACGGGGTGTACCGGGCCGGGTTCGCCTCCGAGCAGCGCGAGTACGAGGACGCGCACCGCGATGTTTTCCGCCGGCTCGACCTGCTCTCCGGGCGGCTCGCGGACCGCCGGTACCTGGTCGGGGACACCATCACGGAGGCGGACATCCGGCTGTTCACCACGCTGGTGCGCTTCGACGCGGTCTACCACGGGCACTTCAAGTGCAACCGCAACAAACTGGCCGAGGACCCGGTGCTGTGGGCGTACGCCCGGGACCTGTTCCAGACCCCGGGCTTCGGTGACACCGTCGACTTCGACCACATCAAGCGGCACTACTACATCGTGCAGTCCGGCATCAACCCGACCGGCATCGTGCCCGTCGGCCCCGACCTGTCCGGCTGGCTGGCGCCCCATCACCGGGAGCAGCTCGGCGGCAGGCCCTTCGGGGACGGCACCCCGCCGGAGCCGGTGCGGCGCGGCGAGGCGGTCCCCGAGGCGGGCCGCCCCTGAGCGCCGCGCCCGGTCCGCCGAGATGCCGGCACGAGGGGGGCCGGGCAAGATGTCTCTAGGTCGCTTTATCGACTTATTAGGGTTGGCGTGCGAGGTGCGCCATGTCCTGAAGTCGTTCACCCAGGCGAATCAGGAAAGCGGCGATGAGCGGAGAGTCGGTCATGGGCGGGGAGTGTCTGCTCCTGACCACCGGAGAACTCGTGCCGGGCGACGTGGTCGCGACCGGCGTGGACCGCTGGCACGTCGTGATGCGCACCGCGCCCGCCGGCGCGGCCCGGACCCGACTCGTCCTGCGCCCGGTGGGCGGCGGCCCCGACCAGGAGCGCCTGCTGGACCGGGGCAAGCCCCAGGTGGTGCGGGCGGGCCGGGTCGACCCGGCCGACGTGACCGAGCCACGGAATCCCGGCACCGACAGACGGCGGGTCGTGGTGACCGGTCTCGGCGCGCTCACCCCGCTCGGTCCCGACGTGGCCGGGCTCTGGCAGGGGCTGCTCTCGGGGCGGTCGGCGGTGGGGCTGATGGCGGGCGAGGAGTTCGACGCACTGCCGGTGCGGCTCGCCGCCCGGGCCGCGGTGGACCCGGTCGACCTGCTGCCCAGGCCCCTGGCGCGGCGGATGAACCGGTCCGCGCAACTGGCTGTGCTCGCCGCGCGCGAGGCCTGGCGGGACGCGGGGCTGGACCTGGAGGGCGCCCGCGTGAGCGGGCTGCTGCCCGCCCGGGCCGGGGTGTCCATGGGGTCGATCATCGGCGGCGCCCCGGTACTCGTCGATGCCCAGCGGCGGCTGGAGCAGCGAGGTGCGCGCGCCGTGTCGCCGCACACCGCGCCGATGCTGGTGCCGTCCTCGGCCGCCGCCCAGATCTCCATCGACCTCGGCATCCTGGGCGAGGCCAGCACGACGGTGTCGGCCTGCGCCTCCAGCACCGAGGCCATCGGGCGTGCCGTCGACCGCATCCGCGCCGGGCACGTCGACCTGGTGGTGGCGGGCGGCACCGAAGCCGTGATCACTCCGGCGATCCTGGCCGCCTTCGCCGCGATGCGAGCCGTTTCCACCCGCAACGACGAACCGGCGTCCGCGTCCCGCCCGTTCGACACGCAGCGGGACGGGTTCGTTCTCGGCGAGGGCGCGGGCGTGCTGGTCCTGGAGGCCGAGGAGCACGCCCGGGCGCGGGGCGCGCGCGTCTACTGCGAGGCCGCCGGATGGGGTCTGTCGGCCGACGCCTTCCACATGGCGGCCCCCGAACCGGGCGGCCGCGGCATCGAGGCGGCGCTGCGGGCCGCGCTGGCGGACGCGGACGCCTCGGCGGCGGACGTGGTCCACGTCAACGCCCACGCCACCGCCACGGTCGAGGGCGACCGGGCCGAGGCGCGGGCCCTGGGCCGGGTCCTGGGCGCCCACACCCCGGATGTCCCGGTCACGGCCAACAAGGGCGCGCTCGGCCACCTCCAGGGGGGCGCGGGCGGCGTGGAGGCCATCGCCACGGTCCTGGCGCTGCGGGACGGGCTGATCCCGCCCACGGCCGGGTGCGACGACGTCGAGGACGGGATCACCCTCGACGTCGTGCGCGGCGGCCCGCGCTCGCTGCCGCTGAACGGCGACATCGCGCTCAGCGACTCGTTCGGCTTCGGCGGCCACAACGCGGTGCTCGCGTTCCGGAACATCGGCTGAGCGCTCCGCCGGAAGCGGGGGACCTCAGGCGAGCCGCCCGGCCGGCGCGCTCATCAGCGTGCCGCCGGGAGTGTCGCCGGACATCTGGTAGAGGGGCCCTGTCCCGCCGTTACGCCATGTCCTCGGCCATGGCCCCGGCCAGCGTCCGCCGCAGCACGTCGGCGAACCGCACCGGATGCGTGCTCAGCCCGACGTGCCCGCCCGGGAATTCGGCGAGCCCGGTGCCGAGCCGCTCGGCCAGTACCGCCGCCGGCCGGGCGAGCAGCAGCCCCCGCGAGGCGCGCCCGCACGCCGGGACCAGCCGCTCCGAGTGCGCCGCCAACGCGTCCAGATCCGGCATGTGGCCGCTGAACTGGCGCAGTTCGCGCTCCAGGAACTGCGGCATGTTCTCCCGCATCCGCCGCAGCCGCTCGGCGCTCGCCGTGCCGTCCGGCTGTGCGGTCCCCTCCCGCTCGTCGTCCGGCTCGTCGACGCCCTCGGCGCCCGCCGCCGCGCCGAGCGCGGCCATCGCCGCTTCCAGGCCTGCGCCGCGGAACGCCTCGACGACGTCCGCGAAGGCCGCCCTCCACCGGTCCGCGTCGGGCAGCAGCCCCAGCACCGGCGGCTCGTGGGCCACGACGAGCCGCAGCCGTTCCGGGTGCCTGGCCAGCAGGTCGAGCGCGATGACCGCGCCCGAGCTGCTGCCGAAGACGAAGGCGGGCTCGGTGGGCGAGACTTCGGCGAGCAGCCGGCGCATGTCGTCGCTGTGCACCTCCACCCGCTGGTCCCGGCCCCGCTCACCGGCGGCGCTGCGGGACCTGCCGCGCGGGTCGACGGCGACGACGGTGAACCGGTCGGCCAGGTCCGCCCCCACCAGGTCGAAGGAGGCGGCGTCCCCGCCCCCGCCCGGGATCATCAGCAGCACCGGACCGGTGCCGCGCGTCTCGTAGTACAACGTCGCGCCGGGTACGCGCAGTTCAGGCATGGTTCGCTTCCTCCGTGGATGAGGTCGGCCAGTGTTCGAGGAGGACGTGCAGGGCCGCGAGGGCCCGCCGCCACGAGGTGTCCACGTCACGTACGTGGTTGAAGCCGCCCTGGGCTTCGATGCTGATGTAGCCGTGGAAGGTGCTGCGCAGCAGCCGTACCGCGTCGGTCAGGTCCGGCTCGGCGAGCCCGTAGCCGCGCAGCATCCCGTAGGTGATCTCCACGGTCCGCCGCATCGCGGGCGCGTCCGCGACGGCCGCCGGGTCGACCCGGATCTGGGTCGCGGCGTAACGGCCGGGGTGGGCCAACGCGTACGCCCGGTACGCGTCGGCGTACGCCATCAGGGCCTCCCGCCCCGACCGGCCCGCCACCGCGACGGCGATCTCGTCGATGAGCTCGCCGCCCGCCAGCAGTGCCACCCGGGTGCGCAGGTCCGCCACGTTCTTGACGTGCGAGTACAGGCTCGCGTCCTTCACGCCGAAGTGCCGTGCCAGAGCCGACAGGGTGACCTTGTCGAACCCGATCTCGTCCGCCAGATCGGCGGCCGCCGCCGTGATCCGCTCGGCCGTGAGTCCCGCACGCGCCATGCGCCCCGTACCTCCGTCGTCGGTGCTCGCCGCCCCAGAAGAACCGTTCCTAGGGCTCCTAGGTTCAAACCTAGGATACATAGGTACGCATGCACACGCCATCCACATCGTGGGCGGAGTGATTCGGAACGCGTGTCACCGGGGACGGAGAGGACACGGCGGCACTCCGTACCGGAAGGGGTGGGACGGCCATGGCGCGAAGAGCGGGCACGGGTGTGCTCTCCGTCCTCCCGTACGCGGTCATGGCCGTGGTCGCCACGGTCGACGTGGCCGCGGGTCCCGGTGTCGGACTGCTCGCCCTCGTCTCGCTCGGCCCGGCCTTCGCGGGCCTGGTGGGCAGTTGGCGTCGGCCGGTCGCGGCCGGAGCCGTGGCCCTGCTCGTCGGCTGTGGCCTCGGCATCCACAACGGGCTGTTCCAGGAGCGCCGCGGCTTCGCCGCGCTCGCCTCCGTGGTCGGGGTGACCGTCGCGGGCGTGGCCGCCGCCGTGATGCGCGAGCGCCGCGAGGCCGAACTCGCCGGGGTGCGCTCGATCGCCGAGGTCGCCCAGCGCGTCCTGCTGCGCCCCGTGCCGCGCAGCGCCGGACATCTGCGGGCGGCCGTCTCGTACACCTCCGCGGTCGCGGAGGCGCGGATCGGCGGCGATCTGTACGAAGTGGTCGCGGCGCCCGAGGGTGTGCGGGTCATCATCGGGGACGTGCAGGGCAAGGGGCTGGAGGCGGTGGAGACGGCGGCCGCCGTCCTGGGCGCTTTCCGGGAGGCCGCGCACGACGAGCCCGACCTCAAGGGCGTCGGGGCGCGCGTCGAGCGCGCGGCCGAACGGGCCCTGCACGGCGAGAAGTTCGTCACCGCCCTCATCGCCGAACTCGTCCCCGACGGGGGAGCGGTGTTCCTCAACTACGGGCACCCGCTGCCCGCGCTGCTGCGCGCGGACGGCACGGTCCACTTCCCCGAGCCACCGCAGTACGCCCTGCCGCTCGGCCTCGGCCTGCCCTCGGGCGACGGACCCGAGCCGCACCAGGTCGACTTCGGCCCCGGCGACCAGCTGCTGCTCTACACCGACGGCGTCACCGAGGCCCGCGACCGCACGGGCGCCTTCTACCCGCTGGCCCGCCGCGTCCACCTGCTGACCGGCCCCGACCCCCAGGCCGCGCTCGAAGCGCTGCGCGGCGACCTGATGCGCCACACCGGCGGCCCGCTCCACGACGACGCGGCCATGCTCCTGCTGCGCTATCGAGACTAGTGACCTGGTTTGGAGATCCTGTCGCAGTAGCGGCAGATGCGGTCGAGGATCTGGTCGGCGGTCTTGGTCCATTTGAAGGGCCGGGCTTG
>NZ_JBFAAD010000012.1:0-206202 GCF_040639555.1 Streptomyces sp. NPDC023838
GTGGGCTGGCCGCGCAGTTCCCCGCGCCCCTGAAGGGGCGCCCCGCAGGGGCGCATTTAAGGGGCGCGGGGAACTGCGCGAGCAACCCACCACAACCCGCAGGTCCAGAGGGGTTAGGGGCGCGGGGAACTGCGCGCTCAGCCACATACAACCCGCAGACGAACACCGGGCCGATAAGGGGCGCGGGGAACTGCGCGACCAGCCCCCACCGGCCCGCAGGCGAAATTCGCGCACCCCCGGAGGGCAACCGCAGGCAAAACACACCGCCCCCCGGAGGGACTACGCCGGGAACTTCCGGTCCACCCACCTCCACGCACCCTCCAACAACCCCGCCCCCACCGCCGCGATCCCCACCCCGGCCCACGGCAGCGTCGTTCCGACCAGTTTCAGGGCGAAGAAGGTCTGGAGCGACGGGACCGCCAGGACCAGGAGGAAGGCCGCTCCCATCGACAGGACCAGGCAGATCCGCCACCACGTGTAGGGGCGGGCGATGATCGCCAGGACCCACATCGAGACCAGGAACAGCGTCAGCGTCGCCGCGCTGGTCTCGGCCTCCCGGGCGCCCGGCCCCTCGTAGTAGTGCCGCGCCAGCAGGTACGTCGCGAACGTCGTCACCGCCGCGATCACCCCGCCGGGGATGGCGTACCGCATCACCCGCCGTACGAAGTGCGGCTTCGCGCGCTCCGTGTTCGGGGCCAGCGCGAGGAAGAACGCCGGGATGCCGATCGTCAGTGTGGACAGCAGCGTCAGATGGCGGGGCAGGAACAGGTATTCGACCTGGGTGCAGACCACCAGCAGGGCGAGCAGCACCGAGTACACCGTCTTCACCAGGAACAGCGTCGCCACCCGCGTGATGTTGCCGATCACCCGGCGCCCCTCCGCCACCACCGACGGCAGTGTCGCGAAGCTGTTGTTGAGCAGCACGATCTGGGCCACCGCCCGCGTCGCCTCCGAGCCCGACCCCATCGAGACGCCGATGTCCGCGTCCTTCAGGGCCAGGACGTCGTTGACGCCGTCCCCCGTCATCGCCACCGTGTGCCCGCGCGACTGCAGCGCCGCCACCATCTCCCGCTTCTGCTGCGGCGTCACCCGCCCGAACACCGCGTGGGAGTCCAGGACCCCCGCCATCTCCGCCTGCCCGTCCGGCAGCTTCCGCGCGTCCACCGTCCGCGACGCGCCCGACAGGCCCAGTTTCCCCGCCACCGCGCCCACCGACACCGCGTTGTCACCGGAGATGACCTTCGCGTGGACGTTCTGCTCCTCGAAGTAGCGCAGCGTGTCCCCCGCGTCGGGCCGCAGCCGCTGTTCCAGGACCACCAGCGCCGTCGCGCGCGCGTCCGCCGCGACCCGGGGGTCGTCCAGCTCGCGCGGGGTCCGGGCCAGCAGCAGGACGCGCAGGCCCTGTTCGTTGAGCGCGTCGATCTCCGCCAGGGACGGGTCGCCCGTCGGCAGCAGGACGTCCGGCGCGCCAAGGAGCCACGTCGAGTTCTCCCCGTCGCCCTCGCTGAACGCCGCGCCGCTGTACTTGCGCGCCGAGGAGAACGGCAGCGACTCCCGGCACCGCCACTCCTCGCTGTCCGGATACGCGTCGATGATCGCCTGCAGCGACGCGTTCGGCCGCGGGTCGGACTCGCCCAGCGCGCCGAGCACCTTGCGTACGTACGCCTCGTCCGCGCCCCCCAGTGGCCGCAGCTCCGTGACGTCCATGCCGCCCTCGGTGAGCGTGCCCGTCTTGTCGAGGCACACCACGTCCACGCGCGCGAGGCCCTCGATCGCCGGGAGCTCCTGCACCAGGCACTGCTTGCGGCCGAGCCGGATCACCCCGATCGCGAAGGCGACCGAGGTCAGGAGGACAAGGCCCTCGGGGATCATCGGGACGATGCCGCCGACCGTGTACGCCACGGACTGCTTGAAGTTGTCGTTCTTGACCACCAGTTGGCTGATCACCAGCCCGATCGAGGTCGGGACCATCAGCCAGGTCACGTACTTGAGGATCATCGAGATGCCCGAGCGCAGCTCGGAGTGGACCAGCGTGAAGCGGCTGGCCTCCTCCGCGAGCTGCGCCGCGTACGCCTCCCGCCCGACCTTGGTCGCGGTGAAGGCGCCGCCGCCCGCGACCACGAACGCCCCGGACATCATCCGGTCGCCGGGCTTCTTCAGCACGGGGTCGGCCTCGCCGGTGAGCAGCGACTCGTCGATCTCCAGGCCGTCGGCCTCGACCACCTCGCCGTCGACCACCACCTTGTCGCCGGGGCCCAGCTCCACCAGGTCGCCCAGGACGATCTCGGAGGTGGAGATCTCGGCGGCGCTCCCGTCGCGCCGGACCGTCGGCTTGGCCTCGCCGATGACCGCGAGCCCGTCGAGGGTCTTCTTGGCGCGCAGCTCCTGGATGATGCCGATGCCCGTGTTGGCGATGATCACGAAGCCGAAGAGGCTGTCCTGGAGCGGCGCCACGAAGAGCATGATCAGCCACAGCACGCCGATGATCGCGTTGAAGCGGGTGAAGACGTTGGCGCGGACGATCTCGGCGGTGGAGCGGCTGCTGCGCACCGGTACGTCGTTGACCTCGCCCCGGGCGACGCGTTCGGCGACTTCGGCGGCGGTCAGCCCGGCGGCCCGGCCGGACGCCTCGGGCGGCGGCACGGGATGGACGGGGTCGAGTTCCGCCCCGGCGTCGATATTGGCGCGCTGCGTCATGTTTTCGACGGTACGGGGGGAATTCCGGGTTCACCTGCCGGGACGTCGAACATCAGACCAAGGGAGGAGACGAATGGTCCCGTGGCGGTATGTGCGGAGGGAGCGCCTCCTACCCGTCGGTCCCCCGCGCGGCCGCGTGCCGCTTGAGGGCCGCGTCGCGCCCTCGTACGTACCAGATGCCGATCAGGCCGAGACCGCCGCCGGCCAGGCAGGTCCACACCCACCACAGGTGTCCGTGGTCGTCGAACCAGCCGTAGAACGGCAGCTGGACGAGGAAGAGGACGAACCAGAGGATCGTGCCGCCGGTGATGGTGGCGACGACGGGCCCCTCCAGGGGCTCCGGCGCCTCGTGCTTGGGTGTCCACTTCGCCATGCGATCAGTGTAGGGGGAGCCACTTCACGGGCCCCCTGCCGCTCCGGGAGGCCAGGCGCCCCTTGCGTCTACGCGCGGAGATAGCGATCTTTGGCTTATGTATTCATACTGAAACCGCTTACGGCTGACTCGTTTTGTTCGTTGAAACGTCCAAAGAAGTTCGGGTTACGGCTGTTTCTGTAGTTCCCGGCATTTACTCGCCCCTCCCTCCCCCCGCCCCGTCTCACGACTGAGGTTCCGCATGTCCCCCTCGGCCACCGCCAAGGTCGACGAAACACCGTCAGCCCCGAAGACTCCGGTCAACGCCCTGGACCGCTACTTCAAGATCTCCGAGCGCGGCTCCACCTTCGGCCGGGAGATCCGCGGCGGCTTCGCCACCTTCTTCGCGATGGCCTACATCATCGTGCTGAACCCGATCATCCTGGGCAGCGCGAAGGACATGTACGGGCACCAGCTCGACGGCGGCCAGCTGGTCACCGCCACCGTGCTGACCGCCGCCTTCACCACGCTCCTGATGGGTGTCATCGGCAACGTGCCGATCGCGCTGGCCGCCGGGCTCGGCGTGAACACGGTGGTCGCCCTCCAGCTGGCGCCCCGGATGAGCTGGCCGGACGCGATGGGCATGGTCGTCCTGGCGGGCTTCGTCGTGATGCTCCTGGTCGCCACGGGGCTGCGCGAGCGCGTGATGAACGCGGTGCCGCTGGGGCTGCGCAAGGGCATCGCGATCGGCATCGGCCTGTTCATCATGCTGATCGGCCTGGTCGACTCGGGCTTCGTCACCCGCATCCCGGACGCCGCCCACACCACCGTCCCGCTCCAGCTCGGCGCCAACGGCCATCTGCTCGGCTGGCCGGTGCTGGTCTTCATCCTGGGCGTCCTGCTGACGCTGGCGCTGCTCGTCCGCAAGGTGTCCGGCGCGATCCTCATCTCCATCGTCGCGATGACCGGCCTCGCCATGGTCATCAACGAGGTGGCGACCGTCCCGTCCTGGGGCCTGACCACCCCGACCTGGCCCGGCAACCCGGTCGCCAGCCCCGACTTCGGGCTGATCGGCAAGGTCAGCCTGTTCGGCGGCTTCGACAAGGTCGGCGTCCTGACCGGCGTCCTGTTCGTCTTCACCGTGCTGCTGTCGTGCTTCTTCGACGCGATGGGCACGATCATGGGCATCAGCGACGAGGCCAAGCTGACGGACGCCGAGGGCAACATGCCGGGCATCAACCGCGTCCTGTTCGTGGACGGCATCGCGGTCGCGGCGGGCGGCGCGTCGTCCTCCTCGGCCACCACCTGCTTCGTGGAGTCCACGGCGGGCGTCGGCGAGGGTGCGCGCACCGGGTTCGCGAACGTGGTCACCGGCGGCCTGTTCACGGTCGCGCTGTTCCTGACCCCGCTGGCCACCATGGTCCCGTCCCAGGCCGCCACCCCGGCGCTGCTCGCGGTGGGCTTCCTGATCCTGTCCGGCTCGATCCGGCAGATCGACTGGGAAGACTGGACGATCGCGATCCCGGCGTTCGTGACGATGGTGATGATGCCGTTCACGTACTCCATCACCAACGGCATCGGCATGGGCTTCATCACCTTCACGGTGCTGCGCCTGGTGGCCGGCCGCGGCCGCGAGGTCCCGGTGGCGATGTACGTCGTGTCGGCGGTGTTCGGCTTCTACTACCTGATGCCGGCGCTGGGCCTCACGTAAGCCTCACGTCAGAGGGGGCGCGAGCCTCACGTCGGGGCAGGCCCTACGCCGCCCCGTAGAACTTCTCCGTCTCGGCGGCCGCGGCCTGGAGCCGCTCGTCGAAGTCGTCGCGAATGAGCGTCCGGACCACATAGTCCTGGACGCTCATTCCGCGTTTGGCGGCATGTTGCCGGAGCCGTTCGAGCAGCTCACCGTCTATCCGCAGGCTGAGCACGCTGGTCCCCATGGGACGAGGGTCGCCGCAGGCCGGGCCCCCGCGCGTCACTTTTCCGATAGCTCTCACTCGTTCGGGTGATGTGTGTGGTGGTGTGCTCCGGTGTCCCGGGCGCGCCGGTGGCACCACGACTGGTATTTAGCCAGAGTAATGAGTTATTCTAACGAACATGTCTGACCTGCCCCACGACAGCGACGCCGACGTCGCCGCCGTGAACTCCCTCCGCTCGGCGGTCATGCGCCTGAGCCGACGCCTGAAGCACCAGCGCGTCGACGAGTCGCTGAGCCCCACCGAGATGTCGGTGCTCGGCACCCTGTTCCGCTGCGGCTCGGCCACGCCCGGTGAGCTGGCCCGCAAGGAACACGTCCAGCCGCCGTCGATGACCCGCATCGTCGCGTTGCTGGAGGCGAAGGGACTGGTCAGGCTGGAGCCGCATCCCGACGACCGCCGCCAGAAGGTGGTCAGCCAGACCGAAGAGGCCGAGGCGATGCTCGAAGAGAGCCGCCGCAAGCGCAACGCCTGGCTGGCCTCCCTCGCGGAAGGCCTGGACGAGGACGAGTGGGCGAAGCTGCGCGCCGCCGCACCCGTACTGGAGAAGCTCGCACACCTGTGAACTGAACGCGCACGATAGGAGGCGAACCCCTTTGAGTACGGGATCCGGAGCAGACTCCGCCCCCGCACACAAATCCACCCACGACACCGCTGCCGGCGACGGCAGCAGGCGGGGGACGTTCTCCTCCCTCGCGATCCGCAACTACCGGCTGTTCTTCTCCGGTGCCATCGTCTCCAACATCGGCACCTGGATGGCCCGGATCACCCAGGACTGGCTGGTCCTCCAGATCACCGGCTCCTCGGTGGCGGTGGGCATCACCACCGCCATGCAGTTCCTGCCGATGCTGCTCTTCGGCTTGTACGGCGGCGTCATCGCGGACCGCTTCGCCAAGCGGAGCATCCTCTTCGTCACCCAGAGTGCGATGGGCCTCGGCGGCCTGTTCCTGGCGGCCATGACGCTCTCCGGCCACGTCGAGGTCTGGCACGTGTATCTGACCGCGTTCTTCACCGGCCTGGTCACGGTGGTCGACAACCCGACCCGGCAGTCGTTCGTCTCCGAGATGGTCGGCCCCGACCAGGTCCGCAACGCGGTCAGCCTCAACTCCGCCAACTTCCAGTCGGCGCGGCTGGTGGGCCCGGCAGTCGCGGGCGGCGTGATGGCGGCGGTGGGCCCCGGCTGGGCGTTCCTCGCCAACGGCCTCTCCTTCCTGGCGCCGCTGGCGGGCCTCGCGCTGATGCGTACGGCCGAGCTGCGGCCCACCAAGCTCGCGCCGCGCGGCAAGGGCCAGCTCCGCGAGGGCCTGGACTACGTCTCCAAGCGCCCGGAGCTGATCTGGCCGATCGTCCTGGTCGGCTTCGTCGGCACCTTCGGCTTCAACTTCCCGATCTGGCTCAGCGCGTACGCCCACGACGTCTTCCACGGCGGATCCGGGATGTACGGCCTGTTCAACAGCCTGATGGCGATCGGCTCCCTGATCGGCGCGCTGCTCGCGGCCCGCCGGGGCACCTCGCGGCTGCGGCTGCTCGCGGTGGCGGCGGGCCTGTTCGCGGTCCTGGAGATGGCGGCGGCGGCCGCGCCCGACATGGCGCTCTTCATCGCCCTGCTGATCCCGATCGGCGTCCTCGGCCTCACGGTGAACGTCACCGCCAACGCGTCCGTCCAGATGGCCACCGACCCGGAGATGCGCGGCCGGGTGATGAGCCTGTTCATGATGGTCTTCACCGGCGGCACCCCGCTGGGCGGCCCGCTCTTCGGCTGGCTCACGGACGAGTACGGCGTACGGGTCAGCCTCGCCCTGGGCGGTCTGATCTGCGCGTTCGCGGCGGTCGGCGTCGGTCTGATGCTGGCGCGGGCGGCGAACCTGCGGCTCAAGGTGGACCTGCGGCGGGGCCGCCGGCACCTGGAGTTCGTCCCGAGGGAGCAGTTGGCCACTGCGGCGTGACGGTCCCGCCCCCCGGGGCCAGACTGATCCCATGAGACTCTTCGTGGCCGTGCTGCCCCCGGCCGCCCGGCTGGCCGAACTGGGCGTGGCGGTGGACGAGTTGCACACCCTGCCCGGCGCGGACCGGCTGCGCTGGGCGGGCCGCGACGACTGGCACCTCACGCTGGCGTTCCTGGGCGAGGTGGCCGAGGACGTACTTCCGGACCTCCACGCCCGCCTCGCCCGGGCCGCCCACCGCACCCCGCCCTTCGGGCTGCGCCTGCACGCGGGCGGCCGGTTCGGCGACAGGGTGCTGTGGGCGGGCGTCGCGGGCACGACCGACGCGCTGCGGCTGCTGGCCGAACGCGCGGACGCGGCGGCCCGCCGCGCGGGCGTGCCGATGGACGAGCACCGCCGCTACCACCCCCACCTCACGCTCGCCCGCAGCCGGGCGGGCGTCGACCTGCACCCGTACGTGGAGTCCCTGGCGGGGTTCGAGGGGGCGGGGTGGGAGGTGGGGGAGGTGCTGCTGGTGCGCAGCCGGCTGCCGGTCGCGGGGGTGCCGGGGGAGACGCCTCGGTACGAGGTGGTGGGGCGGTGGGGGCTGGGGGTGTGAACCGGTGAGCCGCCTCAGCGGGGGCGGAAGGCGACGCGGACGCTGCCGTCGGCGGGCACCAGCATCACGATGCCCCGCGTGCGGGACCAGCCGTCCGGGATGAGGAACATCCGGTTGCCGGACTGGGCGAGCAGGCGCAGGCCTCGGTAGCGGTATTTGAACTTCTGGGCGGGGCCGCCCGCCGGCAGCGAGGTCTCCTTCACCGGCACGGGCCCGAAGTAGAGCCGCTCGGCGGTGTCGACGACCACCGTCGGCCTGTGCCACAGATGCCCGGCCAGCTCCCGCCCGTCGTCCCTGCCGTGGGTCTGGGCGTAGGCCTGTACGGCCCAGAAGCAGCCCAGGGCGACCATGGCCACCACGATGACGAGCGCCTTCAGCTCGCCGGGGACGGGGTGCCCGGTGGTCTTGAGGTGCACCGTGCGCCCGTACACCACGAGCAGCAGGCCGCCGCCGAAGAGCAGCGGGGTGTCGAGCGGCCCGGCGGGCCACACCTGGAAACCGCCGAGCATCCCGAGGACGAAGAGCGCGCCGCCGCACCCGATGAGCCCCACGCCCACGTGCCCCAGGCGGCGCACGAGGCCCGGTCGTGCGTCACCGAGGGAGGAGATCCACGCGAGTCCGACCGCGCCCACGAGCCCGGCGGCGAGCGCCACGGCCAAGGGCATGTACAAGCCGGCCGCGCTGTGCAGCAGCAGGTCCTGGGTGGACAGGCCGAGGGTGGCGAGATCGATGCCGAAGTACCCGTAGAAGGAGGAGCTGTAGGCGAAGCCGAAGTAGAGGAGGAGCCCGGTGAGCAGGGTCGTCGGCGCTACGAACCCGGCGACGGCCTTGAGCCAGCTGCCCCACGGGGGCCGGGCCGGAGTGGGCTCCTCCTCCATGTGCTGCCTCCTGGATCAGGCGGCGTCGGCGGAGGAGGGCGGGGAGAGCTGAGGCTCCTCGGGCTCCTCTTCCGGCTCCGGCGGCACGGTGTCGGCCGGGAACGAGCTGCTCTGCGGGTTGGGGTTGCCGGTCAGTTTCACGCATGCGACGTGGACGGGGATGAGTGGCGCATGGGAGGTGTTCTCAAACACCCATTCGAGCGTCACGGATTCATCAGGCTCGAGGTTGACCGGCTGAGGGGCCGTCCTGCTCGTCCAGCGGCCCGTGGGACTGCAGTCGTAGACCGTCGCGGTGCCGCTGTACGTGTCGCTGGCGTGGTTGGTGAACGTCACCTTGACGCTGGGCCACACCCCGTCGAAGTCGGTCGAGACCCGCCCCGCCGTGTTGAAACCGCCGCTGCCGCCGCTGCCGCCACTGTTGCCGTCCGTGCCGCCGTTGCCCTGCTGGCCGCTCGTGTCGTCGCTCGTCCCGGTCGGCTCCGGAGGCGGCGCCCCCGTGCTGTCGTCGGTCTGCGCGGTGTCCGTGGGCGCGGGCGGCGGTTCGTCCTGACCGCCCCCCGAAGAGCAGCCCGCGAGCACCAGGCCCACCGCGAGGAGGGTGACCGGAACGAGGCGGTGTCGTCGGCGCCGTGTGTGATCCACCTTCCGGACCGTAACACTCCGTCATCACTCGTGTACGGCTGGCGCGCCCGGGGCGGCCGAACGGGGACGGACGGGGGTTCGTTACGCTCGTATGCGTGAACCCGAAGACCAGGAACCGGATCATGGCCGGCGTGCTCGTGCTGATGTTCGTCGTGGTGGCGGTGGCGGCGGCACGCGGCTGAGGCACGCGGGCCGCCGGGCCTCGCCAAGGGCGGCCGCGCCCCCGGCGAGGCGAAGCCACCCCCGAAGCCGCCGCGCGAGGCCGCTCGCGAAGCCACCCGCGAAGCCGCCCCCGAGGCCGCCCGCGAGCCCCCTACCAGGCGAACGCCTCCGGCGACGGCCCCGGCCCCGGGAAGATCTCTTCCAGGGAAGCCAGCACCTCCTCGCTCAGCTCCAGCTCCACCGCCCGCAGCGCGGAGGCGAGCTGCTCGGCCGTGCGCGGGCCGACGATCGGGCCGGTCACCCCCGGCCGGGTGAGCAGCCAGGCCAGCCCCACCTCGCCCGGCTCCAGGCCGTGCTTCGCGAGCAGGTCCTCGTACGCCTGGATCCGCCCGCGCGCCGCCGGGTCCTCGAGCCTCGCCGCCGCGCGCCCGCCCATGGACCGCGACCCGCTCCCGTCCCGCTCCTTGCGCAGGGCGCCTCCGAGCAGCCCCCCGCCCAGCGGGGACCACGGGATGATCCCGACGCCGTACTCCTGCGCGGCGGGGATGACCTCCATCTCGGCGCGGCGCTCGGCGAGGTTGTAGTGGCACTGCTCGCTGACGATCCCCAACCGCCCGGTCCGGGCGGCGAGTTCGTTGGCCTGGGCGATCTTGTAGCCGGGGAAGTTGGAGGTGCCGACGTACAGCACCTTCCCCTCCCGTACGAGCACGTCCATCGCCTGCCAGATCTCCTCGAAGGGAGTGGCCCGGTCGACGTGGTGGAACTGGTAGACGTCGATGTAGTCCGTGCCGAGCCGCTTGAGGCTGGCCTCGACCGCCCGACGGATGTTGAGCGCCGACAACTTGTCGTGGTTCGGCCAGACGGGGGCGCCGTCGACGGACATGTTCCCGTACACCTTCGTGGCCAGGACCGTCTTGTCGCGGCGCCCGCCGCCCCGCGCGAACCAGCTGCCGATGATCTCCTCGGTACGGCCCTTGCCCGCGCTCTGGCCGTACACGTTGGCGGTGTCGAAGAAGTTGACGCCCGCGTCGTGGGCGGCGTCCATGATGGCGTGGCCGGTGGCCTCGTCCGTCTGTGGGCCGAAGTTCATCGTGCCGAGGACGAGGCGGCTGACCTTGAGTCCGGTGCGTCCGAGCTGCGTGTACTTCATAAGGCACCAGCGAACCCCTTGAAGCGTGCTCGAAGCAAGTGCCACGCGGTGCCGCGCGCCTACCAGGCGAACGCCTCCGGCGACGGCCCCGGTCCCGGGAAGATCTCGTCGAGCCCGGCCAGCACCTCCTCGCTCAGCTCCAGCTCCACCGCCCGCAGTGCGGAGGCGAACTGCTCGGCGGTGCGCGGGCCGACGATCGGGCCGGTCACGCCGGGGCGGGTGAGCAGCCAGGCCAACGCCGCCTCGCCCGGCTCCAGTTCGTGCTTCGCGAGCAGGTCCTCGTACGCCTGCACCTGCGCCCGTACCGCCGGATCCGCGAGCCCGGCGGCGGACCGGCCGCCCTTGGTGCGCGACCCGTCGCCCTCCCGCTCCTTGCGCAGGGCGCCCCCGAGGAGGCCCTGGTGGAGCGGGGACCAGGGGATGATGCCGACGCCGTACTCCTGCGCGGCGGGGATGATCTCCATCTCGGCGCGGCGTTCGGCGAGGTTGTACAGGCACTGCTCGCTGACGAGCCCCAACCGCCCGGTCCGCGCGGCCGCTTCGTTGGCCTGGGCGATCTTGTAGCCGGGGAAGTTGGAGGTGCCGACGTACAGCACCTTGCCCTGCTGTACGAGGACGTCCATGGCCTGCCAGATCTCCTCGAAGGGGGTCTGACGGTCGACGTGGTGGAACTGGTAGATGTCGATGTAGTCCGTGCCGAGCCGCTTGAGGCTGGCTTCCACCGAGCGCCGGATGTTGAGCGCGGAGAGGTGGTCGTGGTTGGGCCAGACGCTGGTGCTCCAGGGGCTGCCGTCCTGGGTCATGTTCCCGTAGCCCTTGGTCGCCAGGACCGTCTTGTCACGCCGCCCGCCGCCGCGCGCGAACCAGGACCCGACGATCTCCTCGGTGAGGCCCTTGTGTTCGGCGATGCCGTAGATGTTGGCGGTGTCGAAGAAGTTGATGCCCGCGTCGTGGGCGGTGTCCATCAGCGCGTGGCTGTCGGCCTCGTCCGTGAGGGGGCCGAAGTTCATGGTGCCGAGGACGAGGCGGCTGACCTTGAGTCCGGTGCGTCCGAGCTGCGTGTACTTCATGAGGCACCAGCGAACCTGTTGAAGTGCGCTCGAAGCAAGGGCGGTCGGTCGGCGGTCGGGGCAGGGCGGTCAGTCGCGGGGGAACTCGTCGGTGGTGAGGGTGAGTCCGACGGGGGTCCGCGTGAGATCGATGGCGTCGCCGAAACCGAGCGAAAGCGTGCAGTGGTATTCGTCGTCCTTGGGCAGGGTGTGCAGGTGCCACTTGCCGGTGTACGGGTCGACGATCAGGTAGGCCGGGACGCCGGCGGCGGCGAACGCGGTCTTCTTGGGCCCGTAGTCGTTCGAGGCCGTGGCCTTGGAAATCACCTCGACGACGAATTCGACGTCCTCATGGCGCCAGCGCCCCTTGTCGTCCCGGACCGCTCCGTCCTTCAACGCCACGACGTCGCAGGCGAAGCCGTTGAGATGGCCGGGGAAGTCGATGCGGACGTCGGACTTGAGCTGTTTCCTCGAATACCTGGCGCGCAGCTGCTCGGCGATGTCGAAGATGATCTCCCAGTGGGTGTCCCGCTGCGGCGCCATGAAGATGTGTCCACCGACGATCTCGGTCCGGTAATCCTCGGGGACGGGCATCTTCTCGATCCACTCGAACAACATGTCCAGAGTGAGCTCGTCGTTGCTCTCGGCCATCTCGATCCTGTCGGTCTCTACGACAATCATCGTGGCGCTCCTCCCCGGCCGTCGCTCCCCGGCGGCCAGCCACCCGGTACAACGATACGCACGGGGCAAGGACACGGCCCGTCGAACGCAAGTGCGTACGCGGCTAAGCCCCCGCGAACCAGCTCGACGCGTCGAGGCGGAAGGCCTCCGGCGGGACCACCGTGCGCAGGGCCGCCTCCATGTCGCGTACGGGGCCGGGGCCCAGCGTACGGACCCAGTCGGCGCGCAGTTCGTCGAAGACGGCCGCCGAGCGGGCCAGCGCGTCGAGGCCGCGCGGGGTGATGCGGACGACCTTGCGGCGGGCGTCGGAGGGGTCGTCGCCGCGTTCGGCGTAGCCCAGCGCCTCCAGGCGGTCGACGGTCTTGCCGGCCGCCTGCTTGGACACGCCGAGCCGCCGCCCGATCTCACTCGCGGTCGCCCCGCCCGGCCCGATGGCCTGGAGCGCGAAGCCGTGGGCGGGCCGGAGGTCCGGGTGGCCCTGGCGGGCCAGCTCGGCGTGGAGGCGGTCGATGAGGGAGCGGAACCCGCCGAGGAGGAGCAGGGGGAGCTCGTAGCCGGGGGTGTCGCCGGGGTTTTCTCCCTTGCGAGAACCGACAACCTGGTTTACCTTCTTGTCGTCAACCACGTTGTCCATCTTAAGGGGCAAGGCCGCAGTGACCTTCGTCGAGCACACCCTGGAGTCCGCACCGGCCGAGTCGCGCCGGGCGATGGAAGGAACGATCAAGAAGCTGGGGCACCTCTCCCCGGCCGTGGCCCGGCTGGCCACCTCGCCGCACACGCTCGAAGGCTTCCTCAGGATGAGCGCCCTTTTCGAGGGCACGACGCTGGAGCCGGTCGCCCGCGAGGTGGTGATCATGACGGTCGCCACCCGCAACGCGTGCGACCTCTGCGTGAACATGCACACGGCCAGGCTGCGCCAGCTCGGCGCCGGGGAGGAGCTGATAGCGGAGCTGCGCGAGGGGAAGCCGCTGACGGACGAACGCCTGGACGCGGTAAGGGAGTTCACCCTCGCCGTCTACGCGACGGCGGGCGCGGTCCCGGACGACACCCTGAACGCGTTCCTGGCCCACGGTCACACCCGCCAGAACGCCCTGGAGGTCGTCCTGGGCATCGGCACGTACACGGTCTCGACCTTCGCCAACCGCCTGACGGGGGCGTCGCACTGACGGCCGCGTGATCTCCACGGGCCGTGCGCCCCGGTGTCGCCCGGCGTCAGCGGCCCCCGTAAGCCCCGCCCAGCCCCCACCCCTGGTGCATCGCGTCCGCGAACGCCGCCGCCAGTTTGTGTTCGCCCGAGGCCGACGGGTGCGTGCCGTCGTACGTGTCCTGGTGGATGTCGTACGTCGGCGGGTGGGAGGCGAGGAGCAGGGGGGACGAGGGGTGGTCCAGGTCGGCGATCGCCTTCGCCAGGAGTTCGTTGAAGCGGGCCACCTCGGCGGCGAAGGGGGCGTCCGACTCGGCCCGGATGTTCGGGATGACCGGGAGCAGGACCATGCGGATGGCGGGGTTCGCCTTCCGGGCCTCGGTCACGAAGGTGCGGGCGTTCGCGCTCGTCTGGGCGCTGTCCGTGTAGAAGCCGAGGTCTATCAGGCCGAGGGAGACCAGCAGTACGTCGGCGGCCGATTCCGTCACCGCGTCCCCGATCAGCGGGGCCATGTGCAGCCAGCCCTCGCCCCAGCCGGAGAGGTGGCGGCGGGCCGGGGCCGGGAAGTCCGGGGCCCCGTACGCGTACGACAACGGCGCCCCGGCGTCCGTGTCGTACAGCTCGGTGCGCGGGCCGACGATCTCGAAGGGGCCGTCGAGGGACGCGGTGAGGTGCTGCCACATGCGGTAGCGCCAGGTGATGTCGCCGGCGCGTCCGATGGTCATGGAGTCGCCGACGAACATGAAACGCATGGGGCCATGATGGCGGATCACCTGGGCGGCTTCGACGGGCTGCCACGTGACGATGGACACTTGGTGCCATGCGTTTCCCGATGCGTTCGCTTCTGTCCCTCGCCACGGCCGTCTCGACGGCCGCCGGGCTCGTCCTGCTGGGGGCCGCCGGACCGGCCGCCGCCGACGGCGGTGACGGCGGCTTCACCATCAAGGACCCCCGGATCAAGGAGTCCAGCGGCCTCGCCGCCAGCCGGGCCCACCCGGGGATCTACTGGACGCACAACGACAGCGACGACGGGCCGTACGTCTACGCCGTCGACTCGAAGACCGGGCAGACCGTCGCCACCATCACCATGACCGGCGTCGGGCGCCCGCGCGACGTCGAGGCGATCTCGGTCGGGTCGGACGGGAACGTGTACGTGGGGGACATCGGGGACAATCTGGGCGGGACCTGGAAGAACGTCTGGATCTACAAGTTCCGCGAGCCCGCCCAGCTGAAGGACGCGACGGTCAAGGCGACCCAGTACGTCGTGAAGTACGCCGACGGTCCGCGCAACGCCGAGGCGCTGATGGTCCACCCGAAGACCGGCCGCCTCTACATCGCCTCCAAGAAGGAAGGCGGCGGCGGGCTGTACGAGGGCCCCGAGCGGCTCTCCACGGCCGGGACCAACGTGTTCCGGCGGATCGGCGACGTGCCGTGGGTCACCGACGGCGCCTTCTCCCCGGACGGCGGCAAGCTGGCGCTGCGCGGCTACCTCTGGGCCGCCGAGTACGACTGGAAGGACGGGAAGCTCGGTGCGCGGCACGGCGTGGACGCGCCGCTGATGCGCCAGGCGGAGTCCGTCACGTACACGCCGGACGGGAAGGCGCTGCTCTTCGGGACCGAGGGGGCGCAGAGCGATGTGGTGCGGGTGCCGGTCGCGTCGGACGGCGGGAACTCCCCTTCGGGGAAGGGGAGTTCGCCCTCGAACGGCGGCTCCGGCTCCGGCAGCGGCGGCTCCGGCTCCGGTGGCGACAACCGCAACCTCGTGTACGGGGCGATCGTCATCGTGGGCGCGGGCGCGGCCTGGGTGGGGCTGAAGCGGAAGTTCCGGCGGGGGTGAGGCCCGCCGGGCGGACGGGTGCGGCGGCCCCGGTCGGGGCCGCCGCCCTCCGTCAGAGCTGCTCGATCACGTAGTCGATGCAGGCCGTCAGGGCCTCGACGTCCGACGGGTCGATGGCCGGGAACATCGCGACGCGCAGCTGGTTGCGGCCCAGCTTGCGGTACGGCTCGGTGTCGACGATCCCGTTGGCGCGCAGCACCTTGGCGATCGCGGCCGCGTCGATGTCGTCCGCGAAGTCGATCGTGCCGATGACCTGCGAGCGCTTCGCCGGGTCGGTGACGAACGGCGCCGCGTGCTTGGACTCCTCCGCCCAGGTGTAGAGGCGGGTCGAGGAGTCCTTGGTGCGGCCCGTCGACCACTCCAGGCCGCCCTGGCCGTTGATCCACTTCAGCTGCTCGTTCAGCAGGAAGAGCGTGGCGAGCGCGGGGGTGTTGTACGTCTGGTTCTTGAGGGAGTTGTCGATCGCCGTCGGGAGGCTGAAGAACTCCGGGATGTGGCGGCCGGACGCGTGGACGCGCGCCGCGCGCTCCAGGGCGGCCGGGGAGAACGCCGCGATCCACAGGCCGCCGTCGGAGGCGAAGGACTTCTGCGGGGCGAAGTAGTAGACGTCGCTCTCGGTGATGTCGACCGGGAGGCCACCCGCGCCCGAGGTCGCGTCGACCAGGACGAGCGCGCCCTCGTCGGCGCCCGCGACCCGCTTGACGGGGGCCGCGACACCGGTGGAGGTCTCGTTGTGGGTGAAGGCGTAGACGTCGACGCCCGCCTCGGCGGCCGGCTCCGGGTGCGTGCCGGGCTCGGAAGAGATCACCGACGGCTCGGCCAGCCACGGCGCGAGCTTGGCGGCCTTGGCGAACTTGGACGAGAACTCGCCGAAGTTCAGGTGCTGCGACTTGTTCTCGATCAGCCCGTGCGTCGCGACGTCCCAGAACGCGGTCGAGCCGCCGTTGCCCAGGATCACCTCGTACCCCTCGGGCAGCGAGAACAGGTCGCGTACGCCCTGGCGGACCTCGCCGACCAGGTTCTTGACCGGGGCCTGGCGGTGGGAGGTACCGAGGAGCGAGGCGCCGGTGGCGGCCAGGGCGTCCAGCGCCTCCGTACGCACCTTGGAGGGGCCCGCGCCGAAACGGCCGTCGGCGGGCTTCATGTCAGCGGGAATCTGGATCTCAGCCACGAGCGCAGGGTATCGGCCCGCCGGGGAGTCCGAGGTCCCGGTCCACCTCCCGAGACGCGCGCGCCGGACCGCCCGGCCCCGGCGGCCCCCGCAGGGCAGGCTGGGAGCCATGGGAGCCGAACGAGCCATGGGAGCCGAACGAGCCATGGACGACAGGGGGCGCACGGGCGTGGCGAGGGCAGCAGCAGAAGCGGCGGGGGCGGCGGACGCGGCCAGGGCGACGGACGCGTTGGCGCGGGACCTGCGCGCGGCCGTGCGCGGGGCGGTCGACTTCTCGGCGGGCGCGCGGGCGCTGATGACCATGGACGCGTCCAACTACCGGCGGGTGCCGCGCGGTGTGGTCGCGCCACGCGACGCCGAGGACGTGGCGGCGGCGCTCGCCGTCTGCCGGGAGCACGGCGTGCCGGTGGTGCCGCGCGGCGGCGGGACCTCGATCGCGGGCCAGGCCACCGGCACCGGCGTCGTCCTGGACTTCACCCGGCACATGCGGTCCCTGCTCTCCGTCGACGTGGAGGCTCGCACGGCCGTGGTCCAGCCGGGCCTCGTCCTCGACGTGCTGCGCGAGGCGGTCCGCCCGTACGGGCTGACGTTCGGCCCCGACCCGTCCACCCACAGCCGCTGCACCCTCGGCGGGATGATCGGCAACAACGCGTGCGGAGCGCACTCGGTGGCGTACGGGACGACCGCCGACAACGTCCACGAACTGGCGGTGGTGAGCGGCGGCGGCGAACCGCTCCGCCTCGGCCGGGGCTGGAGCGGCGCCCCGGCGGGCCTGCGCGCCTTCACCGAGCGCCACCTCGCCGCCCTGCGCACCGGCTATCCGCAGGATCTGCCGCGCCGGATCTCCGGGTACGCCATGGACGCGCTGCTGCCGGAGCGCGGGACGGATCTGGCGCGCGCGTTCTGCGGCAGCGAGGGCACGCTGGGGATCCTGACCGAGGCGACCGTACGGCTGGTGGAGACGCCCGGGGCGCGGGCACTGGCGGTGCTCGGCTACCCGGACGAGAGCGCGGCGGCCGAGGCCGCGCCCGGGCTCCTCGGGTACGGGCCGCTCACCGTCGAGGGCATGGCGGCGGACCTGGTGCGCGGGCACACCGGGCTGCCACGCGGCGGGGCCTGGCTCTTCGTGGAAACCGGCGGCTCCGGACCGGCCGAGGCGCTGGCGCGGGCCCGGGAGGTGGTGCGCGCGGCCGGCGCGCTGGACGCGGCCGTGGTCACCGATCCGGCCGGGCAGCGAACCCTGTGGCGGGTGCGCGAGGACGCGGCCGGGACGGCGACCCGGATGCCGGACGGCAGCGAGGCGTGGCCCGGGTGGGAGGACTGCGCGGTGCCGCCCGCGCGGCTCGGCGCGTATCTGCGGGACTTCCGGGCCCTGTTGGGCGCACACGGCCTGCGCGGCACGCCGTACGGGCACTTCGGCGACGGCTGCGTCCATGTGCGCATCGACTTCGACCTGCTGAGCGCGGCGGGCGTGGCGCGCTTCCGCCGGTTCTCGCGGGAGCTGGCCGTGCTGGTGGCCGCGCACGGCGGTTCGCTCTCCGGCGAGCACGGCGACGGCCAGGCGCGGGCGGAGCTGCTGCCGACGATGTACGGGGACGAACTGGTCGCGCTCTTCGGCCGGTTCAAGGACGTGTGGGACCCGGCGGGGCTGCTCAACCCGGGGATCCTGGCCCGCCCGGCCCGGCTGGACGAGAACCTGCGCTTCGAGGTGCTGCCGAGGCGGCCGGTGGAGGTGGAGTTCGGCTATCCGCAGGACGGCGGGGACTTCGCGGGGGCGGTGCGGCGGTGTGTGGGGGTGGCCAAGTGCCGTACCGCAGAGGCGAGTTCGGGCGGTGGCGTGATGTGCCCGTCCTTCCGGGCCACCGGCGAGGAGGCGCACTCGACGCGGGGCCGGGCGCGGCTGCTGCACGAGATGCTGGCGGGCGAGGTCGTCACCGGCGGCTGGCGCTCGCCGGAGGTGCGCGACGCGCTCGATCTGTGCCTGTCCTGCAAGGGCTGCCGCAGCGACTGCCCGGTCGGGGTGGACATGGCCACGTACAAGGCGGAGTTCCTGCACCACCACTACCGGGGGCGGCTGCGGCCCGCGTCCCACTACGCGATGGGGTGGCTGCCGCGCTGGCTGCGCCTGGCGGCCCCGTGGGCGCGCGGGCTGAACGCGCTGGCCCGGGTGCGGCCGCTGGCGGCTCTGGTCAGGCGGCTGGCGGGGATCGCGCCGGAGCGGGCACTGCCGGTGCTGGCGGGGGAGACGTTGCGGGGGTGGCTGCGGGGGCGCGCGTCGGCCGCGTCGGCCGCGTCGGCCGCATCGGCCGCATCGGCCGCATCGGCCGCACCGGCCGCGTCGGCCGCACCGGGCGCACCGGGCGCGTCGGCCGCGTCGATCGACGCCGTCCTGTGGCCGGACACCTTCACCAACCACCTCTCCCCGGAGGTGGGCCGGGCGGCGGTACGGGTCCTGGAGGCGGCCGGGGTGGGGGTGGTGGTGCCCCGGGGCCGGGTCTGCTGCGGCCTCACCTATGTCTCGACCGGCCAGCTCACCCGCGCCCGCGCGGTCCTGCGCCGCACGCTGGACGCGGTGGAGCCGCTGCTCGACCGGGGTCTGCCGGTCGTGGTCCTGGAGCCGAGCTGCGCGGCGGCGCTGCGGACGGACCTGCCGGAGCTGTTGCCGGACGACCCGAGGGCGGGGCGGCTCGCGGCGTCGGTGCGTACGTTCGCGCAGGTGGTGGAGGAGTGCGCGCCGGAGTGGACCCCGCCGTACGTGGGACGGGCGGTCGTCGGGCAGAACCACTGCCACCAGCACGCGGTGCTCGGGGACGCGGCCGAGCGCCGGCTGCGCGAGCGGGCCGGGCTGACGGGGGCGCTGAGCGGCGGCTGCTGCGGTCTGGCGGGGAACTTCGGCTTCGAGCGGGGTCACTGGGAGGTGTCGGTGGCCTGCGCGGAGGACGAACTGTTGCCGGCGGTACGGGCGGCGGCGCCCGGGGCGGAGGTGCTGGCGGACGGGTTCTCGTGCCGTACGCAGCTGGAGCAGCTGGCGGGCCGCCGGGCCCGGCACCTGGCGGAGGTCCTCGCGGAGGGGCTTGCGGAGGGGCCTGGGGAGGGGCCTCGGGAGGGGCTTCCGGACGAGGGGTAGCAGGCAGCAGGGCTCGGCGCCGCTTACATTGGATGGAGCCAACCGGAAGGCACCATTCCGCCAGCGCGAGAAAAGTGCTGGACCGAGCGGGCTCGGTGGTGCAATATTTTGTCTATACAGTCCAATGCAATGAACTAGGGGAACCCCGGTGACCACTCCGCACGCCGCCGCAGAGCCGACGACCGCCACTGCGGCGGCGACCGTCGCCACCCCGGAGGCGGCGGGCGGGCTCGGCGGGGCCCGGAGCCGCCGGACGGCGCTCGCGCCGGTCGCGCTGGTGGTCGCGAGCGGCATATCGGTGCAGTTCGGTTCGGCCGTCGCGGTCATGCTGATGCCGAGGGCGGGCGCGGCGGGCGTAGTGACCCTGCGCCTGCTGGCGGCCGCGCTGGTGCTGCTGATCCTGTGCCGCCCGAAGGTACGCGGCTACCGGCGCGCCGACTGGGGCACGGTGGTCGCCTTCGGCGTCGCGATGGCCGGAATGAACGGCCTGTTCTACCAGGCCGTCGACCGCATCCCGCTCGGCACGGCGGTCACCCTGGAGGTGCTCGGCCCGCTGGCCCTGTCGGTGCTGGCGTCCCGCCGCCTGGTGAACGTGGTCTGGGCGGGCCTGGCGCTGGCGGGGGTGGCGCTGCTGAGCGGCGGCGCGGGATTCGGATCGCTGGACGTCGCCGGGGCGGCGTACGCGGTCGGGGCGGGGGCGTGCTGGGCGGTGTACATCCTGTTCAGCGCCCGTACGGGCCGACGCTTCCCGCAGGCGGACGGGCTGGCGCTGGCGATGGCGGTGGCGGCGGTCCTCTCGCTCCCGCTGGGCGCGATCCAGTCGGGCTCGCAGCTCCTGGTGCCGTCGACGATCGGCCTGGGCGCGGCGGTCGCGATCCTCTCCTCCGTACTCCCGTACACCCTCGAACTCCTCGCCCTGCGCCGCCTCCCCGCGCCCACCTTCGCGATCCTGATGAGCCTGGAACCGGCCATCGCGGCGACGGCGGGCTTCCTGGTCCTGCACCAGGCCCTGTCCGGCACGGACGCGCTGGCGATCGCCCTGGTCATCGGGGCGAGCATGGGGGCTGTGCGGTCGCAGGTGCGTTAGCGCCAGGGGGGTCCGCAGTTCCATACGGGCGGGCCGATGTGAGTCACCCCGGCCCGCCCGTCGAACAGCTCCCGGGTCTTGGCCCGGACCCCGCCGAGGGCGTCGGCGAGCCGCTCAGCGAGCAGCTCGGCCTCTGAGGGCAGCAGCACCATCTCGGTGTCGGCCACATGCCTCCCGTCCCGGGCCAGCCACATCGGGACGCGGATGTTCCCCTCGCTGTCGCGGTAGGCGGGGCGACTGGGGATGGGGTCGATGCGCCAGCCTCGGGGGGATGGTTGGGGGGTCTGCTTTTTTGTGGGCATGGGGTCATGGTTGGGCCGGATCGGCCCCCCGGGCCACGGTCTTGCATAGCCTTGCACCACGATCACCCGAGAGAGCTGATCGCCTCCGCGATACGGGCCCGGGCGGCTGTGCCGTACACGGCGATCTTCGACAGCCCGGCGAACGCCTTCGCGTACACGGCGATCTCGCTCGGCGCGGACACCGTGACCGCGGCGGTCAGCAGTTCCACGCTCGCCCGGTGGCCGTCGAAGAGGTAGAAGGCCTCCAGGGGCCACACCTGGCGCTGCGCGGTGAACGGGATGATGCCGATGCTGACGTTCGGCAGCGCCATGACCGCCAGGAGATAGCCGAGTTGTCCGGCCATCGTGTCGGCGCTGCCGATGCGGTAGCGCAGGACCGTCTCCTCCAGGAGCAGCGCGAAACGGTGGTCGCCCTCGTGGACGACGTGCGAGCGCGCGATCCGCGAGGCCGCAGCCTCGGATGAGTCGTCCGGCGTGTTCTGGAAGGCGGCGATCGTCGACAGCAGCGCGGTGGCGTACGCCTCGGTCTGGAGCATGCCGGGGATGACGTTCGAGCAGTACACGCGGAACAGCCGGGTGCGTTCGTAGAGCGGGACGACCTCCTCCTGCGCCCGCCGCATCCCGTGCCGGTGGAGCTTCTTCCAGTGCACGTACATCTGGTCGGCGTGACGGTTCGCCGCCACGAGATCCGCGGCCTGCTCATCGGCCCCGCAGGCCGCGCACCACGCCCGGATGTCGGCGTCGGACGGGGGCGTACGGGCGTGCTCGATGCGTGATGACTTCGCGGGGCTCCAGCCGCAGCGAACGGCCAGTTCGTGACCGGTCAGTTCCGCTTCGACGCGCAGGTCCCGCAGCCGCCCGGCGATCACTTCGCGGGCGGCCTGGGCTCCGGACGAGGGCGAGGCGGACATGTGGCTCTCGGCGTGGCGGCTCAGACCGCGTACTTCTCGTGCGGGAACGCCCGTTCCCACACCGCCTCGAAGGCCGTGGAGACCAGGCGGACGACCTCGGGCTCGGTCCGGACCTCCCACTTGGGGTCGGCCCATTCGCCGTCGCCGGTGAAGTGGTTGAAGAGGACCGTCTTCCGGTCGAACAACCAGAGGTCGTTCCCTGGTAGGGCGAGGTCGGAGGCCAGGCGGCGGGGCAGCCAGCGGACCTGCTCGCCGGCGTGGACGTTGACCTCGGTGATGGTGTGCTCGTACTTGATGTAGTCCGTCACCGGCTCCGAGACGATGCGAGCGCGCCGCATGGCGACGCCCCGCCCGATGGTCCTGCGCACCAGATCGACCCACGGCGCCCATCGCTCCGACGCCGGGTCCGTGTCGCACACGCCCGTCCGCTTCCAGGACGCGAAGTCCTCGGCCTCGGTGCCGACCCCGTACACGTCCCGCATTTCGAGGTGCACGGCCTGGAACTCGGCCGTCTCCACCAGCTCAAAGAAGCCCGGTTCGCTCTGCGACATCGCATGCCTCCTTCAGCATCGGCACCATGCGGAAAGGCATCCGGACCACTGACTCGTGCGGCGGGATGCCGCGTGCGTGCCCGGGCGCCTCGAACGCCGCGCACTCCGCTTCGAGTTCCGCATCCGGCTTGAATCCCTGGAGCACGAGCTCCCGTTGACTCTCGTCCACCCAAATGGTGGGAGACCCCTCCCGTCCGGTCTCCGGATCGATCCCGATGAACCGTAGCGCCATGTCAGCCTCCCGAGCCGACGAGGGTTACACCGACTTGCACACACGACCATCCCGCCGCCCGTCCCACACCGTCAACGGCGCACTCCAGCACCTGAGGTCACCACCCCACGCCCCCCCTGCGCCCCCTGGGCAAAAAACAATGCAAGCACGCTTGCTTGTTTTACGGGGCGCTGCCATGCTCCGGGACACACCGCCGTGTCCCGACCCGACCGAGGGGGAGCGCCCCGTGTCCGATCCGACCGCCGCCGTGCTCGACGACCTGCGCGCCGAGGGGGACGAACTCGACCGGCTCGTCGCGAAGTTGGACCCGGACGCGTGGCGGACGGCGACCGCCGCCCCCGGGTGGACCATCGCCCATCAGATCGCGCACCTGGCCTGGACCGACGGGGCCGCGCTGCTCGCCGTCACCGACGCGGACGCGTTCGCGGCGGAGGTCGAGAAGGCCGCCGCCGCCCCGGACACCTTCGTCGACGAGGGTGCCGACGCGGGCGCCCGGCTCGCCCCCGACGAGCTCCTCGGCCGCTGGCGGCACGGCCGGGCACGACTGCGCGAGGCCCTGGAGGCGGCGCCCGCCGGGGCCCGCTTCCCCTGGTACGGCCCGCCCATGTCCACCGCCTCCATGGCCACCGGCCGGCTGATGGAGACCTGGGCGCACGGCCAGGACGTCTGGGACGCGCTCGGCCGCACCCGCGAGCCCACGGACCGCCTGCGCCACGTGGCCCGGATCGGGGTGCGGGCCCGGGACTTCGCCTTCGCGGTACGGGGTCTCGCCGCGCCCGGTGAGGCGTTCCGGGTCGAGCTTGCCGCCCCGGACGGACAGGGGCTGTGGACGTACGGGCCCGAGGACGCGCCCCAGCGCGTCACCGGCCCCGCCCTCGACTTCTGTCTCCTGGTCACCCAGCGCGTCCACCGCTCCGACACTGCCGTACGCGCCGAGGGCGCCGACGCCGACCGCTGGCTCGACATCGCCCAGGCCTTCGCGGGCCCGGCGGGCCCCGGGCGCGCGCCCAAGGGGGCCTGATGCCCGACCCCAGCCCCCGGCCCCTGCGCATCGCCAACGCCTCCGGCTTCTACGGCGACCGCTTCGACGCCCTGCGCGAGATGCTCACCGGCGGGCCGCTCGACGTGCTCACCGGGGACTACCTCGCCGAGCTCACCCTGCTCATCCTCGGCCGCGACCGCCTCAAGGACGCCCGCCTCGGCTACGCCAAGACGTTCCTGCGCCAGCTGGAGGAGTGCCTCGGGACCGCCCACGAACGCGGGGTGCGGATCGTCACCAATGCGGGCGGGCTCAATCCCGCCGGACTCGCGGACGAGATACGGGAGTTGGCCGCCAGGCTCGGCCTCCCCGTGCGCGTCGCCCACGTCGAGGGCGACGCCCTCCCTCCCCGCCCTGGCGGCCTCACCGCCCACGCCTACCTCGGCGGCACTGGCATCACCGCCTGCCTCGCGGCCGGGGCCGATGTCGTCGTCACCGGGAGGGTGACGGATGCCGCCCTCGTCACCGGCCCGGCCGCCTGGTGGCACGGGTGGGGGCCCGAGGAGTACGACGCGCTCGCCGGGGCCGTCGTCGCCGGGCACGTCCTGGAGTGCGGGACCCAGGCCACTGGCGGCAACTACGCCTTCTTCCACCACCATGACCTCCGCCGCCCCGGCTTTCCCCTCGCCGAGATCCACGCCGACGGCACCAGCGTCATCACCAAGCACCCCGGTACCGGCGGCACCGTCGACCTCGGCACCGTCACCGCACAGCTCCTCTACGAGACCGGGGGCGCCCGGTACGCCGGGCCCGACGTCACCGCCCGGCTCGACACCGTACGGCTCGCACAGGACGGGCCCGACCGGGTGCGGATCAGCGGCGTGCGCGGGGAGGCGCCGCCGCCCACTCTCAAGGTGGGCCTGTGCCGCATCGGCGGGTGGCGCAACGAGGTCGTCTTCGTCCTCACCGGGCTGGACATCGAGGCCAAGGCCGACCTCGTCCGGGCGCAGATCGAGGACGTGTTCCACAGGGCCAAGTCCCGGCCCGCCGAGATCTGTTGGGAGCTCGCGCGCACCGATCACCCCGACGCCTCCACCGAGGAGACCGCGAGCGCGCTCCTGCGCCTCGTCGTCCGCGACCCCGACCCGGACGCCGTCGGCCGTACCGTCAGCGGCGCCGCCATCGAACTGGCCCTCGGCAGCTACCCGGGCTTCCACGTCACGGCCCCGCCCGGAAAGGGCGCGCCGTACGGGGTGTTCGAGGCGGAGTACATCCCGGCGGACGAGGTCACGCACATCGCCGTTCTGCCCGATGGCGTACGGGAGGTGCTGCCCCATTCCGTACGGACACGGGCACTGGAGCCCGTCGTCGAGCCCACGCAGCCCGCGCCGCTGCCCCACGGCCCCACCCGGCGCGCTCCCCTCGGGCTCGTCGCGGGGGCCCGTAGCGGGGACAAGGGCGGGGACGCCAACGTCGGTGTGTGGGTGAGGTCCGATGACGCCTGGCGATGGTTGGTTCATGCGCTGACAGTTGAGCGATTTCAGGAGTTGATACCTGAAAGTCGTCAGCTGAAAGTCGTCCGACATCAGCTGCCCAACCTCCGCGCCCTCAACTTCACCGTCCACGGCCTCCTCGGCGAGGGCGTCGCCTCTCAGGCCCGCTTCGACCCCCAGGCCAAGGCGCTCGGCGAATGGCTGCGCTCGCGCCACCTGGACATCCCGGAGGCGCTGATGGACCTGGAGGCACTCATGAACCCGGAGAACCCGGAGAACCCGGAGAACCCGGAGAACCCGGAGAACCCGGAGAACCCGGAGAACCCGGAGAACCCGGAGAACCCGGAGAACCCGCAGAACCCGCAGAACCCGGAGGCCCGGCCGTGACCGTTCTGCCCACCGCCCTCGACACCGGCGGTCCCGAGTACGCCGCCCACCGCGACGCCATGCTCGCCAAGCTGGCCGAGCTGGACGCCGAGCACGCCAAGGCGCTCGCCGGAGGCGGCCCCAAGTACACCGAACGGCACCGGGGGCGCGGCAAGCTGCTCGCCCGCGAGCGCATCGAGCTGCTCGTCGACCCCGACACCCCGTTCCTGGAGCTGTCGCCGCTCGCCGCCTGGGGGAGTGACTACCCCGTCGGCGCCTCGATGATCACCGGGATCGGGGTCGTCGAGGGGGTGGAGTGCCTGATCACCGCCAACGACCCGACCGTGCGGGGCGGAGCCTCCAACCCGTGGACGCTGAAGAAGGCGCTGCGGGCCAACGAGATCGCGTACGCCAACCGGCTGCCCTGCATCAGCCTCGTCGAGTCCGGCGGCGCCGATCTGCCCTCCCAGAAGGAGATCTTCATCCCGGGCGGGGCGCTGTTCCGCGACATCACCCGGCTCTCCGCCGCCGGGATCCCCACCATCGCGGTGGTCTTCGGCAACTCGACCGCCGGCGGCGCGTACGTGCCCGGGATGTCCGACCACACCGTCATGATCAAGGAGCGGTCGAAGGTCTTCCTCGGCGGGCCGCCGCTGGTCAAGATGGCCACCGGCGAGGAGAGCGACGACGAGTCGCTCGGCGGCGCCGAGATGCACGCCCGCACCTCGGGCCTCGCCGACCACTACGCCGTGGACGAGCGGGACGCCCTGCGCCAGGCCCGGCGCATCGTCGCCCGCCTCAACCACCGCAAGGCGCACCCGGATCCGGGCCCGTCCGTCCCGTACGAGCCGCCCAAGTACGACGAGGACGAGCTGCTCGGTATCGTGCCGGGCGACCTGAAGACGCCCTTCGACCCGCGCGAGGTGATCGCCCGGATCGTCGACGCCTCCGACTTCGACGAGTTCAAGCCGCTCTACGGGCCGAGCCTGGTCACCGGCTGGGCGCGGCTGCACGGCTACCCCGTCGGCGTCCTCGCCAACGCCCAGGGCGTGCTGTTCAGCGCCGAGTCGCAGAAGGCCGCCCAGTTCATCCAGCTCGCCAACCAGCGCGACATCCCGCTCCTCTTCCTCCACAACACCACCGGTTACATGGTCGGCAAGGAGTACGAGCAGGGCGGCATCATCAAGCACGGCGCGATGATGATCAACGCGGTGAGCAACTCGAAGGTGCCCCACCTGTCGGTGCTCATGGGCGCCTCCTACGGCGCCGGGCACTACGGCATGTGCGGGCGCGCCTACGACCCCCGGTTCCTCTTCGCCTGGCCCAGCGCCAAGTCCGCCGTCATGGGGCCGCAGCAGCTCGCGGGCGTCCTGTCGATCGTCGCCCGCGCCTCCGCGCGGGCCAAGGGGCTGCCGTACGACGAGGACGCGGACGCCGGGCTGCGCGCCATGGTCGAGCAGCAGATCGAGGCCGAGTCGCTGCCGGCGTTCCTGTCCGGGCGCCTGTACGACGACGGGATCATCGACCCCCGCGACACCCGCACGGTCCTGGGCATCTGTCTGTCCGCCGTCCACACGGCCCCGGTCGAAGGCGCGCGCGGCGGCTTCGGCATCTTCAGGATGTGAGGCGCTGATGATCCAGTCCGTACTTGTCGCCAACCGGGGCGAGATAGCCTGCCGGGTCTTCCGCACCTGCCGTGACCTGGGGATCTTCACGGTCGCCGTGTACTCCGACCCGGACGCGCCGCTGCCCCACGTCCGCGAGGCCGACGCGGCCGTGCGGCTGCCGGGGGCCACGCCCGCCGAGACGTATCTGCGCGGGGACCTCGTCGTGAAGGCGGCCCTCGCGGCGGGCGCGGACGCCGTGCACCCCGGGTACGGGTTCCTCTCCGAGAGCGCCGACTTCGCGCGGGCGGTCCTCGACGCCGGGCTCACCTGGATCGGCCCGCCGCCCGCCGCCATCGAGGCGATGGCCTCCAAGACCCGCGCCAAACAGCTGATGGCGGCGGCCGGGGTCCCACTGCTCGCCCCCGTGGACCCGGCGAAGGCCACCGACGCCGACCTGCCGCTCCTGCTGAAGGCGGCGGCGGGCGGCGGCGGGCGCGGCATGCGCGTCGTACGCGAACTCAAGGCCCTGTCAGAGGAGGTGGAGGCCGCGTCCGCCGAGGCGCGGTCCGCCTTCGGGGACGGCGAGGTGTTCGCCGAGCCGTACGTGGAGCGCGGCCGGCACGTCGAGGTGCAGATCATGGCCGACGCGCACGGCACCGTCTGGGCGCTCGGCACCCGCGACTGCTCGCTCCAGCGCCGCCACCAGAAGGTCATCGAGGAGGCCCCGGCGCCCGGCCTGCCCGAGACCCTGCGCACCAGGCTCCGCACCGCCGCCGTGACCGCCGCCCGGGCCGTCTCCTACCGGGGCGCGGGCACGGTCGAGTTCCTGGTCGACGCCTCCGGCCGGGCGTACTTCCTGGAGATGAACACCCGCCTCCAGGTCGAGCACCCGGTGACGGAAGCCGTGTTCGGGGTCGATCTGGTCGCGCTCCAGCTCCAGGTCGCCGAGGGCGCCGCCCTGCCCGCCGAGCCACCCGGGCCGAGCGGGCACGCCGTCGAGGCGCGCCTGTACGCGGAGGACCCGGCGGGAGGCTGGACCCCGCAGACGGGCGTCCTGCACCACCTCTCCCTGCCCGACGGCATCCGCCTCGACCGGGGATACGGCGACGGCGACACCATCGGCGTCCACTACGACGCCATGCTCGCCAAGGCGATCGTCCACGCCCCCACCCGCGCCGCCGCCGTCCGCACCCTCGCCCGCGCTCTCGAGCTGGCTCGCGTCCACGGCCCGAAGACCAACCGCGACCTGCTCGTACGCTCCCTGCGCCACCCCGACTTCACCTCCGGCCGCGTCGACACCGGCTTCTACGACCGCCACCTCGACGCCCTCACCGAGCCCCGCGCGGGCGAGGCGCACGCGGCCCTCGCCGCCGCCCTCGCCGACGCGGCGGGCCGCGCCTCCCGCTTCGGCGGCGGCTGGCGCAACCTGCCGTCCCAGCCGCAGACGAAACGGTACGGCGACCACGAGATCCGCTACCGCCTCACCCGGGACGGACTCCTCGCCGAGGGCTTCCCGGACGTACGCCTGGAAGCGGCCGAGCCCGGTCGCGTACGCCTCGAAATCGACGGAGTCGCACGGGACTTCCACGTCACCCGCTACGGCGACCAGGTGTACGTCGACACCGCCACCGGCTCGTACGCCCTCACCGCACACCCCCGCTTCACCGACCCCAGCGAACTCGTCGCCCCCGGATCCCTGCTCGCCCCCATGCCGGGCGTCGTCGTCAAGGTCGCGGACGGGCTCGCCGAAGGGGCCCGGGTCACGGCGGGGCAGCCACTGATCTGGCTGGAGGCGATGAAGATGACCCACCCCATCGCCGCCCCCGCCTCCGGCACGCTCACCGCACTCCACGCCGCCCCCGGCCGCCAGGTCGAGGTCGGCGCCCTGCTCGCCGTCGTCCAGGACGCCCCCGAAGCACAGGAGGACCAGCCGTCATGACCGGAGCACGCAGCAGCGCCATCGAGAGCCGGGAACTCAAGGACCTGCGGGCCGCCGTCGCCGCCCTGGGGCAGCGGCACGGCCGGGGACACGACCGCGAGGCGCTGTGGGCCGAGGCCGCCAAGCTCGGCTACCTCGGGGCGAACCTGCCCGAGGAGTACGGCGGCGGAGGCGGCGGCATGGCCGAACTCTCCATCGTCCTGGAGGAGTTGGGGGCGGCGGGCTGTCCTCTCCTCATGATGGTGGTCTCGCCCGCGATCTGCGGCACGGTCATCGCCCGCTTCGGCACCGAGGAGCAGAAGCGCACCTGGCTGCCGGGGCTCGCGGACGGCTCGCGGACCATGGCGTTCGGCATCACCGAGCCCGACGCCGGCTCCAACTCGCACCGCATCACCACCACCGCCCGGCGCGACACCGAGACCGGCGGCTGGATCCTCACCGGCCGCAAGGTCTTCATCTCCGGCGTCGACATCGCGGACGCCACCCTGATCGTCGGCCGCACCGAAGACGCCCGTACGGGCAGCCTCAAGCCCTGCCTGTTCATCGTCCCCCGCGACACCCCCGGCTTCGGGCGCACACAGATCGACATGGAGCTCCAGGCCCAGGAGAAGCAGTTCGAGCTGGTCCTCGACGAGGTGCGGCTGCCCGCCGAGTCGCTCGTCGGCGACGAGGACGCCGGGCTGCTCCAGCTCTTCGCCGGGCTCAACCCCGAGCGGATCATGACCGCCGCCTTCGCGATCGGCATGGGCCGGTACGCGCTGGGGCGAGCGCTCACGTACGCGCGCGAACGGCAGGTGTGGAAGCAGCCCATCGGCGCCCACCAGGCCATCGCCCATCCGCTCGCCCAGGCGCACATCGAGCTGGAGCTGGCGAGGCTGATGATGCAGAAGGCCGCCGCGCTCTACGACGCGGGCGACGACACGGGCGCGGGCGAGGCCGCCAACATGGCCAAGTACGCGGCCGCCGAAGCCTGTGTCAAGGCCGTCGACCAGGCCGTGCACACCCTCGGCGGCAACGGCCTCACCCGCGAGTACGGGCTCGCCGCGCTGATCACGGCGGCGCGGGTGGCCCGGATAGCGCCGGTCAGCCGCGAAATGATCCTCAACTATGTCTCGCATCAGACGCTGGGGCTTCCCAAGTCCTACTAGCCGTACTAGGACGTGCCCCCATGGTCTTCCACAGCGAGTACGCGGCCGTCCCGGTCGTCGACGAGCCCATCCACCAGGCGGTCCTCGGGCACGCGGCGCCCCGCTACGGCGCCGCCACCGCCCTCATCGACGGCACGGACCCGACGGGCGCCACCTCCGTCTCGTACGCCCTGCTCGACATGCGTCACCGCCGGGTCGCCGCGGCGCTCGCCGAGGCCGGGCTGCGCAAGGGCGACGTCCTCGCCCTGCACAGCCCCAACTCGGTCCTCTTCCCCGCCGTGTTCTACGGGGCGACGCGCGCCGGGGCGTCGGTGACCACCGTCCATCCGCTGGCCACGGCCGAGGAGTTCGCCAAACAGATCGCGGACTCCAAGGCCCGCTGGATCGTCACGATCGCGCCACTTCTGGAGACGGCCCGCCGCGCCGCCGAACTCAGCGGCTGCATAGCGGAGATCTTCGTCTGCGACCGGGCGGACGGCCACCGCTCGGTCCTCGACATGTTCGCCTCCACCGCCCCCGAGCCCGACGTGGAGATCGACCCCGGCGAGGACATCGCCGCCCTGCCGTACTCCTCGGGCACCACCGGCGTCCCCAAGGGCGTGATGCTCACCCACCGCTCGATCGCCACCAACCTCGCCCAGCTCGCCCCGCTCGTCCCCATGAAGCCCGGCGACCGCATCCTCGCCGTCCTGCCCTTCTTCCACATCTACGGCCTCACCGCGCTGCTCAACGCCCCGCTGCGGCACGGAGCCACCGTCGTGGTGCTGCCGCGCTTCGAGCTCGGCCAGTTCCTCACCACCATCGAGCGCCACCGCATCACCGGGCTGTACGTGGCCCCGCCGATCGTGCTCGCCCTCGCCAAGCATCCGGCGGTCGCGCAGTACGACCTCTCCTGCCTGGAGTACATCGTCAGCGCCGCCGCCCCGCTGGACGCCCGGCTCGCCGCCGCCTGCTCGGCCCGGCTGGGGCTCCCGCCGGTGCGCCAGGCGTACGGGATGACCGAACTCTCGCCCGGCACCCACGCCGTACCGCTGTCGGCCGCAAACCCGCCGCCCGGCACCGTCGGCAAACTGCTGCCGGGCACCGAGATGCGCCTGCTCTGCCTCGACGACCCCGGCCGCGACGCGGCCCCGGGCGAGCCCGGCGAGATCGCCATCCGGGGCCCGCAGGTCATGAAGGGCTACCTCGGCCGCCCCGAGGCCACCGCCGAAATGATCGACGCCGACGGCTGGGTGCACACCGGCGACATCGGCCACGTCGACGCCGACGGCTGGCTCTTCGTCGTCGACCGGGTCAAGGAACTGATCAAGTACAAGGGCTTCCAGGTCGCCCCCGCCGAGCTGGAGGCGCTCCTCCTCACCCATCCCGCCGTCGCGGACGCGGCGGTGGTCGGCGTCCACGACGAGGACGGCACCGAGGTGCCGTGCGCCTACGTCGTACGGGCGCCGGGCACCCCGGAGCTGACCGCCGAGGACGTCATGGCGTACGTGGCCGAGTGCGTCGCCCCGTACAAGAAGGTCCGCCGGGTGGAGTTCATCGGCGCGGTACCGCGCGCGGCCACCGGCAAGATCCTCCGCCGGGAGCTGCGCGACCGTAGGGAAGCCAGGGAAGCCAGGGAAGCCAGGGAAGCCCGGGAGAGCCGGAAGGGCACCGCATGACCACTGTCGTCCACCGCTCGCGGGACCGGGGCATCACCACCCTCACGCTGGACTCGCCCGCCAACCGCAACGCCCTGTCGGCCGCGCTCGTCGGCGAGCTGGGCGCGGCGCTGGCGGACTGCGCCGGGGACCCGGGCGTACGGGCCGTGCTGCTCACCCACACCGGCTCCACGTTCTGCGCGGGCGCCGACCTCAGGTCACCGGCCGACCCGGCGGCCTTCGTGGCGCTGCTGCGGGCCGTGGTCGAACTGCCCAAGCCCGTCGTGGCACGGGTGACCGGGCACGTACGGGCAGGAGGGCTCGGGCTGCTGGGGGCCTGCGACATCGCGGTGGCGGGCCCCGACTCCACCTACGCCTTCACCGAAGCCCTGCTCGGGCTCGCCCCCGCCGTGATCTCCATGCCGCTGCTGCCCCGCATGGACCCGCGCGCCGCCGGGCGCTACTACCTCACCGGGGAACGGTTCGGGGCGGCCGAGGCCGTACGGGCCGGGCTGCTCACGGAGGCGGCCGACGACGTGGACGCGGCCCTCGCCCCGGTCCTGGACGGGCTGCGCCGGGCCTCCCCGCAGGGCCTGGCCGCATCGAAGGCACTGGTCACGGCTACCGTGGTGGAGACCTTCGACCGCTGGACGGAAGATCTGAGCGCGCGTTCGGCGGCCCTGTTCGCCTCCGCCGAGGCGAAGGAGGGCGTGACGGCGTTCCTGGAACGACGGGAGCCCCCATGGGTGTTGTGACCTCGGCGACTGCCTCCGCGAAGGGCCCCAACCCGCCGAAGCAGGACCGCAGCCGGCTCACCCGGCAGCGCCTCCTGGAGGCCGCGGTGGCCTGCCTGGCCGAACACGGCTGGGCGGGCTCCACGGTGTCGGTCGTCGCGGAACGCGCCGGCGTCTCACGCGGCGCGGCCCAGCACCACTTCCCCACCCGGGAGGACCTGTTCACGGCGGCCGTCGAATACGTGGCCGAGGAGCGCTCGTCGGCCCTGCGCGCCCTGGGCCCCACCGACCGCCACACCGTGGTCGCCAGCCTCGTCGACCTCTACACCGGCCCGCTGTTCCGGGCCGCCCTGCACCTGTGGGTGGCCGCCGCCAACGAGCCCCAACTGCACGCCCGGGTACGGGAGCTGGAGGCCCGCGTGGGCCGCGAGTCGCACCGCATCGCGGTGGCGCTGCTGGGCGCGGACGAGTCGGTCCCCGGCGTACGCGAAACGGTCCAGGGCCTCCTCGACATGGCCCGCGGCCTGGGCCTGGCCAACCTGCTCACCGACGACGGGGCGCGGCGCGCCCGGGTCGTGGCGCAGTGGGCGGAGCTGGTGGACGAGGCGCTGGAGCGGGCATGAGAACGGGGGCCGGGCGTGTGCCCGGCCCCCGTACCCGCCCTGCCGACTACGCGTTGTTGTCCGCGTCCTCGCACATCTTGGCCTTCTTGCGCAGGGCCTCGGCCTGCTGGTGCTTCTTGGCGGCGGCGGTGCGCTCGCCCATCGCCTTGAGCTCGGCGGCCTGGCGGTCCAGCTGGTCGGCCTGCTGGCGCAGTTCGGCCGGCTTGCAGATGATGACACCGGCCTGCGCGGCGGGCGCGACGGTCACGGCCAGGCCACCGGCGAGCAGCGCGGCGGACAGAACAGCGGTCACAGTACGACGCATGAGTGGTACTCCAAATCCCGGGCCCGAAGAGCCCGTTGTGGGGGGGACTGGTACGCGAAAACCCTATCGAATCGGGACCGCGAGTCGATCATGGGGGTTGCGGCGGCGGCACATACACGTGTGGCGCCGCCCCCGTCCTCGGGGCGACGCCACACGTACAGACCTACGGAACCGGGGCTCAGGCCCTGATGTCCCCGTACCCCTCCACCTCGCGCGGGTCGCGCGGGCCAGGCCCCATGTAGCGGGCCGACGGGCGCACCAGGCGGCCCGTCCGCTTCTGCTCCAGGATGTGGGCCGACCAGCCCGCCGTACGGGCACACGTGAACATCGACGTGAACATGTGCGCCGGGACCTCCGCGAAGTCCAGCATGATCGCCGCCCAGAACTCCACGTTCGTGGCGAGCACGCGGTCGGGGCGGCGGGCGTGCAGCTCCTCCAGGGCGGCCTTCTCCAGCGCCTCCGCGACCTCGAAGCGCGGCGCGCCCAGCTCCTTGGCGGTGCGGCGCAGCACGCGGGCACGGGGGTCCTCGGCGCGGTAGACGCGGTGGCCGAAGCCCATCAGACGCTCGCCCTTGTCGAGGGCCTTCTTCACGTACGCCGTGGCGTCGCCGGTCCGCTCGATCTCCTCGATCATGCCGAGGACGCGGGAGGGGGCGCCGCCGTGCAGCGGCCCGGACATCGCGCCCACCGCGCCGGAGAGCGCGGCGGCGACGTCGGCGCCGGTGGAGGCGATGACGCGGGCGGTGAACGTCGAGGCGTTCATGCCGTGCTCGGCGGCCGACGTCCAGTACGCGTCGACGGCCTTCACGTGCTTGGGGTCCGGCTCGCCGCGCCAGCGGATCATGAACCGCTCGACGACGGACTCGGCCTTGTCGATCTCGCGCTGCGGCACCATGGGCAGCCCCTGCCCGCGCGCCGACTGGGCGACGTACGACAGCGCCATGACGGCGGCGCGCGCCAGGTCGTCGCGGGCGGTGCGCTCGTCGATGTCGAGCAGCGGCTTCAGCCCCCACACCGGGGCGAGCATCGCGAGCGCGGACTGCACGTCGACGCGGATGTCCCCGGAGTGGACGGGGATGGGGAACGGCTCGGCGGGCGGCAGCCCGGGATTGAAGGCGCCATCGACGAGCAGCCCCCACACGTTCCCGAACGACACATGGCCGACGAGATCCTCGATGTCGACGCCTCGGTACCGCAGAGCACCGCCTTCCTTGTCGGGTTCGGCGATCTCGGTCTCGAACGCGACGACTCCTTCAAGTCCGGGTACGAAGTCGGACATCAGGCGGCTCCTCGTGATGCGTGCGACAGCTGCGGGATTTGGGTCGGGCAGGGGGCGCCCCTTCCCCCGTGATGCCCCGTGCGGTGGAAAGTCACCCACCGGGTCGTAGGGGGGCCACAGTGGCCCAGCGGAGAGTTTGGCGGGTTCCACGGGTGCGGGGAAGCGTGACATCCGGCACACTGCCCCATTTGCCGCGCGGAGGGTTGGCGACCCTCCGTGCCGGGAAAACTGACACGCCGTGCCATGCGAGGAAGGGAGCCCGGGCGCGCCCGCGCATTCCTGCGGCAGGATGACGCCGTGACCGATCACGACCCCGCCGCCATGCGCCGTCAGTACCGCACCACGCTCCTGGACGAGACGGACCTCGCCGCCACCCCCATGGCCCAGTTCGCGCGCTGGTTCAAGGAGGCCGTCACCGGCGGCCTGCACGAGCCCAACGCCGTCGTGGTCGCCACGGCGACCCCCGACGGCCACCCGTCGACGCGCACGGTCCTGCTCAAGGCCTACGACGACCGGGGCTTCGTCTTCTACACGAACTACGCGTCCCGCAAGGCCCGGGAGCTGGCGGCCAACCCCCATGTCTCCCTGCTCTTCCCCTGGCACCAGCTCTCCCGCCAGGTCATCGTGACGGGCACGGCGGAGCGGGTCCCGCGCGAGGAGACCGAGACGTACTTCCGCACCCGCCCGCACGGCTCCCAGCTGGGCGCCTGGGCGAGCGCCCAGTCCACGGTGATCGCCTCCCGCCGGGAACTGGAGACCCACTACGAGGAGTTGGCGACCCGCTACCCCGAAGGCGCCGAGGTCCCGGTCCCCCCGGAGTGGGGCGGCTTTCGGATCGTCCCGGAAACGGTGGAATTCTGGCAGGGTCACGAGAACCGCCTCCACGACCGCCTGCGCTACGTCCCGGCGCCCCCGGAGGCCTGGCGAGTGGAACGCCTCGCTCCGTAGGTCTCGGTCCTCGGTCCCGGGCATGCAGAAACCCGCGGGCTCGGGTTCCTCCGAAGAGAAGCCGGCCGGACGTACCGGCGAGCCCGCGGGTCGGTGACTGCTGGGAATTTCGGCCGGCGACGAGCCGGCACTGCACAAAGAGTGCGACTGGCAGGCGCTAGCCCGCAGTCACCTCACGCGTCCGGTTGGAAATCACTTCCGGATCACCTCCTTTCTTCGCTGAACAACACACTAGACAGGCCTCTGGGGCGCCTCAACCGATTTTCGGGGGTCTCTTTTTCGAGGCGCCGCATGAGCAGCCGGAGACCAGCGAGGGTGGGCCTGACCGTGGGCCTAACCCAGTGCCGACGCCAGGTCCAGGGCCGCTCCCACCCGGACCGCCACGCTCTCCGCGAACTCCGCGTCGGGGCGTTCGAAGGCCGGGCGGCCGGGGCCGCGCAGGAACGTGAGGACGCCCAGGGTTCGGCCCCGGCTGCGCAGGACCGTGCACAGCGCGTGCCGGGAGTCCGCCGGCCACTGCCGGTCCTCCGCCCAGCTCCGGGCGTCCGCTCCCGCGCTCGCCCGCACCGAGCCGATCCGGTCGACGGCCTGGAGGGCGGGGTGGCCCGGCGCGTAACGCACCGGGATGCCGCCGCCCGACACCGGTGCGACCGGGCCCGGCGCGCTCGCGGGCGACGCCGCCGTACGCACCAGACGCTCACCCACCGCCACATCGACCAGCGCGTGCTCCGCGAACCCGGCGAGCGCGAAGTCCAGGTACGCCATCGCCGCCTCCGACGGGTCCTCGCACTCCGCCGCCGTACGCGCCGCCCGGTACAGCTGGTTCCAGCGGAACCGCAGCCGGTCCGCCTCCTGCTCGGCCAGCTTCGCGGCGGTCACGTCCTGGAAGAGCCAGGCGACCCCCAGCGGCACCGGCTCCTCCGCCAGCGGCGAGGCCAGCCGCAGGAAGCCGGTGCGCCAGCAGCGCCGCCGCTCGCCCTCGGCGGTGCGCAGCGTCACCCACAGCTCGGCGGGCGAGGCGGGCGCGCCCTCCGCGAGGACGTGGTGGAGCGCGCCCTCCAGCTCCTTGACGCCCTGCACGATCAGCTCGCCCAGCGGCCGCCCGAGCAGGGTGGCCCGCCCGGTGCCGAGCGCCCGCGCCGCGTACGCGTTGACGACCGTGGGCCGCAGGTCCACGTCCACCAGGACCACGCCCCAGGACCCGTCCTCGAACAGCGCCTCACTCAGCGCGATCGACCGCTCCAGGTCGATCTGCGCGTGCACCTCGCTGAACGCGCAGTACACGCCCGCCGGTCTGCCGTCCGCGCCCCGGACCCCGGCCGACTGCGTCCGTACGAGAACGCGCCCGCCGTCCCTCGTCAGCAGCGCGAACTCGTGCACCTGGCGGCCCGGCGCGTTCATCGCGGCCATCAACCGGGCCTCCACCTCACCGGCGTCGGCGGCCCGTACCGCCCACCCGGCGAAGCCCTGGCGGCCGACGGCCTCCTCGGCGCTCCAGCCGAGGATCCGCTCGGCCTCGCGGTTCCAGTGCGTGACCGCACCGCCCGCGTCGAATGCGCAGAGCGCGGCGTCCATGCCGTCGAGCAGCGCGGCGAGCAGGTCGCCGCCGTGCTCGGGCTCGGGCGCCGGCGGACCGCCGGGGTCGTCGTCGTGTCCCCGGTCCGGCTCGTCGGGACCGAGGGCGTGGGTGGTCTCACTCCGGGAAGCACTCATCCTGGTACCCCCTGCAGGACGTGTCGTCGCGTCACACCGACGCACCGACCCTCGTCGGATCATTCAACTGGAACGTGACGCATCCCACATCGACTTCCCGGAAATCCCTTCACGGGAGGGATCGTTTTTCGACGCGGGCGGCGGTCGGCAACCGGGCCCACCGGCTCACTCGCCGAACTCCGCGCGCCAGCGCACCTCCCCGTCCTGGCGTTCGCCGGTCGGTGCGAGCCCGGCGGCGCGCGCGACGGCCGCGGACGCGGTGTGATCGGGGTGGATGTGCGCGACGAAGTCCCGTACGCCGTGGGCGCGCAGCCCGTCGACGAGAGCGCGGGCCGCCTCCCGGGCGAGCCCCCGCCCCTGCCAGGGCGTCCCCACGACCCAGGCGATCTCCGCCGTACCGCCCTCCACAGTGGCCTGGACCGTACCCACCAACCGGTCCTCCTCGCGCAGCCGCACCACCCAGTTGAGCCAGCGCACCCCCGGGTCAGGCGACCCGGCGGTCATCCGCGCGTACCGCGCGCGCAGCCGCTCGGCGGTGTCCGGCGCGCCGCCGATGAAGCGGTGCAGGGCGGGGTCCCCGAGCACCCGGGCCATCTCCTCGGCGTGCTCCACCCTCAGGGGCTCCAGCTCGGTCCGCGCCCCCGAAAAGACCTTTCCCGCCGCACCCTCTTCGAACATAGTGACGCTCATGACCTCACTTGTACGGCACGTGACGTTCGACTGCACCGACGCCTACGCCCTGGCCACGTTCTGGGCGGCGGCCCTCGACGGCAAGCTCTCCGACGAGGACTTCCCCGGCGACGAGGAGGCGCTGGTCACCAGTGAGGGCGCCGCCCTCCTCTTCGTGACCGTCCCCGACGCCAAGGCCGTGAAGAACCGCGTCCACCTCGACCTCCAGCCCCAGGACCGCACCCGCGACGAGGAGGTCGAACGCCTTCTCACCCTCGGCGCCACCCTGGTCGGCGACCACCGCCGCCCCGACGGCACGGGCTGGGCCACCCTGGCCGACCCGGAGGGCAACGAGTTCTGCGTGGAGCGGAGCGCGGGGGAGCGGGCGGGACAGTAGCGTCCGAGGGGGGCGTTTTCCCGGGGCTGTGCCCCCGGGCCCCGGGCGGGGCCTGCGGCCCCGCACCCCGCTTTCGGGGCTGCGCCCCGGATTCTGTTCGTCTGCGGGTCAGTGGGGGTTGCTCGCGCAGTTCCCCGCGCCCCTACTGGGCGCCCCTGCGGGGCGATCACACGTATCGGCCCCGCAGGGGCGTCTTCAGGGCGCGGGGCTGTGACAGTTGCGGCTCCGCCGCGCGGGCGCGACAAGCCCCCACCGGCCCGCGGACAAAACCACGCCCCCGCACGGCCTCAGTGCCGGAAGAAGATCCGGTCCCCGTACTCCGTCAGCACGCGCCCGTTCCACTCGTGCCCGCCGTCCACGTTCCCGGAGCGCAGCAGCGGCGGCTCGATGCCGCGTTCCGCGAGGGACTCGGCGGCCGCGGCCATCATCGCCTGCATCAGGGCGCTCGTGACGACCGTCGACGCGGGCGCGAACGGGGCCGGGATCGAGGCGTGGGTGAGTTCCGCGTCGCCGATCGCGATCTTGCTGTCGAGGACGATGTCGCAGTGGTCGCGCAGGAACGTGCCGGAGGCGTGGCGCGACTTCGTGCCCTCGGTGTACGCCAGCGACGTGACGCCGATGACCTTCAGGCCCAGAGCGCGCGCGTTCATCGCCATCTCGACCGGCAGGGAGTTGCGGCCGGAGAGGGAGACGATCACGAGGACGTCGCCGGGCTTGGCGGGGCTGGAGTCGAGGACCGCGCCCGCCAGACCGTCCACCCGCTCCAGGGCGGAGCCCAGCGTCGCGGGCGTCACGTCGACCCCGACCGTGCCGGGCACGGCGAGCAGGTTCATCAGGGCGAGGCCGCCCGCCCGGTACACCACGTCCTGCGCGGCCAGCGAGGAGTGACCGGCGCCGAAGGCGAAGAGGCGGCCGCCCGCCGCGACGGTGTCCGCGATCGCGGTCCCGGCGGCGGCGACGTTCCCGGCCTCCTCGTCCCGTACCCGCTGGAGCAGCCCGATGGCGGCGTCGAAGAACTGACCGGCCAGTTTGCTCTCGCTCATCGCCTGGACCCTTTCCGGGGGATGCGTGGGGGAATACTCGGGGGAGGGAATGTCCGTGCCGCCGCACACGTTGCGGTCTGGACCATTGCCCTGTCAATACGCCCGCACCCGGGCCGCCGCCCCGGCCGGGACACGGTTGTCAGTGGTATGCGTCAGAATTGAGCCAGGGCCAGCGCACGAGTGCTTTCAACATTCACAGCATCGAGGGGCACGTATGTCCGGACTGATCGACACGACGGAGATGTATCTCCGCACCATCCTCGAACTTGAGGAAGAGGGTGTGGTCCCCATGCGCGCCCGGATCGCGGAGCGACTCGACCAGAGCGGGCCGACCGTGAGCCAGACGGTCGCGCGCATGGAGCGCGACGGCCTGGTCCAGGTCGCGGGCGACCGGCACCTGGAGCTCACCGACGAGGGCCGCCGACTGGCCACGCGCGTCATGCGCAAGCACCGCCTCGCCGAGTGCCTGCTCGTCGACGTGATCGGCCTGGAGTGGGAGCAGGTGCACGCCGAGGCCTGCCGCTGGGAGCACGTGATGAGCGAGGCGGTGGAGCGGCGCGTCCTTGAGCTGCTGCGCCACCCCACGGAGTCTCCGTACGGGAACCCGATCCCGGGCCTGGAGGAGCTGGGCGAGAAGGCCGAGGCCGACGCCTTCCTGGAGGACGGCATCATCAGCCTCAACGAGCTGGAGGCGACGGAGGACGGCATGACGGTCGTCGTGCGCCGCATCGGCGAGCCGATCCAGACGGACGCCCAGCTGATGTACACGCTGCGTCGCGCGGGCGTGCAGCCCGGCGCGGTCGTCAGCGTGACGCGGTCCCCGGGCGGCGTCCTGGTCGGCAGCAGCGGCGAGGCCGCCGAGCTCGGCGCGGACGTGGCCTCCCACGTCTTTGTGGCGAAGAGGTAGAAGCAGAGGCGGAAGAGGCGGGCGCCAAGGCGCTGGACGGGGGCGGTGTCGCGCGGGTGCGCGGCGCCGCCCCCGTTTCCTTTGGGGCGTACGGGAGTTGAGAGGGTGGGCCGACCGCTGTGCCCGCCCGCCCATTCCGGTCGGATCGGCAGCGGGCGGGCGGTTCGCGTGCCACGCTGTCGGGTGAGGCATATGACGTGAAGGACCTGACGGGGAAGACCTGAAGGAGCGCAGGAGCGCAGGAGTACGGCCGAGGAGCGGAGGGGAGGGGGGATCGTGTCGAAAGCCCTGCTGCCGGCGTCTCCCGCCTCCGGCGGGCCCGGCGGGCGCCCCGGAGCCGCAGAGGGCCCCGGCGCCCTGCGACGCCGGGGCCGTCCCTCCCCGGTGCTGACCCGGAGCCCCGAGCTCTCGGGGTCAGCTCCCTCGGGCCGGCCGGTCGGTTCCACCGTGGCCGCCCGCCTCCCGCAGAAGATCTCCCCTCGGGGCGGGCCGTCAATCCTTGAGTCCGGTCACTCGAACGAGGGGTGTTGCGCGAGAGACGCGAGTTTTCGAATAGAGGTTCGATACCCTGCCGTGAACTGACCTCAGAGCTTCGGGGGACTGAAGGGGGTGCCAGGACACATGGTGCGACGCAGCGACGTGACGGGATCCGATGGCGTACGCCTCGCTGCCTGGGAGTTCGCGGACCCGCCCAAGGACCGCCCGGAGAGGGACGGCCCGGAAAGGGACGGCCCGGAGAAGGACCGCCAGGAGAGCGACCGTCAGGAGCAGGGCGGCCGGGAGAACGGCCGGCCGGGCCCCGGGCCCGAGACCGACCCGGCTCCCGGGGTGTTACTGCTCCACGGACTGATGGGCCGCGCCGCGCACTGGGCGCCCACCGCCCGCTGGCTCGCCGAGAAGCACCGCGCGGTCGCCCTGGACCAGCGCGGCCACGGCCGCAGCGACAAGCCCGCCGAGGGCCCCTTCACCCGCGAGGCCTACGTGGCGGACGCCGAGGCGGCGATCGAGCAGCTCGGCCTCGCCCCGGTCACCCTCGTCGGCCACTCCATGGGCGCCCTCACCGCCTGGCAGCTCGCCGCCCGCCGCCCCGAGCTCGTCCGGGCCCTGGTGATCTGCGACATGCGCGCCTCGGCGCTCGGCGCGGCCTCCCAGCGCGAGTGGGAGGACTGGTTCAGGTCCTGGCCGGTCCCGTTCGCGACGCTCGCGGACGTACGGAAGTGGTTCGGCGAGGACGACCCCTGGGTGGAGCGCCCCAGCCCCGCGCGCGGCGAGTTCTTCGCCGAGGTGATGGCCGAGCGCGCCGACGGCTGGCGCCCGGTCTTCTCCCGCCGCCAGATGCTGAAGTCCCGCGAGACGTGGGTGTACGACGCGCACTGGGAGGAGCTGGCCCAGGTCCGCTGCCCGGCGCTGGTGGTCCGCGGGCTCGACGGCGAGCTCGGCCGCGCCGAGGCCCAGGAGATGGTCCGCGTCCTGCCCCGCGGTCAGTACGCGGAAGTGGCCGACGCCGGCCATCTCGTCCACTACGACCAGCCGGAGGGCTGGCGGTCGGTGGTCGAACCGTTCCTCCAGGAGACGGCCGGGCACCCGGTGCCGTCGTCCACCTGAGCCGGTCGCGCACTGGGCCGGTGCGGGGGCGTCAGCCGCGCCCCGAGGCCGCCGGGGCCGAGGCACTGGCCAGGGGCTGACCGGGCACCGGCTTGGCGGGCGGCGGGGTACTGGCCGCGGGCTGACTGGGCGTCGGTTTGGCGGGCGCCGGGGTACCGGTCGCGGTCTTGCTGGGCGTCGGGGTACTGGCCGCGGGCCTGCTGGGCGTCGGCGTCGCCCACACCGGGTACTGCTCGCCCGCCTGCATGTTCTCGTACAGCTGAGGGACCGTCACCAGCGTGTAGCCCGCCGCCCGCAGCCCCGTGATGATGCCGGGCACGGCGGGCACGGTCCACTTCAGGACGTCGTGCAGGAGGACCACGCCGCCCGGCCGCGCCCGCTCCAGGACCAGCTTCCGTACGAGCTCGGTGGTCGTGTTGTGGTAGTCGGTCGCGGTCACGTTCCACAGGATCTGGGCGAGTCCGAGCGCCCGGGCCGCGCCCGTCACCCGGGCGTCGGTGAGGCCCTTGGGCGGCCGCATCAGCGTCGGCTTGACGCCCGTGAGCTGCTGGAGCACCGACTGGGTGAGGCTGAGCTGGCGCAGGACCTCCGCCTCGGGCAGACCGGTCAGGACCGGGTGCGTCCAGGTGTGGTTGCCGATCGTGTGGCCCTGCGCGGCGATCCGCCGTACGAGATCGGGATAGGTGTGCACGGGCTTCTCACCCACCAGGAAGAACGTCGCCCGCACGCCTTCCCGGCCGAGTATGTCCAGCAGCTGTGCGGTGTACGGGCCGGGCCCGTCGTCGAAGGTGAGCGCGATGCACTTGGCGGTGCGGCACAGCGGTGAGTACGGCAGCGAGCGCGGCCCCCGGCCGCCTTGCGGTATGACCTCCGGCGGCATCTCGTCGCCCTCGTGCACATGGTGTACGGGAGTGGCCCGGGGCGCGTCCGAGACGGCTCCCGCGCCGGTGGCGCAGCCGACGCAGGCGAGCAGTACCGCGGCGGCCAGCCCTGCGGTCGCGGCCCTGAGGGTCACTCGATACGCGGTCACACAGAAGATCTACCCAGGCCCCCGTCCGCCGCGCATGCGGGCGTCACCCACGTGGGTGACGCCCGCCCAGCGAAGCGCCCGGCCGGAGCGGTCAGCCCCGGCTGACCGCCGTCAGGATCTCCGGCAGCCGCCTCGCCGTGCGCGGCGCCGCCACGCGCAGCCCGGCGTACGCGACGAGCGCCCCGTACGCCGCCCCCACCGGCAGCAGCAGCCACAGCGCGCCGTGCCGGTCCGAGACATGCAGCCAGATCGTCAGGGCGATCAGCGGCGCGCAGAGCAGAGCGCTGGTGAGCATCCCGCCGAGGATGGCCAGGGCCGCGATGCCGCCCTGGCCCGGCGCCACGTTCTTGCGGCTGTCCTGCGGGACCGAGTACGCGAAGAGCGCCGAGCCGGCCGCGCCCGTCGCCAGCATCGCGCCGAGCAGCCCGAGCGAGAGCCCCAGTACCTGGGGGAACGCCGGCCAGTTGCCGACCAGCGAGGCGGTGACCACCGCGATCAGGACCGTGTACGGGGCCGTCACCAGCGCGATCGCGTACGCCCGGGCGCGCAGTTCCAGGAAGGCGTCCCGGGGCGTGGAGATCGTCTGGACGACCATCCAGAACGCCGAGGTGTCCTGGCCGAACTGGTTGTACATCTGGGAGCCCAGCATGAACGCGCCGAACGAGGCGAAGTAGAGCGTGCCGTTGCCCTGGAGCGCGTTGACGACCGGGACGATCAGGCCGAGGGCGAGCGAAGTGATCCACTGCGCCTTGGTCTTGGGGTCGCGCCAGGCGTACCGCAGGGTGCGCAGCATCACTGTGCCGGTGCGGCCCTCGGGCAGCAGCCCGGTAAGGCCCGGCCGGTCCGCCTGCTTGCGGGCCGTGTCGGCGGGCCGCAGCGTCGAGCCGTCCGGGGTCGTCATCAGCCGTACCAGCGAGCGCTGCCAGGCGTACAGCAGGGCCGCCAACGCCACGGCGGTGAGCAGGAGTTGCAGTGACGCCCGCCCGTACGCGCCCTCGCTCGCCGCGTCGACCGCGCCGATCGCGGCGGCGGGCGGCAGCCAGCGGACCACCTTCCCGGCCGGGTCGAGCGCGGAGAGGCCGCCCGAGTCGCCGAGTTTCTGTACGCCGAAGTTGACGAACTGGAAGCCGATGGCGATCACCAGACCGCTGAGCACGGCGAGGTCGCGGCCCTTGCGGGAGGTCAGCAGCCGGGTGTTGGCGGTCGCCACCGCCCGCGCGAGCGCCACGCACACCAGGATCGTCAGCGGTACGGCGAGCACCGCGACGGCGCCCGCCGCCGCGCTCTGTGCCACCGCGATCGCCGAGCCGAGCACCAGGCAGAGCGTGAACAGCGGCCCGATGCCGACCAGGGAGGCGGCGAGCAGCGCCACGATCAGCGAACGCGGGCGCAGCGGCAGCATCACCAGCCGGGTCGCGTCCAGGGTCTCGTCGCCGCTGGGAAAGAAGAGCGGCATCACGGTCCAGGCGAGCGCGAGGACGGCGGTGACCAGCACGGCCACCGTGGCCGCGTGGGCGTCGCCGCGCAGCGCCAGCAGGCCCAGGAGCTGGAGGGCGGCGAAGAGCAGGGCGAGCACGGCCGAGGTGATGTACGCGGCCTTGCGCCCGCCGGACTGCCGCAGCCCGTTCTTGAGCAGCGACAGCTTCAGCCGTACGAAGAGCGGTGTGAGGGAGGGCGCGCCCGGCGTCGCGGGGGCTTTCGGGGCCGTGGTGCTCATCGGGCCGCACCGCCGCCGAGCCAGTCGAGGGTCTCGCCGGTGTCGCGGCCCTGGGCGCCCACGAGTTCGAGGAAAGCGTTCTGCAGGGAGCTCGCGCTGCCCCGGACCTCGGCGAGCGTGCCCTGCGCGCGGATGCGCCCGGCGGCCATCACCGCGACCCAGTCGCACAGCGACTCGACGAGCTCCATGACGTGGCTGGAGAAGACGACGGTCGCGCCGGAGGCGGTGTAGCGCTCCAGGACGCCCCTGATCGTCTGCGCGGAGACCGGGTCGACGCCCTCGAACGGCTCGTCCAGGAAGAGCACTTCGGGGTTGTGCAGCAGCGCCGCCGCGAGCCCGATCTTCTTGCGCATGCCGGTCGAGTAGTCCACGACGAGCTTGTGCTGGGAGCCCGCCAGGTCCAGGACGTCCAGGAGCTGGGTGGCCCGCTTGTCGACCTCGGCGCCGGGCAGCCCGCGCAGCCGGCCGGTGTAGCCGAGCAGTTCGCGCCCCGTCAGGCGCTCGAAGAGCCGCAGGCCCTCCGGCAGCACGCCGATCCGGGACTTCACGGCGACGGGGTCGCGCCACACGTCGTGGCCGCCGATCTCAACCGTGCCGCGGTCGGGGCGGAGTAGGCCGGTCACCATCGACAGGGTGGTGGTCTTGCCCGCCCCGTTCGGCCCGACCAGGCCGATGAACTTGCCCGCCGGAAGCTCCAGATCGATCCCGGCGACGGCGATCTGCTCGCCGAAGCGCTTCCACAGGTCGCTGACCCGGACGGCGGGAGGCGGCTGAGCGGGCTCGAAGCCGCCGTCGAATGTCTGGTCCGGCATGGTGGTGCGCCTTTCGTCCCCGTCCGTACGTCCTTACGTACGTTGTGGGGACAACCCTACGAGCGGCGCGCCCGGGCGGCGGCGGCCTCGCGTCCGCAGGCGTACGCGAGGGGGCTGATGAGCTCCTCCGCGTCGGGCAGCCAGCGGTTGGCGGGGGTGGGGCGGCGGGCCCACTGCACCGCGCCGCGGCCGCCGATGCGGGTCGGCGGCGCCGCCACGTACTCCCCCTCGCCCCGGGTGATCAGGTCGATCGAGGCGGCCGTCCAGCCCAGTTTGCACACCAGGTCGGGGACCTTCGCGCCGGCTCCGGGCAGCACGAAGAACAGCATCCGGCGGTCCGGGGTGCAGGTGACCGGGCCGAGCGTGAGCTCCATGCGCTCCATGCGGGCGAGCGCGAGGAAGCCCGCCGACTCCGGGACGTCGATCGCGTCGAACGTGCGCCCCGTGGGCAGCAGGATCGACGCCTTCGGCTGTTTCGACCACAGGCGGCGGGCGGCGACCGCGCTCCCCGTGGCCTGGGTCGCCCAGTCCGGCCGGGACGGGTGCGCCCCCGGCGACGGGCATGCGGCGTCGCCGCACGAGCAGTGCTCCACGCCCTCGGCCGCCTCCAGCCAGGTGCCGGGGAACACGTCCCAGTGCCGCTCTTCCGCGTACCGCACCGCGCTGTCGAGGAGCTGGTCACCGCGCTGCTTGGGAATCTGTGCGGCTTCCGTGCCTGTGATGGTCTCTTCCACGCAGAACTCAACTCCCGCCATCACCGCGGGTTACGGGCGCGCGGCGGGCGGGGCAGGAGCATCGATCCTGCATCCGGGGCGCATGGGTGCATGGACGGGGGCGCGCGTGCGGCCGCGCCTCTCGTGGCGGGTAGCCACAAGCGGGGGGCTCCGGGGAATCAGGCAATGCGCGCGTTCGTCCGACATCATCCGTGACCGGCATTCATCCGATTTACCGCACATTCTCTGTTTCCCATGCTTTTCTTCGTTCCCTTCGCTTCCGCCGCATTCTCTGCCTTTTCGCAGGGCAGTGATCACACGAGTGATCAACTGCCGCATCAGGGGGTTCACATGGCAGCCAGGCCTCTAGTCGCCCGCCAGCCCAATGAACGGCTGCAGGCGCTCATCCAGGAAGCCGGGTGCTCCAACGCGGGTCTAGCCCGGCGCGTCAACATGGTCGGCGCCGAGCGCGGGCTCGACCTTCGGTACGACAAGACATCGGTGGCGCGCTGGCTCCGCGGCCAGCAGCCCAGGGGACGGGCGCCGGGCATCATCGCGGAGGCGCTGGGGCGCAAGCTCGGGCGCACCGTGACGATCGACGAGATCGGCATGGCGAACGGCAAGAACCTGGCGTCGGGGGTGGGGCTCCAGTTCTCGCCCACCGTCCTCGGTGCGATCGAGCAGGTCTGCGAGCTGTGGCGCAGCGACGTGGGCCGCCGCGACTTCCTGACCGGCTCCACGGTCGCCGCCTCGGCGCTCGTCGAGCCGAGCCGCGACTGGCTGATCACCGGCGCGGACACGCAGGTCGCGCGGAACGCCGGGCAGCGGGTCGGGGTCGCGGACGTCGACGCGGTACGGGCGATGACGGAGGCGCTGGTCGAGCTCGACCACCGGTTCGGGTCCGGGCATGTACGTCCGGTCGTCGTCCACTACCTCAACAGCGTGGTGTCCGGGCTGCTCGCCGGCTCGTACCGGGAGACGGTCGGGCGCCAGCTGTTCGCGGCGGTGGCGCGGCTGACGGAGCTGGCGGGCTACATGGCCGTCGACACCGGCCAGCCCGGTCTCGCCCAGCGCTACTACATCCAGGCGCTGCGGCTCGCGCAGGCGGCGGGGGACCGGGGGTACGGGGGGTACGTGCTGGCCGCCTCCATGAGCCACCTCGCGGCGCAGCTGGGCAATCCGCGCGAGATCGCGCAGCTGGCGCGCGCGGCTCAGGAGGGCTCCCGGGGCCGGGTCACCCCTCGCGCCGAGGCGATGTTCTTCGCGGCGGAGGCGCGGGGGCACGCGCTGCTCGGGGACGCGCGTACGTGCCAGACGGTGGCGGGGCGGGCCCTCGCCGCGATGGAGGCGGCGTCCTCGGACTCCGGCGACGACCCGTCGTGGATCGCCCACTTCGACCACGCGTACCTGTCGGACGAACTCGCCCACTGCCACCGGGATCTGGGGCAGCCCGAGGCGGCGGCGCGGCGCGCCGAGGAGTCCCTGGCGGGCCTCCCCGAGACGCGGGCGCGGCGCCGGGCGATCGGGCTGATCCTGCTGGCGACGGCGCAGGTGCAGCAGCGGGAGGTGGAGCTGGCGTGCGCGACGGGTTCTCGGGCAGTCGACCTGCTGTCCACGCTGCGCACGAACCGCGGCGCGGACTATCTCGAGGACCTCCAGCAGCGGCTGGAGCCGTACGCGGACGAGCCGTCGGTACGGGAGTTCGGCGCCCGCCTGGAACTCCAGGCGGCCTGAGCCCCCACCGTGCCTCTCCCGGGGGCTACGCCCCCGGGCCCCGGGGTGTTCGTTCGTCTGCGGGCCGTCCCCAACTGGCCGCGCAGTTCCCCGCGCCCCTTGAATGCCGCTCCGCGGCATCCCCTGTGCGCCCCGCAGGGGCGCATCTCAGGGGCGCGGGGAACTGCGCGCTCAGCCCAAACGGACCTGCACCCGACTGACGGCCAATCTTTTAGGGGCGCGGGGAACTGCGCGACCAGCCCCCACCGGGCCGCAGGTGAACACGCATCCTTCGAAAGCCCCTGCCGGCCCGCAGGCGAACACGCACCCCCGACGGGGAACGGCCATAAGGGGACTGGGGGCCTCCCCCCAGATGGGGTTACGCGAAGACCACCGTGCGGCGGCCGTTCAGCAGGATCCTGTGCTCCGCATGCCACTTCACCGCCCGCGCCAGCGCCTGGCACTCCACGTCGCGGCCGACCGCCACCAGCTGGTCGGGGGTGACCTCGTGGCCCACCCGTTCGACCTCCTGCTCGATGATCGGGCCCTCGTCCAGGTCCGCGGTGACGTAGTGCGCCGTCGCGCCGATCAGCTTCACGCCGCGCGCATGCGCCTGGTGGTACGGCTTCGCGCCCTTGAAGCTCGGCAGGAAGGAGTGGTGGATGTTGATGATCCGGCCGCTGAGCTGCTTGCAGAGGTCGTCGGAGAGGACCTGCATATAGCGGGCGAGCACGACGAGCTCGACGCCTTCCTCCCGTACGAGCGACAGCAGCTCCGCCTCCGCCGCCGCCTTCGTCTCCTTCGTCACCGGGATGTGGCGGAAGGGGACCCCGTACGAGGACACCAGCTCCGCGAAGTCCGTGTGGTTCGAGACGACCGCCGCGATCTCGACCGGCAGCGCGCCGATCTTCGAGCGGAAGAGCAGGTCGTTGAGGCAGTGGCCGAACTTCGACACCATCAGCACGATCCGCATGCGCTCGTCCGCGCGGTGGATCTGCCAGTCCATCTGGAACGAGTCGCCCACGGCCGCGAAGCTGGCCCGCAGCTTCTCCACCGTCACCGGCGCCTCGGCCGAGAAGTGGACCCGCATGAAGAAGAGACCCGAGTCGCGGTCTCCGAACTGCTGACTGTCCTCGATATTGCAGCCGGTGATGAAGAGATAGCTCGACACGGCGTGCACGATGCCCTGTTTGTCCGGGCAGGAGAGCGTGAGGACGTACTGGTCAGTCATCCAGGCAGGATGCCACAACCCCGTCGGCCCGCCGGGCACCGCTCAGGATGCGGACCCCTGCGTGGACTCCCAGCATGGACCCCCGCGTGGACCCCTACGCCGCCCGCGTCAGGATGCGCAGGACCTCCAGCGAGCGCGGCTGTTCGTCCGGGTCCTCCCCGTCGTTCGCCGCCAGCCGTACGTGCGCGTCGCGCGCCGCCCGTACCGCCTCCGGCCACCCGTGGTGGGCCAGGAACGCCGACACCGGGGCGTCCGCGCCGACCTGGTGCATGATCCGCAGCACCCGCAGCACCGCCACGTCGACGAGCGCGGCCTCGCCGGAGTCCCGGAAGACCGTGCCCACGTACTTCTCGGCCGACCAGTTGTCCAGCCAGGTGTCCTCCACCAGCCGGTACACGGCGTCGGTGATGTCCCCGTACCCCTCCCGCCCGGCCAGCCACACCTCCTGCTGGAAGGTCTCGTCGGAGAGCATGTGCAGCGCGGATCGCACGTTCGCGCGCCAGCGCCACCACGGCATGTCATTCAACGGCATGCCGCCCATGGTGGGGGAGCGACGGCCGCGACGGGAAGAGCTGGCTGAACCTTGCTGCACGCGGACGATCGTACGTTCACTCTCCCCCCACCCTCCCGGGGGCCCCGGGCGACTCCGTAATTCACCCGTGCGTCACCCAGTGTTGGGAAGTGCTCACTCTGCCGTTACCCATGAGGCGGAAGTGTGCAGGGACATGACCGGATGGCGCAGCTCCTCCTCTCCCCGCCCCTTCCACTCCGTGGCGACCGCGCTGGTCGCCGCGTGTGCGGCGGTCGGAGCCCCGCTGGTGACCGGCTGTGGCGCGCTCCCTGGGACCACGGGGGGATCCAGGGAGCCCGTCACGGTCATGACCTGGGCGCCCGACGAGACCCGTGCGACCAATATGCCCGGAATGCCGTCCATGGCGCAGGCGTACGCGCGCTGGGTCAACGCGCACGGCGGCATCGACGGGCACAAGCTCCAGGTCCTCACCTGCAACGAGCACAACACCGCCACCGGCGCCGCCGAGTGCGCGCGCCGCGCGGTCAAGGAGAACGCGGTCGCCGTCGTCGGCTCCTACAGCCAGCACGGCCGCGCCTTCATGGCCCCCCTGGAGGCCGCCGGGATCCCGTACATAGGCGGATACGGCGTCTCCGACGAGGAGTTCACCAGCGCGCTCTCCTACCCCGTCAACGGCGGCCAGGCCACGCTCCTCGCCGGCACCGGCAAGCAGCTCGCGGTGTGGTGCGAGAAGGTCGCGCTGGTGCGGCCGGACACCGTCTCCGGCGACATCATGCCCTTACTCCTCAACTCCGGCCTGGCCGCCGGCCACCGCAAGCCGTCCGCCGACATCCGTACGACCGAGGACGCGGGCGACTACACCCCGCAGGCCCAGGAGGCTCTCGTACGGGCCGGGGCGGACCCGGAACTGCCCGGGAAGGTCGGCAGGAAGGCGGCCGCGGAACGGGCCCGCAAGGGGTGTGTCACCGCGGTCCTGGGCGACCGCACCGAGACGTTCTTCGACTCGTTCCGGCGCGTGGAGAGCGACGACCAGAAGGTGCAGATCGCCTCGGTGCTCGGCTCGGTCGGCCAGCCCCTGGTCGACCGCACGGGCGGCGCGGACGGGCCGTTCGAGGGCGCGTACATCACCGGCTGGTACCCGGAGGCGGGCGACGCGCGCTGGGGGCCGATGCGGCAGGTCATCCGGGAGCAGGCGTTCCGGGACGACACCATCGACGCGGCGGACGCGGGCGTCCAGACGACCTGGATCGCGTACACCGTCCTGAAGAAGGTCGTCGAGTCGCTCGACCAGAGCGGCGTGGCCGCGCACGACCTCGTACGCGCCCTCAACAGGGGCGTCAGCGTGGAGACGGGCGGGCTGACGCCCACGCTGCGGTGGAAGTTCGAGGACATGCTGGCGGCGCCGGACTTCCCCCGGATCGTCAACCGCGATGTGACGTTCCAGGTGGTGAAGGCGGGCCGCCTCACGGCGGCGCAACGCGGCTTCACGGACGTGAGCGCGACGCTGGAGGACGCGTCGGCCCTGGGCTGAGGCGCGCCTCTCGTACGCCGTTACGGGCGCCCCGGAGGCGAACCGAGCCCAAAAGTCACAGCTGCGCGGAGGAGCGCTTGGTCAGGCCGTACTTGGTCGCGATGGCGTTCCACAGCCCCGCCGCCTGCTTCTTGGCCAGGGTCGCCTCGCCGCTGGCGCGGTCGCCCTGGGCGGCGTCGGCCGTACGGCGGGCGTGGCCGTGCTTGCACCCCTTGTCCTTGCCGGACTGGTCGGCCCAGGCGGCGTAGTGGTTGTCGGCGGACGCGGACGCCTGCCACGCCTTGGTGAGCTCGGCGGTGAGCTTGGCGTTGTTCGGCAGCTTGTCGACGGCGACCTTCTGGAGCCGGGTCACCAGCTCGCCGCGCTGGCGGGCCGCGTCGCGCAGGGTCGCGGCGGCGGCGGCCTGCTTGTCGCAGCCGCGGATGTCGGCGACCGCGCCGATGACGGCGTCCCGGCTGTTGTTGCTGTCGGCGAGCAGCTTGTCGAGCTCGACGGCCTGCGCCTTGGCGGGGTCGGCTTCGGCCTTGCCGTCACCGCCGCCGGTGGTCGGGGTGGTCGCGGCGATGGGCGCGTTGTCGTTCTTCTTCTCGCCGCCGTCGCCGCCGGTGCCGCTGATCAGATACCCGGCACCGAGCCCGACGACGGCGAGGCCGACGCCGACGGCGGCGATGACGCCGAGGCGGGAGCGGCGCGGGGGCTCGTCGTCGTAGGAGTCGTACGCGTCGTACGGGGCCTGCTGCGGCGGCGCCTGCGGGGTCTGCATCTGGACCTGGACGGGCGGCGCCGGGGCGAACCGCGGCAACTGCTGCTCACCCGGGCGTTGCCCCTGCGACGGGGGCCCGTCGTTCCTGAAGAGGCTGTCGAACTCGGCGGGCGGCTGCCGCTCCTCGGGCGCGCCCGGACGGATGCCGTACGGCGTGTCCTGCGGGGCGGCCGGAACCGGCGGCAGGAACTGGGTGGCCTCGCTGCCGCCGGGGGCCTCCGGGGGGAGGGCGCCGGGGGATACGGGCGCGATGTACTGCGTGGCCTCCGAGGCGGAGGGGATGGGCGCGATGTACTGGGTCGCGTCCGAGGCGTTCGCCGGGTTCGCCGGGTTCGCCGGGTCCACCGGGGGCGGGGTGAGGTACTGGGTCTCCTCGGCGCCGCCGCCGTTCGCCGGGACGGGGGCGATGTACTGCGTGGCCTCGCCGCTCTCGGCGGGCAGGGGCTGCCCCCAGGCGGGTGCCGGGGCCTCGGGTCCCCACGGCTGCCCCCAGGGCTGGGCGCCGGGCGGCGACGGGGGCAGCGGGGCGGATCCGTCGGCGGGCAGCACGACGCCCTCGTGTGCGGGCCGTACAGCGGGAAGCTGCGGCTCGTCACCCTGTCGGCTCTGCGTCACCGGGACTCCTACGCGTGGGACTACGGAATCATCGAGCCACGCTACCGGGTCCCCGGGGCGGGGTGCCACGCCCACCGGGTTGAGCCCCCACCCCGCCCCTTCCCGAGACCCTCCGGGGGAGAGGGGGCGGAAGGTGGTCTCCCGGGGGCTGCGCCCCCCGGCCCCCTGTGCGGGGGCCTGCGGCCCCCGCACCCCGCTCACGGGGCTGCGCCCCGGGGCCCCTGTTCGTCCGCGGGCCGTATGTGGCTGGTCGCGCCCACGCGGCGGAGCCGCATATGTCACAGCCCCGCGCCCCTTAAGTGCCGCTGCGCGGCATCCCCTGGGCGCCCCGGAGGGGCGCTTTTAGGGGCGCGGGGAACTGCGCGACCAGCCACAGAGGACCTGTAGACGAACGCTGCCGGGGTGCAGGGGCCGCAGGCCCCGCCCGGGGTCCGGGGCGTAGCCCCCGGGAGACCGCCTTCGCCCCCGCCCACCCGGAGGGTTTCGGGAAGGGGCGGGGTGGGGGCCCTAAAGCCTGCTCAACGACGCCGTCGCCAGTAGGACGTCCCTGATCGCCTCGTGGTCGCCGAGGCGGCCCGCCGCCGCGTCCTCCGGCGGCACATGGCCCGCCGCCAGGCGGCAGAACTCGACGCCGTCCAGGGCGATGTGGCCCACCTCGTGGTCGGGGGAGCCGACCGCCGCGGGGGAGTCGAGGGAGATGTACCAGTCGCCTCCTCCCGCGCCCTCGATCTCGAGGCGGAGGGAGCGCCCGGGCGACCCCGCCGCGACCAGGTGACGCGGCGGCGCCGCCAGCCCCGCCCGCCGCCGGGCCGCCAGCACGTCCGGAAGGATCCGCGCCGCCAGCCCGATCATCTGGCGCATATGCGCCCCGGACGGCGGGTCGTACGGATAGTCCACCGCGTCCGCGATGTCCCCCGCGTGGATCCAGCACTCGAAGGCCCGGTCGAGCAGCGCGTCCTGGAGGGGAAGGGCGAAGTCGCCGTAGGGAACGGCGAGTTCGGCCGCGCCACGGCCCGCGAACGACACCGTACGGATCAGCGTGTGCGTCTGCTCGCGCCACGGCTCCCGTACCGCCCGCGTCAGCGGAAAACGCGTCGAGGTCCAGAACGCCTCGGTCCGCGCCGTCGGACCCGCCGGCAGGCCCGCGCCCGCCGGGTCGTCCAGGCCGAGCGCCGCCGTCACCAGCCCGTCCACGGCCATCAGATGGCCGATCACGCCCGCGACCGTGGTCTTGCGCTGCACCTGCTGCTCGCGCTCGAACCACTTCAGCCGTACCGGCGCGTGCCACTCCGCGTCGCCGAAGTCATTGAGGAGGGCGTCGAGCCGGGCGGCCTCCGCGTCGTACGCGGACGCCCAGTCCGGCACCGGGATACGGGCCGGGCGCCGGCCCAGGCAGTTCTCCAGGACCCGGGACCGCAGCAGCGGGTCCAGGTCCAGGCTGCGGTCGGTGTGCAGCAGCCCCACCGCGTCGCGCAGCCTCAGCGCCTCCTCCGCGCAGGGCGCGCACTCGGTGAGGTGCGCCTCCACGGCCTCGGTCTCCTCCGCCGAGCACGCGGTCAGCGCCCACGCCCCGAGCAGCGATTTCAGTACGGCGTGCGAACGGGCGGCCGGCTTCGGCGAGGGCGAGGGCGACGGGGAGGACGGCAGCGGCTCCGGCAGCGGCCCCGGCGACGGCAGTCGTTCGATGTCGTCCGCCGCCCGGCGCGGTGGCGGTATGCGCGGCGTGCCGTTCTCGTCGTCGGGAAGCGCAGGACCGTGCTCGGCGGGCCCGTTCACAGCGCACGTCCGTAACCGGGCGGCGAGGAGCCCTCCGGCGGGCGGGTGTTGGCCGTGGACAGCAGCTGGAGTCCGAGCCGCAGCCGGCGCCGGGCTTCGTCCTCGCTGATGGAGAGGTCGGCGGCGGCCTGGCGGTAGTCGCGCCGTTGGTGGTACGCGAGCTCCAGGGCCTGGCGCAGCGGCGCGGGCATCGACGTCACGATGTAGTCGGCGCGGGCGGCGGCCGTGGCCCGCAGCACCTTCGCCTCCAGCTCCTCGGTGGAGCCGCCGCCGTGCTCCGCGTACTGCGCCGCCTCGGCCTGGCGCAGCCGCAGCACGGCCTGGCGCTGGGTGAGCTTGGCGACCCAGGAGCGCATGGAGCCCTGCTTGGGGTCGTACGCGTCCGGGTTCTCCCACACGTAACCGAACACCTCGCGGGTGATCTGGTCGGCGGCGGAGTCCTCGCCGAGCACCCGGTGGGCCAGGCTGTGCACGAGCGAGGCGAACCGGTCGTACAGCTCGCCGAGCGCGGCCGCCTCGCCGCGCGCCAGGCGCTGCTGCATCCTGCGGTCCCAGCGAGGTGGTGCGTCCTTCACCATGCGGCTCCCCAAACCGTGTTACGCGTGTACCGTCGTGCGTTCTTTGTGCCTTTTGTCCGCACCCCTGTGTACTCGTGTCTCCTCGAATGTAGTGCGCCCGGCCGAGAAGACACGCTCCTTTGCGGTAAGTGCGCCCCGAAGCGGCAGGTCGTGATAGTGGCGAAGTGGTTTCGCGCGGACCGGTCCGGGCAGGCGCGCCGGGGACGGGCGGGGGCCGACGGCACAGAGAGGTACCGGACGCGTGACGCTGATCGTGAACGAGGCCGAGCAGGGCGGATGGGCCGTGGTGTGCGTCCGCGGGGAACTGGACCTGGTGACGGCGCCGCAGGTCAGGCGCGTGGTCCATGACGCGGTGGCGGCGGGCCGGCGCGATCTGGTGCTCGATCTGTCCGGGGTGCTGTTCTGCGACTCCAGCGGCGTCGGCGTCCTGATCGCCACCCGCCGCCTGATCCGCTCCTGCCGGGGCAGGCTCCGCCTGATCCTCCCGGCCCGGGGCGCGGTCGAGGGCTCGCATGTGAACCGGGTGCTGGCGGCCCTGGGGGTACGGCGCCTGTTCGACGTGTACGGGGACGTGGACGCGGCGGCGAGGGAGGAGGAGCAACCCCTCTCCGCGTGAACGCTCCGCTGGGGGCCCGGGGTTCGTCTGCGGCCCGGTGGTGGGTTGCTCGCGCAGTTCCCCGCGCCCCTGAGATGCGCCCCTCCGGGCCGCCCAGGGGATTGCCGCGCAGCGGCATTTAAGGGGCGCGGGGAACGGCGCGAGCAACCCAGCACGGTCGGCGGACGAACGAGGGTTTTAAGGGGCGCGGGGAACGGCGCGACCAGCCCCCACTCAGCCGCAGACAAAGGCCGGGCCAGAAAGGGGCGCGGGGAACGGCGCGACCAGCCCCCACTCAGCCGCAGACAAAGGCTGGGCCAGAAAGGGGCGCGGGGAACTGCGCGACAAGCCACCACCAGCCCGCAGTCAAGCACTCAGCCCCCGCCACCCCCGAACATCTCCCGCAACCGATACTTCAGTACCTTCCGCAACGTCTCGTTGCGCGGCAGCGCCCCCACCACCTCCAGCCGCTCCGGCAGCTTGTGCACGGACAGCCCCTGATCGCGCAGGTAGGCGGTGACCTCGGCCAGGGTCAACTCACCGGCCCCCGACGGCTGTTCGACCACCGCACACACCAACTCCCCCCGCGCCACATCCGGCAGCCCGATCACCGCCACGTCCCCGACGGCCGGATGCGCGGCCAGCAGGTCCTCGATCTCCTTCGCCGAGATGTTCTCGCCCTTGCGGATGATCACGTCCTTGAGCCGGCCGGTGAGCACGAGATGCCCGCTCTCCTTCACGAACCCCAGGTCACCGGTCCGCAGGAACCCGTCCGCGTCGAACGCCTCGGCGGTCTGCGCCGGATCCAGATACCCCTGGCAGACGGCCTCCCCCCGCAGCCGCACCTCCCCGTCCACGATCCGTATCTCCATCCCCTCCGGCGGCCGCCCCTCCGTCGTCGCCAGGTTCTCCTCCGTGTCGTCCGGCGAACCCATCGTGATCATCGGGACTTCGGTCATGCCGTAGCCGTGGGTGAGCTGGACGCCCATGTCCCGTACGACGGAGCGGTAGACCTCCGGCGGCTTCGGCGCGCCCCCGCCCGCGAGCAGCCGCAGCGAGGGGATGACCTTCGTGCCCGGCCGCTTGCGCTGCTCGGCCAGGAACATCGAGTAGAACGCGGTCGACCCGCCCGCCACCGTCACACCGTGCTTGCGGTACGCCTCCAGCGCGTCCGGCAGCGCGAAGTGCTCGAACATCACCGCCGGGAAGCCGTACAGCAGGAGCATCACCGTGTAGTCGGGCCCGGCGATATGGGCGTACGGGAACGCCATCGAGCCCACGTCGTCCGCCGACAGGTGCAGCGCGTGCGCCAGGCACGAGCCGCCCGCGATCAGCGAGCGGTCGGTGTGCAGCACGCCCTTGGGGTCGGAGGTGGTGCCGGAGGTCCAGTAGATCCAGCGGACGGAGGTGCCGTCGGCGGGCGGGGGCGGCAGGACGGCCGGGTCGCCGTCCGGAAGCGTCTCGTACGCCGAGAAGACGCCCCGCGCGCCCAGTCGGACCGCCATCGCGGTGTGGTCGAACCCGCGCCACACCCCCGGCACCCCGAAGAACTCCGCCCCCGACTCCCGTAGCGCGAAGCCCACTTCACGGTCCCGGTAGAAGGGGATCACCGGCGACTGCACCGCGCCGAGCCGGGCCAGCGCGAAGGAGAGCAGGGCCGTCTCGATCCGGGTGGGCAGCTGCCAGGCGACCACGGTGCCGGGCCGCACCCCCATGCCGTACAGGCCCGCCGCCACCCGCTCGGCGCGGTCGCGCAGCTCGCCGAAGCTCAGGGCGCGGTCGTCCTGGAGCAGGACGGGCCGGTCGGGGGTGAGGGAGGCGCGCCGGGTGACCAGTTCCCACAGGGTGCGCGAGGCGCCCAGGGCGTGTGCGGTGTCGTTCACGTCGACCCCCAGTGACCGTGGTAACTGACGAGAACTGACGAGCAGTCAGATCGTGCGCAGAGCGTAGGCCGCAGCGCCTTGTCGGTCCAGGGGTCCGGGGCTAGCCTGATTTCTGACGGGCCATCAGATATACGGACCGGCCGGAGGCCACGCATGACCGAACTGCCGCGCATCGTCAGCGTCGACGACCATGTGATCGAGCCCGCGCACCTCTTCGAGACCTGGCTCCCCGGCAAGTACCGCGACAAGGGCCCGAAGCCCTTCACCGCCGGGATCGGGGAACTGGCGTACATCGGGGGAAAGTACCGGTTCACCACGGACCCGGCAGGCCAGATCACCGACTGGTGGGAGTACGAGGGGCTGCTCTTCCCGTACAAGCGGATCATCGCCGCCGTCGGGTTCTCCCGGGATGAGATGACGCTCGACGGCATCACGCGGGAAGAGATGCGGCGGGGCTGCTGGGACCCCAAGGCGCGGCTCGACGACATGGACCTCAACCACGTCGAGGCCAGTCTCTGCTTTCCCACCTTCCCCCGGTTCTGCGGGCAGACCTTCGCCGAGGCCCAGGACAAGGAGGTCGCGCTCGCCTGTGTGCGCGCCTACAACGACTGGATGGTCGAGGAGTGGTGCGGGGACAGCGGCGGGCGGCTCATCCCGCTCTGCCTCATCCCCCTGTGGGACATCGACCTCGCCGTCGCCGAGATCCGCCGCAACGCCGCACGCGGGGTGCGGGCCGTGACGTTCTCCGAGATCCCCACCTATCTGGGGCTGCCCTCGATCCACTCCGGCTACTGGGACCCCTTCTTCGCTGCCTGCGAGGAGACCGGCACAGTCGTCAACATGCACATCGGCAGCAGCTCGCAGATGCCCGCCGCCTCCCCCGACGCCCCGCCCGCCGTCCAGGCCTCGCTCAGCTTCAACAACGCCATGGCCTCGATGATGGACTTCCTCTTCTCCGGCGTCCTGGTGAAGTTCCCGCGCCTCAAGCTCGCGTACTCCGAAGGGCAGATGGGCTGGATCCCGTACGCCCTGGAGCGCGCCGACGACGTGTGGGAGGAGCACCGCGCGTGGGGCGGGGTCCGCGACCTGATCCCCGAGCCGCCCTCCACGTACTACTACCGGCAGATCTTCTGCTGCTTCTTCCGCGACAAGCACGGCATCGCGTCGATCGAGACGGTCGGCGTCGACAACGCCACCTTCGAGACCGACTACCCGCACGTCGATTCGACCTTCCCGCACACCAAGGAGGTCGCCCTCGACCACGTCAAGGGTCTCGACGACGAGACGGTGTACAAGCTGATGCGGGGGAACGCGATCCGCATGCTGGGCCTGGACCTGTAGTGGACCTGGCTTTCACCCCGGAGGAAGAGGAGTTCCGGGCGCGCCTGCGGGAATGGCTGGCCGCCGTGCTGCCGGGGCTGCCGCCGAAGCCGGACCCGCTGGACTGGCCGGGGCGGCGCGCGTACGACACCGGCTGGCAGCGGATGCTGTACGACGCGGGGTACGCGCGCGTGCACTGGGGCGCGTCCGCCACCCTGCGGCTGATCTTCCTGGAGGAGACCGAGCGCGCCGGGGCGCCCTATGTCGGCGCGAACTTCGTGGGGCTGCTGCACGCGGGGCCCACCATCGCCGCCGAGGGCACCGAGGAGCAGCGCGCGCGGTGGCTGGAGCCGGTGCTGCGCGGGGACGAGGTGTGGTGCCAGGGGTTCAGCGAGCCCGACGCGGGCTCGGACCTGGCGGCGCTGCGGACCCGGGCGGTGCGCGACGGGGACGCGTACGTGGTGAGCGGCTCCAAGATCTGGACCTCGCACGCGGAGGTCGCCGACTGGTGCGAACTGCTGGTGCGCACCGACCCGGACGCCCCGAAGCACCGGGGCATCACCTGGCTGGCGATGCCCATGGACGCGCCCGGCATCACGGTGCGGCCGCTGCGCACCCTCGCCGGGTCGGACGAGTTCGCCCAGCTCTTCCTCGACGAGGTGCGGATCCCCGTCACCCACCGGGTCGGCGCCGAGAACGACGGCTGGCGCGTGACCATGGTGACGCTGTCGTACGAGCGCGGCACGGCCTTCGTCGGCGAGGTGGTCGCCTGCCGCCGCGTCCTGGTGGAGATCGCCCGCGCGGCCCACAAGAACGGAACCTGGGACGACCCGGTGATCCGCCGCCAACTGGGCTGTCTGCACGCCGAGTTCTGCGCGCTGTGGCGGCTGATCCAGTGGAACGTGAGCGAGGCCGAGCGCAGCGGCGGCGTCCCCGGGGTCGGCGGCTCGGTCTTCAAGCTCCGGTACTCGCACGCGCGCCAGGAGCTGTACGACGCGGCCGCCGCCGTCCTCGGCCCCGACGCCCTGGACCTCGGCCGCGAGTGGACCCTGGACCGGCTCTCCTCGCTCTCGTACACCATCGCCGCCGGCACCTCGCAGATCCAGCAGAACATCGTCGCCGAGCGGATCCTCGGCCTGCCGAAGGGCCGCTGATGGACTTCCGACTCACCGACGACCAGCGGGCGTTGAGGACGGGCGTACGCGAGCTGCTCGCCCGGCGCTTCGACGGCCCGGCGCTGCGAGCCGCCGTCGACGAGGGAGGGCTCGACCGGGACCTGTGGCGCGCGCTCGGCGAAGCCGGGTTCTTCGCGCTGCGGCTGCCGGAGGAGGCGGGCGGGGTGGGGCTCGGGCTGCCCGAGGCGGTGCTGGTCTTCGAGGAGGCCGGGCGGGCGCTGCTGCCGGGCCCGCTGATCGCCACGCATCTGGCGGCGGGCCTGGTCGACGGGGCGGCCGAGGGCGAGACCGTGGTGACCGCGCCCGACGGGGGCCTGGTGGAGTGGCTGGAGGAGGCCGACGTCGTACTCGGAGACGTCACCGGCGCCGAGCCGATCCGCTCGGCCGACCCGCTCACCCCCCTGCACCGCCTCCCGGGCGGCGGGGACGGGGGGCCGCCGGAGCGGGCGCTGCTGACCGCCGCCGAGCAGCTGGGCAGCGCGGGCCGCACCACCGCCATGGCGGCCCAATACGCCCGCGAGCGCGAGCAGTTCGGGCAGCCCATCGGTGCCTTCCAGGCGGTGAAGCACCTGTGCGCGCGGATGCTGGTCCGCACCGAGGTGGCCCGCGCCGCCGTGTACGCGGCGGCGGTGACCGGCGACCCGGTGGAGATCGCGGGCGCCAAGCTGCTGGCCGACGAGGCGGCGGTGCGGTGCGCCCGGGACTGCCTCCAGGTGCACGGCGGAATGGGCTTCACCTGGGAGGCCGAGGTCCATCTGCACCTGAAGCGGGCGTGGCTGCGGCGCGAGCGGTGGATGGCGACGGCCCCGGCGCAGGAGCGGCTGGCGGCGGCGCTGGAGGAGGCGATGTGAGCGCAGCCGCGTCCACGGGTTTCCGCCGGACGTGGGGTGGCGGGCGCCAGTCTGACGAGCCGTTGGCCCAGGCGTGATGAAGCGTCACTGAGCGTCGATACCGGGTTGTGTCCTGGTTGTGTCCTTAGCCGGACTCGTCACACGCCGGAGTCGGGGCCGCCCTCGGGTACCCTCCGTGGGGTGCGATCCCCCAGGTATCCTGCGCGCCCCTGTTCGACCCCCCGCAATGTGCGTCGCACAGTATGCACCACGCGTACTCCTTCGCGCTGGAATATGCCTGAAGCGCTTGTTGCGGTGACTGTACGTCAACCATGCTGTCTCGTAAGGAAATCACGTTCCGTGAACTTGTCGAGGCGCGAGGCGATGTGTCCGCCGGTTCGGATGGTGTGAGCGGTGCAGGTGCTTCAGGTTCAGTTGGAGGTCGGAGCCGACCCCGCAGAGGTGGGGCGCGCTCGCAGATGGGCCCGCTCACGGCTGGCGGGGTGCGGGATACGGCTGGACGAGCCGCTCGCCGAGACGCTGATCCTGCTGATCTCGGAGCTCGTCACCAACGCGGTGGTGCACACCGGCTGTCCGGCCGTGCTGCGGATGCTGTTCGGCCCCGTCGGAGGACCGGCCGACGGCGGTACGGTCCGGGTCGAGGTGGCCGACACCAGCGCGTGCGCCCCGAAGCCGCGCCACGCGGACGGCGACGACACCAACGGCCGGGGCCTGGAGCTGGTCGACGGCCTCGCCGACCGCTGGGGCTGGCAGGCGGAGGGCGCGGGCAAGTCGATCTGGTGCGAGGTGGACCGGTGCTGCGACGGGGGCGCGCCGGAGCGTACGGGAGGGGCGTTCGAGCCGGGCGCGTATGAGCCGTCGTGCGCTGTCACAAATCGGGCGTAAGCGGCATAGCTTTCACTAGGTGTTGACGCGCCGTGGTGGTCTGATCACCCTTGGATGAGCGATTCGTCGCGAGGGGACGCCGAGGGCGCGGACTGGCCCCTGGTCCGTCCTGGGCCGGTCCTGGCTCTCCTCGGCGAGTGCGGGTCGTGGCTCGGCGTGAGCTCAGGGCAAGGCTCCTTCAGGGCATGGGGAGCAGAGCGAGCACGCCGTGCCGGGTGGCGGCCGCCGTGCCGTGCTCGGGGTGCGCATGACGCGCCGCCACCCCTGGATGTGCGTTGGCGCCCGCCCGTGCGTCTACAGCACGGCGACCGGTGCGACCGGTGTCCCCGTGGCGCCCACGAACGGCTCGGGCATCGCCGACAGCCAGAACGCGTACCGCTCCTCTTGCGCACAGGCTGTGGACAACTCTTCGAGATTCCAGTTCTGCCCCTGGAGCATCCCCATCTCGACCAGGTCCAGCGCGTGCACCGGCAGCCACAGGTCCTCGATCTCCGGCGGGAAGATCTCGAAGGTGAGGGTGTCGTTGGCGACGGCCGCGACATCGCGCGCGTGGAACCACTCGGGCGTACGGACGGACAGGCCCGGCGAGGGGAATCCGTAGCCGTGCTTGTCGCCGCCGAGGCAGAGCTGGATCTGCCCGGTGCGTACGAGCACGATGTCGCCGGCCCGTACGGTGACGCGGCCCAGTTCCTCGGCGGCCGCCAGGTCCTCCGGGGTGACTGCGTGCCCACCGGGCAGCCGGTCCACGCCGTGGACGCGGGCCACGTCGAGCAGGACCCCGCGCGAGACGAGGTGGCGGGGCTTGTCGATGCCGCTGAACTCGGCGCCGCCGTGGGCGGTGATGGTGGTGGCGGGGCGGCCGTTGTAGATGCGGCCGGAGTGCGAGGCGTGGGTGAGGGCGTCCCAGTGGGTGGCGGCCTGGAGCCCGAACGTCACCGCGTCGTCGCTGGTGGCGACGGTGCCGGGGCCGAAGATCTCCTGGTTGATCTGCACCATCGTGTGCAGGGGGTTGACCCGGCCGGGGATCAGCCCGGTCTGGACGCCGTTCTGCTCCAGGGGTAGCGCGAGGGGGACGCGGCGGCCGGTGCGGACGGTGGCGGCGGCGGCGCGTACGACGTCGTCGGTGATGAGGTTGAGGGTCCCGATCTCGTCGTCCCGGCCCCAGCGGCCCCAGTTGTTGACGCGTTTGGCGATCTCGTGGAACTCGGGGGGCAGGGCGGACGGGGACGCGGTGGCTGGCATGTGGGGCCTCCATGGGTCTTGTCTTCCGGTACCTGCCGGGCCATAAAATCTAACGGTCCGTCAGAAACCGCGGGAAGGGGCCGGGCGTGGGGAACTTCTTGGCAGGCAAAGTGGTCGCCGTGACCGGCGCCGGGCGCGGCATCGGCCGCGCGGTGGCGCTCGCGGCGGCGGCCGAGGGCTCGAAGGTCGTCGTCAACGACTACGGCGTCTCGATCGACGGCGCCTCGCCCAGCAGCGACATCGCGGAGGCGGTGGTCAAGGAGATCGAGGCCGCGGGCGGCGAGGCGGTGGCCGTCGCCGACGACGTCTCCACGATGGCGGGCGGCCAGCGGATCGTCGACACCGCGCTCACCCGGTGGGGCCGGGTGGACGGGGTGGTGTGCGTGGCGGGGATCCTGCGCGAACGCATGCTCTTCAACATGACGGAGGAGGAGTGGGACCCGGTGGTGGCCACGCACCTCAAGGGCACGTTCACCGTGTTCCGGGCGGCGTCGGCGGTGATGCGCCAGCAGGGGTCCGGCACGCTGATCGGCTTCACCAGCGGGAACCACCAGGGGAGTGTGGCGCAGGCGAACTACAGCGCGGCGAAGGGGGGCGTGATCTCGCTGGTCCGCAGCGCGGCGCTGGGTCTGCACAAGTACGGCGTCACGGCCAACGCGGTCGCGCCGGTCGCCCGTACGCGGATGTCCGCCAACGTCCCCATGGAGCTTACGGAGATCGGGGAGCCGGAGGACGTGGCGGCGTTCGTGGTCTACCTGCTCAGCGAGCGGGCCCGGTCGGCGGGGATCACCGGGCAGGTGTACACGGTCGCCGGGCCCAAGATCGCGGTGTGGGCGCAGCCGCGGGAGTTGCGGGCGGGGTATGTGGCGGAGGGTACGTGGACGCCGGAGCGGATCGCGTCGTTCTTGCCGGGGGGTGTGGGGGTGGATCCGATGCCGTTGCTGGAACGGGTGGGGGAGATGGAGCGGGCGGCGGGTGCGGGGGCGCGCCCGAATGTCGTAGCCCCCACCCCGCCCCTTCCCTAAACCCTCCGGGGGTGGTGGGGGTAAGGCTGATTCTCCCGAGGGCTACGCCCCCGGCCCCCGTCGCGGGGCCTGCGGCCCCTGCACCCCGCGGGTCTCCGTTCGTCTGCGGGCCGGTGGTGGGCTGGTCGCGCAGTTCCCCGCGCCCCTTTTGGGCCTGGGTTTCGTCCGCGGGCCGGTGGGGGCCGGCCGCGCCCGCGCGGCGGAGCCGCATATGTCACAGCCCCGCGCCCCTGAGGGGGTTGCGGTTGCTGCCTACCTCGCATCTTCAGGGGCGCGGGCCTGTGACATGTGCGAACCCGCACTCGACCACCGGCCCGGCCTTTAGGGGCGCGGGGAACTGCGCGCTCGGCCACACGCGACCCGCACCTGAACGACGGCCAGGCTTTTACCCCCACCGGCCCGCACTCGACCACCGGCCGGGCCTTTAGGGGCGCGGGGAACTGCGCGACAAGCCCCCACCGGCCCGCAGGCAAAACCGGGGTCTGGGGGTGCAGCCCCACGCAGCCCCCCGACCCCCCGGCCGCCCGCCGGAGGGCTTAAGGGAACGGGCGGGGTGGGGGAAAGCCACACGCGACCAGGAGGCAAGCGCATGGACTTCCGGTTCTCGCCCAGCGACGACGCGTTCCGCCGCGACGCCCGCGCCTGGCTCGACGCGCACCCGCCGGCCGAGGCAACCCCCCGCCAGTGGGAACGCACGCTCGGCGCGGACGGCTGGATCGGCCTCGGCTGGGGCCGCACCCCGTACGGGAACCGCACCGCCACCCTCACCCAACAGGTCGTCTGGGCCGAGGAGTACGCCCGCACGCCCCACACCCCGCCCCGCCTCGGCCACATCGGCGAAAACCTCCTCGCGCCCACCCTCCTCGCCCACGGCACGGCGGCCCAGAAGGACCAGTTCCTGCCCCCCATCGCCCGTGGCGAGGCGATCTGGTGCCAGGGCTACAGCGAACCCGGCGCCGGCTCCGACCTCGCCGCCATCCGCACCACGGCCATCCGCACCCCCTCCGCCCGCACCCCCTCCGCCCGCACCACCTCCCCCCGCCCCCCCGACACGTACCGCGTCACCGGCCAGAAGATCTGGACCTCGCACGCCCACGAAGCCGACTGGTGCTTCGTGCTCGCCCGTACCGAAGCCGGCTCGCACCGGCACCACGGCCTCTCCCTCCTCCTCGTTCCCATGGACCAGCCGGACGGCAGCGTCGAGGTCCGGCCGATCCGGCAGCTGACGGGGACGAGCGAGTTCAACGAGGTGTTCTTCGACGGCGCCCGCGCGCACCCCGACCACGTCGTCGGCGGCGAGGGCAACGGCTGGCGTGTCGCCATGGACCTGCTCGCCGCCGAGCGCGGCGTCTCCACCCTCGCCCAACAGATCGGCTTCGGGGAGGAGTTGGAGCGAGTGCTCGAAAAAGCGCGGGACACCGCCGACCCCCTCCTCCGCGAGCGTCTCGTCCGCCAGTGGGCCGAGCTGCGCACCATGCGGTGGAACGCCCTGCGCACCCTCGGCGGCGGCCCCGACCCCGCCGCCCCCAGCGTCGCCAAACTCCTCTGGGGCGGCTGGCACCAGCGCCTCGGTGAGCTCGCCATGGCCGTACGGGGCGCGGCCGCGACGGCCGGACCGTACGACTGGAGCGAGTCGGAACCGTACGAACTCGACGCCGCCCAGCGGCTGTTCCTCTTCTCCCGGGCCGACACCATCTACGGCGGCTCGGACGAGATCCAGCGCACCATCATCGCCGAGCGCGTGCTCGGCCTGCCGAGGGAGGCACGGGGCCAGTGAGAGGTGTTCTGTTCGACGGTACGCACGCGCAGGTGGTCGACGATCTGGAGGTACGGGGCCCGGGGCCCGGCGAGGTGCGGGTGGCGATCGCGGCCGCCGGGCTCTGCCACTCCGACCTCTCCGTCATCGACGGGACGATCCCCTTCCCCGTCCCCGTGGTGCTCGGCCACGAGGGCGCGGGCGTCGTCGAGGCGGTCGGGGCGGGCGTCGGCCATGTCGCCCCCGGCGACCACGTGGCGCTCTCCACCCTCGCCAACTGCGGGGCGTGCGCCGACTGCGACCGGGGCCGGCCCACCATGTGCCGCCGCGCGATCGGCCGGCCCGGGCGGCCGTTCTCGCGGGGCGGCGCCCCGGTCCACCAGTTCGCCTCCAACTCCGCCTTCGCCGAACGTACGGTGGTCAAGGCCGTCCAGGCCGTGAAGATCCCCGCCGACCTGCCGCTCGCCTCCGCCGCCCTCATCGGGTGCGCCGTCCTCACCGGCGTGGGCGCGGTCCTCAACCGGGCCCGCGTCGACCGGGGCGACACCGTCGTCGTCATCGGCACCGGCGGTATCGGCCTCAACGTCCTGCAAGGCGCCCGGATCGCGGGCGCGCGCACGGTCGTCGCGGTCGACACCAACCCGGCGAAGGAGGCCGCCGCCCGGCAGTTCGGCGCCACCCACTTCCTGGCGTCGGTGGACGGCGTACGGGAGGTGCTGCCCACCGGCGCCGACCACGTCTTCGAGTGCGTCGGCCACGTCGGGCTCGTCCGGCAGGCCGTCGACCTGCTCGACCGGCACGGCCAGGCGGTCCTGCTCGGCATGCCCGCGCCGAGTGCCGAGGCGACCTTCGCGCCCGCCGCGATGTTCCTGGACAAGTCCATCCTCGGCTGCCGGTACGGGAGTTCACGCCCCCAGCACGACATCCCCCGGTACGCCGAGCTGTACCGCACGGGCGCCCTGCTCCTCGACGAGCTGGTGACCGAGACGTACCCGGTGGAGGACTTCGCCAAGGCGGTGGACGACGCGCGGCAGGGGAGGGTGGCGCGCGGGGTGCTGATTTTTTGAGGACCGGTCGGCTCGTGGGTCCCGCGCCGACGGCTGACCTTCTGAGGGCCGGTCGAGTCACGGGTCCCGCGCCGACGGCTGACCGCCTGAGGGCCCGTCAGCCCGCGGGCCCCGCCCCGATAAGCATCCCGATAAGCGCTTGAGGTCACCCCCCGCCCCCCGGCTATCTTCGCCCCATGAGCTACCGCGATCTCGCCACGCGCCCCGTCCTGACCTGGGCACTTGTCGCAGTCGGGGCGCGCGCTCCGGTCGCGATGGCGCCGCTGGCCGTCGTCTTCATGGTCCGCGACCGGCCCGGCGGATACACCCTCGGAGCCGTGCTCGCCGCCGTCTACGTCCTCGGCGAGATCGTCGGCGCCCCCCTGCTCGGCATGCGGATGCACGCCGAGCGGGCACGGCCGCACCTGGCCGTGGGGCTCGCGGGCGGGGCGGTGGGGTTCGCCGCGCTCGGCCTCGCCCACGACGGGCATCCGGTCGTGCTCGGCGCCGCCGCGTTCGTCGCCGGGGCGGCGCCCGCCGCGACCTCCGGGGGACTGCGCGCCATGCTCGCCCAGATGGTGCCCGAGCGGGCGGTCGCGCAGGCGGTCAGCGGCGAGTCGATGCTGATCTTCGGCATCTGGTCGGTGGCCCCGGCCGTCACCACCTGGCTGGCGCTGAGCGTCCGCCCGTACCTGCCGATGCTGCTCGCGGCCGGGCTGATGGCCGCCGCCGTCGCCGGGCTGTGGGCGCTGCCGCCGGGCTGGAAGGCCGACACCGCCGACCGGGGCGGCGAGCCGATGCGCCGGGTGCTGTGGCGGGCCTGGCCGGTGTACGTGACCGGCGCGGCCGGCATCTCCCTGCTGGCCCTGGCCGAACTCGTCCTGCCCGCGCTCCTGGAGCAGCGCGGGATCGCGCTCGGCTGGGCGGGCCCGCTGCTCGCCGCGTTCTCGGCCGGGTCGGCGGCGGGCGCCTTCGTGTACGGGCTGCGCACGTGGCCCGGGGCCCTGCGCGCGCAGAGCCTGGTGCTGCTGCTCGCGGTCTCGGGGTGCGTGGCGCTCGTCGCGCTGGTGCCGGGCGCGGTCTGGCTCGCCGTGCTCCTGGCGCTCGCGGGCATCCTGCAGGCCGGGGCGATGCTCACCCGCAACCTGCTGCTGCGCGAGGTGCTCCCACCGAGCGCGCTGGCCGCCGGATACTCGGTGATGTACGCGGCCGTGGGCGCCGGTTACGCGGTCACCGGCACCCTCTCCGGCGTCCTGCTGCGCTCGGTCGCCCCGTCGACGGCGATCCTGGCGGGGGTGGGCCTGACGCTGCTGCTGACGGTGATCGGCGTGCTGCGCGAACCGGTTCGCGAACCGGCCCGCGAGGGGGCGGCGGGCTCAGCGGGGCAGGGGGCCGCGTCTGGTGGGACTGCTTCCGACGGGGCCGCTTCCGGCGGGACTGCTTCGGGCGGGGGCGCTTCCGGCGGGGCTGTTTCCGACGAGACTGCCGACCGTGCCGCTTCCGGCGGCCCGGAAAGTGCGCCGGTAGACGGTCGGCGGGACCCCGAGCGCAGCCTGTAGGTGTTGGCGCAGTGAGGTCGCCGTGCCGAACCCTGCCGCCCGCGCGATCCGGTCCACGGACAGGTCGCTGGACTCCAGCAGATGCCGGGCCCGCTCGACGCGCTGCTGGGTGAGCCACTGCCCCGGGCTCATCCCCGTCTCCTCACGGAACCGGCGCGTGAACGTCCGTACGGACATCGCCTCCTGCTCCGCCATGTCCCGCAGCTGGATCGGCTCGTCGAGGCGCCCGAGCGCCCAGGCGCGGGCGGCGGTCGTGGTCGCCAACTGCGGCTGGGGTAGCGGCCGTTCGATGTACTGGGCCTGGCCGCCGTCCCGGTGCGGCGGGACCACGGTCCGCCGCGCCACGTCGTTGGCGACCGCCGCCCCGTGGTCGCGCCGCACCAGATGCAGGCAGAGATCGATCCCGGCGGCGACCCCGGCCGAGGTCAGCACGTCCCCGTCGTCGACGAAGAGCACGTCCGGGTCGACGTCGACGGACGGGAAGAGCCGCTGGAAGTGCTCGGCGTGCCGCCAGTGGGTGGTGGCGGGCCGCCCGTCGAGGTACCCGGCGGCGGCCAGCACATAGCTGCCGGTGCAGATGGAGACCATGCGCGTACCGGGCCGTACGTACGCGAACGCCGCCGCCAGCTCGGGCGTGAGCACCCCCTCCTCGTACACCGGCCCCAGCTCGTGCGAGGCGGGCACGACGACGGTGTCCGCGAGGGCGAGCGCCTCGGGCCCGTTCTCCACGAGCACGGCGAAGTCGGCGTCGGTCTGCACGGGCCCCGGCGCCCGGACCGAGCAGGTGGTGACGGAGTACAGCGCCACCCGCCCCTCGCCCGCGCTCCGCGCCCGCCCGAAGATGCGCTGCGGGATGCCGAGCTCGAAGGGGAGCAGGCCGTCCAGGGCGAGGACGACTATGCGGTGGGGCGTCGGCGTCGGCGGGGGCGGGGGCGGGGCCATGGGCCGAGTCTAGGTGGCCCGATCCCTGCGGACCATACCTATCCGGCCATCCCGCTACGGCGACGCCTGCCCTCCCGGCTCCTCCTGCCGGGCCGCCGCGTCGAGGATCTCGTCCACGGTGACGACGATGATCCGGTCCCGCTCGGCGGGGCCCAGCGCGGGCGGCAGTGCGTCGTCCCGGACCAGCCTGTCGTGCACGTGCCGTACGGTCACCTCGCGCGGGGGCGCGGCCGCCCGGCTCTTCAGGTCGTTGTAGACCGTCCAGGCCAGGGTAGCGATGCTCACGACGAGCGCGCCGAGGGAGGCGACGTCGGTGTACTGATCGGGTCGGGCGGCGGCGCCGCGCGCGTACAGCGCGGCCTCCACGTCGTCGGGAAGCCCCGGGTAGGTCTGCGCGGCGAGCCGCCGGGCGGCGGCTCGGGCGCCGAGCTCGACGGGGTCGGTGGATTCGGCGATGGGGTCGGCCATGTGCGGAAGCCCTCCTGGGGGATCAGCCGGTTGGGATCGGCCGGTCGGGATCAGTCGATCGGGGTCAGTCGGTGGTGGGCGCTGGCGTAAGGGCGTACTGGCGTACGGCGGCGGGGAGCGGACTTCCCGTGACGGCCTGCCAGGCCTGCTCCAGGGCGGCCAGACCGAGCAGTTCGGTCAGCCCCCTCAGGCGCGCGGGGCCGTGCCCGGTCTCGGGGTGCGGGACCTCCTCGAACTGCGACACGCATCTGACGGTCCACTCCAGCGCCACGTCCGGCCGGTCCTGCGCCAGGGCAAGGGCGCCGAGGTTCCCGTACGTCAGGGCCATGCCCGGCAGGTCGTCAAGGTCTCTCCTGATGGCGAGGGCCTTGCCGTACCACTCCCCGGCCTCCGGGAACCGGCCGCGGGCCTGGGCGATCATGCCCAGCGAGTGGTAGCTGCCGGCCATGCCGGGCCGGTTGCCGAGATCCTCCTTGATGGCGAGGGACTTGCGGTACCACTCCTCCGCCTCTTCCAGCCGGCCGCGCGTGTGATTGACGGCGCCGAGCTGGTGGTAACCGGTGGCGACGGCCATCAGGTCGCCGAGATCCGCTTTGATGGCGAGGGACTTGTGGTACCACTCCTCGGCCTCCGCGAGCCGCCCCTGCAGTTGGCTGATGATGCCGAGCTGGTGGTAACTGCTCCCCATACCGGGCCTGTTGCGGAGGTCCTCTTCGATGGCGAGGGACCGGTGGTACCACTCCTCCGCGTGCGCGAGCCGCCCCTGCAGTTGGCTGACGATGCCGAGTTGGTGGTAACTGCTGCTCGTCGCTCCCCGGTTGCCCAACCTCTCAGCGATGGCGAGGGACTTGCGGTACCACTTCTCCGCCTCCTCCAGGCGCCCTCGGTGCTGGGCGACCATGCCCAGCGAGTGGTAACTGCTGGCGATACCAACCCAGTTGCCCAGCTCCTGCGTGATGGCGAGGGACTTGCGGTACCACTCCTCGGCTTCGGCCATCCGGCCTCGTAGCTGGCTGACGATGCCGAGCTGGTGGTAGCTGCTGGCCATGCCGGAGCGGTTGGCGAGGAGTTCCTCGATGGCGAGGGACTTGCGGTACCACTCCTCGGCCTCCTCCAGCCGTCCCCGGTGCTGGGCGACCATGCCGATCTGGTGGTACCCGGTGGCGAGGTTCTTGCGCTGTCCGGGGCTCTCCGGGCCGGCCAGCAGGGCTTGGAGGTGGGAGCGGTACGTGCTTTCGGCCTGGTCGAGCCGGCCGGCCACGAGCTCCCGGTTGGCCTGCGACCCGGTGGCGTACGCCCAGAGGTCCCCTGCCGGGGTGCCCGGGTCGGGCGGGGTGCCGCCCGGCCCCTCCACGGCCAGCCGCATGCGGGCGGTCCAGCCTCGGGCCTCCTCGCCGAGGCCCCGCATGTCCCAGTAGGCGTCGAGGAGCTGGGCGATCAGCTGTGCGTGCTCCCACATCTGCTGGTCGAGGGCGGAGCCGAGCATGCTCCCCAGCATCCGGCGGTGGGCGGTGATCAGCACCACCGCGAGCTGGGCGTGTTCGCCGTCGAGTCCTTCGGTGAGCCGGACGCTGAAGACGACGTGAGCGTCCAACAGGGCCTCGACGGTGGCCGCGCGCTCCTCCGCGTATGCGTCGGCCGCCTGGGTCTTCCAGCGGTCGGTCAGATAGGCCGGCAACGCCGGGTGGATCCGGTACGTCCCGACCGGGCCCGGGGACAGCAGGCCCAGGGCGCAGGCCCGGCCGAGCAGCTGTCCCCACTTCTCGGCGGTGCGACCGCGGAACGGCTCGGGCACCCTGCCCATGGCGGAGAAGGCCGCCAGCACGTTCGGATCCGCCACGCCCTGCAACAGGCTGAGCGCCGTCATCGCCCGCTGATCCTCCTCCGCCAGATGATCGAAGGAGTACGCGATGCTCGCCGCCAGCGAAGTGGTCCGGCCACCATTGCCGTTCCCCGGCAGCGCCCTGATGCCCCGCAGCCCGTCGAGCAGATCGGCCGCGCTCGTGGTGTCCAGATGCGGCAGCACCAGCCGCATGCTCAGCGGATGGCCGTCCAGCCACTGCATCACCTCGCCGAACGCGCGCGACTCGCGGGTCTTGCGGGTGTGCGGATACGGGGCGAGCAGCTGCTCGGCGTACTGGGTGGCCTCCTCCGTGTCCAGGCCGTCGACCCGGATGCGGCGGATCCCCTCACCCAGCCAGTCCTCGTCGGAGCGGCTGGTGATGACGACCGTGCTGCCGCTGTCACGGGCCAGGCGGGACAGGAACGCGCGCATCTCGCGCTGCTCGGGCTCCGGCAGCGGCGGTGTGGCCTGCCCCCGGTCCGGCATCTCCCGTACCGATTCGAAGTTGTCCCACAGCAGCAGCACGCGCCGGGTCTTCAGCGCCCGCTCGACCGCCTCCTGGCGCTGCGCCGCGTCGAGCATGACGAACTGGGTGTCGAACTTCTCCCCGAAGACGCGCCGCCCGATCGCGTTGACGACGCCGTCGAGGCCGAACGAGGCCACGCCGGGCTCGAAGGAGTGCCAGATCACCCACTCCGGCCGGTCGACCGCCCCGGTGTCACGGCACCAGCGCCCGAACGCCTTGGCCAGCTCCGTCTTGCCGGTCCCGCCGGGGCCGTGCAGGACCACCACACGCTGGAGCCGGGCGGCCACGTCCAGCCGGTAGAAGAGCGCGTCGCGGCCGATGAACTCGCCCTCTGGGGCCAGCTCCTGGCCCGGCCCGGCCTCCTGGCCGCCCTCGGGACGGCGGCGGATCGCGTCGAGGATGCCGTCCAGCGACTCCGCCGACTCGCGCTCGGTGCGCAGCCCCGGGAAGCGCACCTCGCTGCGGGTGTAGAAGACCGGCACCATCCAGTCGGCCAGCGTCAGCATCCCCTTGAGGGACGGCCGTTCGTCGTTGAGGGCGAGCCGTCTGCGGCCCGCCGAGACCGCCTCGGCCATGCGGTCGCCCGCGAACAGCCGCTCGTAGAAGGCGGCCATGAACTCGGCCGCGGCCACCGCGTACACGCTGTACGCCATCGCCACCACCGAGGCCACGCCCTCCTGCATCAGCCGGGTCGCCACCGCCGCCTCGACCTGGGAACCGACGACCGCCGACTGGCAGGCGTTGAGGACCGCCACCGGCACCTGCGCCCCGGCGAGCACCTGCGCCACCCGGCCCGCGGGCACCAGGTCGCTGCCGCCGCCGCTCTTCTCGAACGCCAGCATTCCCTGCGGGCCCGACTGCCGGAACATCATCGGGCCCCAGCCGCCGGAGTCCGGCGGCCGGCCGAAGACGCCGTGGCCGTCGAAGTGCACCACCTGGAACGGCTCACCGTCCTCGCGCGCCCGCGTCAGCACCTCTTCCAGCCGCTCCAGGGTCGGCGGCCGCAGCACCACCAGCTCCACGCTCCCGCGCACCGCCTCCAGGCGGCGCAGCAGCGGCCGGGCGATCATCTGGTAGCCGACGTCCGCCTCGCCGTCCGGCCGCGAGATCACCATCAGTACGCGCAGACGCGAGCCCGGAACGGTGAACACCTGATGGGTGTCGCCGGTCTGGAGGCTGCGCGAGACCGCCACCTGGTCGAGGGCGATCGGGACCGTGCGCGCCGGATCGGCCATCAGCTCCCACGGCAGGCCCAGCCGCTCGGCGGAGCCCGACCGCAGCACGATCTCCAGCTTCCCGCCGCGCGTGCGTGCCTCCGTGTACGCCTTCTTCGCCTCGGGCGTCGCGAACAGCGCCGAGAAGATCCGGGCGCCCCACTCGGGCAGCCGCTCCGCCACCCGCGGCCCGCGCTGCTCGTACACGCCGAACGGCATCCGCAGATACTGCTCCAGATACCACCGCAGGTCCGCCATCTCCTGCTCGTCCAGCGGCCACACCAGCTCGACCGGCTCCCCCGCCGGGTTCGGCGCCTGCTCCGCCGCGGGCCAGGAGGACACCTGCACCCGGCCGTCGTCGCGCAAGTCGACCAACAGCCGTTCGGTCAGCGGCTCGGCCATGCCCTCACCCCCATGATCACCACGAGTGGATCCCCAACCACTCAGTGTGAGTGCGAGGATAGACACTCCGGCCCTGGCGTGTGGCCCGAACCCGGTGGCCGGATCCCTGGCCGTCGTCCCGGCGCTCCACCGGCCGCCCTCTGGCCCGATCCCTGCGAACCATGGCTATCCAGCCACTCGTACGGACCGGGACCGCCCCGCCAGGCTGTCGGCATGTCCCAGACAACCGATGCCGTCGCCCCGGAGGGGCAGCGGGCCGCCCCGCGGCCCCGCCCCGCCCCCCGTTTCCACCGTGCCTGGTTCGTCGCCGCCGTCACCTTCGTGACGATCATCGGCGCGGCCGCCTTCCGGTCGCTGCCGGGGCTGCTCATCGATCCGCTGCACGCCGAGTTCGGCTGGTCGCGCGGCACGATCGGGGCGGCGGTCTCGCTCAACCTCGCGCTGTACGGGCTCACCGCGCCCTTCGCCGCCGCGCTGATGGACCGGTACGGCATCCGCCGGGTCGTGGCCGTCGCGCTGACGGTGATCGCGGCCGGGGCCGGGCTCACCGTCTTCATGGACTCCGTCTGGCAGCTGATGCTCTGCTGGGGCCTGCTCGTGGGGCTGGGCAGCGGGTCGATGGCGCTGGCGTTCGCCGCGACCGTCACCAACCGGTGGTTCACCGAGCGGCGCGGCCTGGTCACCGGCATCCTCACCGCCGCCTCCGCCTCCGGCCAGCTGATCTTCCTGCCGGTCCTCTCCTGGCTGGTGGAGCACCACGGGTGGCGCCCGGCCGCCGTCACCGTCGCGCTCACCGCCCTCGCCGTGGTGCCGTTCGTGTGGCTGCTGCTGCGCGACCACCCGGCGGACGTGGGGCTCGCGCCGTACGGCTCGGACACGTACGTGGAGAAGCCCGCGCCCGTCCCCGGCGCGGCCGGGCGCGCGCTGAAGGTGCTGGTCTCGGCCGTCCGCACCGGGCCGTTCTGGCTGCTCGCGGGCACCTTCGCGATCTGCGGCTCGTCCACCAACGGCCTGATCCAGACGCACTTCGTGCCCGCCGCGCACGACCACGGCATGCCGGTGACGGCCGCCGCCTCACTGCTCGCCGTCATCGGCGTCTTCGACGTGGCCGGCACGATCTTCTCCGGCTGGCTCACCGACCGCTTCGAGTCCCGGCGCCTGCTCGCCACGTACTACGCGCTGCGCGGCATCTCGCTCCTCTTCCTGCCGATGCTGCTCGCGCCCTCCATCCATCCGCCGATGCTGTTCTTCATCGTCTTCTACGGCCTGGACTGGGTCGCCACCGTCCCGCCGACGCTCGCGCTCTGCCGGGAGCACTACGGCGAGGACAGCGCCATCGTCTTCGGCTGGGTGCTCGCCTCCCACCAGGTGGGCGCGGCCGCCGTCGCCTTCCTCGGCGGCCTGGCTCGCGACACCTTCGGCTCGTACGACATGGTCTGGTACGGCTCGGGCACGCTCTGCGCCGTGGCGGCGCTGATGGCCCTGGTGATCCGGCGCGGCGGGCCGCCGACGGGACCGTTGGTGGAACCGGCGGCGGCGTGATCCCCTCCTCCTTCGGAGGGGGAGTGATGAAGCCGAGGAAACTGCGGGACGCGGTGACGGTGGCGGGGCTGCTGTGCGCGGCCCTGGCGGGGTGCGGGACGGAGTCGGCGGGGCGGCCCGCGTCGCCGCCGTCGTCGCCGTCGCTCGCGGCCGAGAAGGTGCCGTGTCCGCCGGACGAGACGACGGAGCAGGGGGCCGGGGGGCCGGACGAGACGACTCAGGACGCGTCGGGCGGGGGTGTGGACGAGACGACCGACGACCCTGCCGGGTCCTCCCAGCCGCCCACGGACGACGACCCTGCCGGGTCCTCCCAGCCGCCCACGGACGACGACCCTGCCGGGTCCTCCCAGCCGCCCACGGACGAGGACACGGGCACCCCCGGCCCGCCCACCGACGAGACCACCGACGACGACGCCGGTGACCCCGGCCCGCCGACCGAGGGCACGGCCCCGCCCTGCCTCCCCGCCGGTTGGTTCGACATGACCCAGGACTTCGCCGACTACTACGCCAAGCACCTCACCAAGGCCGACGACGGCATGTGGCCGTTCCTGGTGGCCGCCCGCCTCAAGCAGGAGGGCGACTCGGTACGGGCTCTGGTGACGGTCAACTTCATTCCGTCCGGCGGGGACGACTTCAGCGGGCGCCGGATCGCGGAGGTGTTCGCGGCGTGGCGCCGGGAGGCCTACGGGGACAGGGGCGAGCTCCGGATCGAGACGCGCAGCGGGGGAGAGGTGCTGGAGCGACGCTGGTAGCCCCTCCGCGCCTGCGCCCCGGCGCGGCCGGGCCACCGCAACGGTTCCCTGCGGCCGCAGATGCCCAAGGGGCGCGGGGAACGGCGCGAGCAACCCGGCACGGCCCGCAGGGGACAGGGGGTTTGGGGGCGAGGGGAACGGCGCGAGCAGCCCCCACTCAGCCGCAGACAAAGGCCGGGCCAAAAAAGGGCGCGCGGTCAGGCGCTGAACCGCCCGAACCGCCCCCGGTGGAACAGCAGCGGCTCCCCCTCCGCCGTCCCCCCGAGCGCCTCCACGCGGCCCACCACGATCAGGTGGTCGCCGCCGGTGTGGACGTTCTGGATGCGGCAGTCCACCCACGCCGGTACCCCGTCCAGGCGCGGGGAGCCGGTCACGGGGGCCGCGTCGAAGGCCACCCCCGCGAACTTGTCAGCGCCGCTCACCGCGAACGCCCGGCACAGCGGCCCCTGTTCGGCCCCCAGGACGTTCACGCAGAACGTGCCCGCGCGGGCGATGCGCGGCCAGGTCGTCGACGTACGGCCCACCATGAAGACGACCAGCGGCGGGTCGAGGGAGAGGGAGGCGAAGGACTGGCAGGCGAAGCCGGCCGGGCCGGCCTCGTCCCGAGCTGTGACGACCGTGACGCCCGTGGCGAAGTGGCCGAGGACGCCTCTGAACTCGGCGGGGTCGACGGGCAGCCGCTCGTCGTCCCGTACGGCCCGTAAGTCGGGCCGGGGCAGCGCCTCGACGGGCTCGGCGGGGGCCGTGGCCGCCGCGCCGACGGACCGCAGGTATCGGACGACGGTCGCCGCCATCCCTTCGTGTCCCATCACGCCATCCATTGAACCTGACGGGTCGTCAGATGGGAACCCTCGCGCAGGACGGAGGGGGCGTACGGGATGGAAACCGCACCACCCGATCGCGGGTGAACGCCTTACAGGCCCCGGTACTTCGGCGTTCTGCGCTCCACGAAGCTCGCCACGCCCTCCCGGGCGTCCTGGGTGGTCATGTTGATCTCCTGGGCCGCCGCCTCCGCCGCGAAGGCGGTCCTGCGGTCGCCGTCCAGGGACGCGTTGACCAGCTGTTTGGCCAGGGCGAGCGAGCGGGTCGGGCCCGCCGCGAGCCGCTGGGCCCACTCCCGTGCCACGGCGGGCAGGTCGTCGTCCGGCACCACCCGGTTGACCAGCCCCAGGCGCTCGGCGTCCGCCGCCGCCACCGCGTCCCCGAAGAACATCAGCTCCTTGGCGCGCTGCGGCCCCACGAGCCGCGGCAGCAGATAGGCGCCCCCGCCGTCCGGGACGAGTCCGCGCCGTACGAACACCTCGATGAAGCGGGCCGACTCGGCGGCGAGCACCAGGTCGCAGGCGAAGGCCAGATGGGCGCCGATGCCCGCCGCCGTGCCGTTGACGGCGGCGATCACCGGCTTCTCGCAGTCGAGCACGGCCGCGATGAGCCGCTGGGCGCCCAGGCGGATGGTGCGGGCCACGTCCCCGGCGACCCGCTCACCGGCCATCGCCCCGCCCCTGAGGTCGGCGCCCGCGCAGAACCCCTTGCCGGTCGCGGTGATCACGACGGCCCGTACGGCCGGGTCGGCGTTCGCCCCGTCCAGGAGCGCGATGATCCGCTCCCGCTGCTCCCAGGTCACGGCGTTCATGGCCTCGGGCCGGTCGAGCGTGATCCATGAGACGCCGCTGTCAGTGGTGTGGCGTACGGTCTCCCCAGGGGGACGAAGTCCCCCCGAAGCCGCGGCCTCGGCGGCCCCAGCGACATCAGCGGCGGCCTCATGAGCGGAAGCGGCAGAGCCCGCAGCACTCATGAGCACACCACCAGCGCGTCCAGCGCCACCGCGCCCTGCCCGCGCTCCAGCACCATCAGCGGGTTGATGTCCAGCTCCGCGAGCTCGCCGCCGAGTTCCATGGCCATGCGCTGCACCCGCAGCACCACCTCCACCAGCGCGTCCACGTCGACCGGCGGCCCGCCCCGTACGCCGTCCAGGAGCGCCCGGCCGCGCAGCTCGCCGAGCATGGCGCGGGCCTGCTCCTCACCGAACGGCGGTACGCGCACGGCCGCGTCGCCCAGCACCTCCACCAGGACCCCGCCGAGGCCGACGGTCACGGTCGGCCCGAAGAGCGCGTCGTGGGTGACGCCGACGACCATCTCCACACCCCGCGCGACCATCTGGCAGACGAGCACGCCGTCCAGCTCCACGCCCTCGTACCGGGCGATGTCGGTCAGCTCGCGATACGCGTCCCGCACCTGGCTGGCGGAGGTCAACCCGACCTTCACCAGGCCGAGTTCGGTCTTGTGGGCGAGCCGGGTGCCCGAGGCCTTCATCACCACCGGGTAGCCGACCTGGCCCGCCGCCCGTACGGCCGCGGCGGCGCTGGTCACCAGCTGCTCGCGCGGCACCCGGATCCCGTACGCGCGAAGGAGCTGCTTCGCCGCGTGCTCGCTCAGCTGCCGGCCCGGCCGCATCAGCGCCTGGGCCTTGCGGAACGACGGCGACGGCACGCGCGGCGCCTCGTCGAAGGGCGAGCGGTAGGCGGAGGTGAAGCGGTGGTGGGCGAGGTAGGCGCGGACGGCGCCTATGCAGTTGGAGAACGTACGGAAGGTGGCGACCCGGGACGAGCCCAGCAGCGTCTCGCGGTAGGCGGCCTCGGTGCCGACCGGCGACCCCCACACCACGCACACCAGCTTGTCGGTGTGCTCCGCCGCCTCCACCAGGTCCCGCGCCAGCTGGTCGCTCATGGGCGGGAAGGGCCCGGTGATGGGGCAGATCAGTACGCCGACGGCGGGGTCGGCCAGGATCGCGTCGATGATCTTCCGTCCGCGCCAGTCGCCCACCGGGTGGCCGCCGTTGTCGACGGGGTTGGCCACGTTCAGATACGGCGGTATCCACTCGTGCAGCTCGGCCTGTTTCGCCTCGGAGAGCGTGGGGAGCGTCAGCCCGGCGGCCGTGGCCAGGTCCGCGAAGTGGGCGCCGGTGCCGCCCGAGATCGAGTAGACGACGACCCCGTCGGCCATCGGCGGACGCGCCCGCGCCAGCAGGGCCGAGGTGTCCTGGAGCTCGTCGAGCCCGTCGACGCGGATCACCCCGTACTGCCGCATCGCCGCGTCCACCACCTGGTCCGCGCCGGTCAGCTTGCCGGTGTGGGAGGCGGCGGTGCGGGCCCCGGTCTCGGTGCGGCCGACCTTGACCGCGACCACGGGCACCCGCGCCCGCGCCGCCCGGTCGGCGGCGAGCAGGAAGGAGCGCCCGTCCTTGAGCCCCTCCAGATAGCAGGCGATGGCCCCGGTCCCGGGGCGCTCCGCGAAGTACGAGATGAAGTCGGCGCTCTCCAGGTCGGCCTCGTTGCCGGTGGGCGCCCAGTGGGAGAGCCGGACGCCCAGCTCCTGGAGGGCGAACAGGGGGCGGCCCTGGTGGCCGGACTGGGTGATCAGGGCGATCGCGGGCCCCTCCAGATCGTCCCGGAAGCGCTCGAAGGCGTTGAGGTTGGTGTTGGGGCCGAGCAGCCGCATCCCCGAGCGCGCCACGGCGGCGGCGAGGCGCTCCTGGGCGGCCGCGCCGTCCTCGCCGGTCTCCGCGAACCCGGACGCGAAGGCGACCGCGAACTTCACCTTGGTCTCGGCGAGTTCGTCGATCAGCGGCAGCGGGTCGCCGACCAGCAGCACGGCCAGGTCCACCTGTTCGGGCAGGTCCGCGACGGACGCGGCGCAGGGCAGGCCGAAGACGGAGTCGCGCGTGGGGTGCACGGGGTGGACGCGCGCGCCCACCCGCTCGGCCCAGGCGATCAGCTGGCGGGTGATCCCGGTGTTGGGTCGCCCCTCGGCGTCGGAGGCGCCGACGACGGCCAGCGACTCGGGCCGGAAGAACCGGTCGAGGTCGGGTACGGGCACGTACAGTGGCCGGCCGCTGACGTCCAGATCGCCCTCGGCGGCGGCGGTGCCGTGGACGGCGCCGGGCCGGGGCTGCTCGCCGCAGGCGACCACCCGTGCGCGGAAGTCGGTCGTGAGGGTGCCGTGAGTCGATCCAAGCATCGTTCCGCCCGCTCCTGGTCGATGGCCAACATGGCTCTTGTGGCTCTTGCGCAACTGGCTGGTAACTGACGCATAGTCAGATTACAGACCTGACGACCAGTCAGGAACCGTCCTGCGGGCAAAGGCTCACCGAAGGCTCCGGGACGCGCGGGAGGTCCGGCCGAGTACGTTTTCCGTACCCGCCCGGGGGGCGCCTACCCGTCACCATTGCGCCAACTACGGCGTGCGCGGGCGGCGGGGAAGAGGCGTGCCGACGATGCGTGCCCTCGGCTTCAGGAGCGCGCGACCGCCTTGGCGATCTTCTCGGCGTCGATGGCCAGCTCGCGGAGCATGCCGCTGATGGGGTTGGTGAACCCGGTGAAGTAGAGCCCGGGGGCGGTGGGTGCGGTGCGGCCGCCGTGGACGGTGGGACGGCCCCGCCCGTCGAGCACACCCAACTCGCCGACCAGCCCCTCCAGGGCCCGCCGGTAGCCGGTGGCGGCCACGACGACCTCGGGGGAGATACGGCTGCCGTCGGCCAGCACGACCTTGGCGCCCTCGAACGAGTCGACCGCCGCGACCGGCTCCACCCGCCCCGCCTGCACGGCCGCGATCAGACCCACGTCCTGTACGGGGATGGCGCCTTCGCGTACGCGCGCGTAGAGGCCGGTCTCCGGCCGGGGCAGCCCCTTGTCCGCGAGGTCGGGCACGCTGAGCCGGGCCATGGCCCCGGCCGCCCGGTCCACCAGCGGAACGGGCAGCCGCCGCACCAGGATGCCGGAGGCCTGGGCGGGCCAGCCGGCGGTGGAGCGGCGCAGGATGTGCGGCGCGGTGCGCACGGCGAGCCGCACCCGCCCGGCCCCGCCCTCGACCAGGTCGACGGCGATCTCCGCGCCGGTGTTCCCGCTGCCGACGACGAGGACGTCCTTGCCCGCGTACGGGGCGGGGTTCCGGTACTGCCCAGCGTGCAGCAGGGTGCCGGTGTACGCGTCGGCGCCGGGCCACTCGGGCAGGTACGGGGTGTGGTTGTACCCCGTCGCCACCACGACCGCCCGCCCGGTCAGCCGCCGCCCACCGGTGGCGTGCAGCAGCCAGCCGCCCTCGTCGTCCGCCCCTTCGGCGCGCTCGACCCCCTCGACACCCTCGGCACGCTCGATCCGCTCGATCCGTGAGACCTCGACACCGGTGACGATCTCCAGCTCATGCACCTGGGCGTACTTCTCCAGGTACCGCACGACGTCGGCCCGGGCGACCCAGCGCCCGAACGACCGGGGCATCTTGAGCCCCGGCAGCGCGGAGAGCCGGCGGGTGGTGTGCAGCCGCAGTCGGTCGTAGTGGTGGCGCCAGGAGTCCCCGACGGCGTCGGCCTTCTCCAGTACGACCGCCCGTACGCCCCGCCCGCGCAGGGCGGCGGCGACGGCGAGACCGCCGGGGCCGGCGCCGATGACGTAGACAGGGCGGGTGGGGTCGTTGGTGGCCATGGGAACCGAGCGTAACGACGCACCAACTTGATGGGTCTCGGTCAAGACCTGAATCGGTTACGAATCGATCACGCTCCGGAGTTTGCGTCGGGGGCGGGCGGCGGTGGGGGCGATGTGGCCGGGTGGAGGGTCGCCGCACGGGCTCTTGCGCGGGGCGGCCATGTCCGCTGAACTGACGTACCGTCAGAAACGATTGGGTTGACGGGCGGGTTGATGAGGGGGCCGCGGATGGACTCGCTGGACTCGACGGACTCACTGGAGTGGCAGACGTGGTCGCCGGCTCACGCGATCGGGTGGTTCTGATGAGGCCGGGCGACGCGGCGACGCCGGAGATCGACGCGTTCACGCGCCCGTACTGGGACGCGGCCGCCGAGGGCCGCCTACTGATCCGCCGCTGCGGGGCGTGCGGCCGGGCGCACCACTACCCGCGCGAGTTCTGCCCGTACTGCTGGAGCGAGGACGTGGCGTGGGAGGAGGCGAGCGGCCGGGCCACGCTCTACACCTGGTCGGTGATCCACCGCAACGACCTGCCCCCCTTCGACGCCCGAGTCCCGTACACGGCAGCGGTGGTGGACCTGGCGGAGGGGCCGCGGATGATGACGGAGGTGGTGGGGTGCGGGGAGGGCGAGCTGAGGATCGGGATGGAGCTGTGGGTGGAGTTCCGGGGAGGAGAGGGGGGAGGAGGGGTGGCGGTACCGGTGTTCGGGCCGGGCTGACGTTCCGAGGGCCCTCAGGGGCGCGGGGCTGTGACATATGCGGCTCCGCCGCGTGGGCGCGACCAGCCACAGACGGCCCGTGGACGAACTACGGCCAAAGCAACTCCCGCCCCCACGCACCCGCACCCCCATCCCGCCGGTACCGCAGCCGCACATGCCGCCGCCGCGCATCCCCCTGGAAGAACTCGACCTCCACGGGGTCGAGGACGTACTGCGTCCAGGTCGGTACGGGCGTGTCGGGTGAAGCCGCAGCCCGCACCCACGCCGCCTCAGACGCCGCCGCAAGCTCCGCCACGGACCCCAGCACCTCACTCTGGTGCCCCACCAGCGCCGCGGCCAGCGCCCCGGTCGACCGGGCGTGCAGATCGGCCTGGGCGGCGTCGAAGCCCGCCGGCCGGACGGCCCCGCGCACCCGGACCTGCCGCCCCACGGCGGGCCAGTAGAACCCGAGCGCCGCCGACGGGCAGAGCGCGAGCTGCCGCCCCTTCGCACTGGTGGAGTGCGACCCGAACCACCACCCGCCCGCATCGGCCCCGTGCAGCATCAGCGTCCGTACGTCCGGCCGCCCGTCCCCGTCCACGGTCGCCAGCGTCATCGTGTGCGGCTCGGCCTGGCCCGCGCGCCCGGCATGCATCAGCCACTCCCGGAAGAGCGGCACGGGCTCGTCCGGCGCGGCCTCAGGGTCGAAGTGCGGCAGCTCGACGTCCCAGACGCGCAGGGTGTGCAGATACTCCTCGAATCCCATGTCCATCCGCAGATTGTCACCCGGCGCTCTCACGCTCCCCCGGCGCGAGCCCCTGCGCGCGTGTAAGGGCGTACTCGACGTCGCCGTACTCGTCACCCTCGACGGACGCCGGACGAGCGGTCACTCCCGCGCCGGACGAGCGGTCACTCCCGCGCCGGACGAGCGGTCACTCCCGCGCCAGGACCAGCGGTCACTCCCGCGCCAGGACCAGCGGTCACTCCCGCGCCAGGACCAGCGTCCCCGACGAGCAGAACCACCCGCCCGTGCCCGAAGCCACCGCGAGCCCGGGCAGCCGGCCGTCCGGCTTGTGGACCTGGCCGGGACCGGCCTCGCCGCGCAGCTGCCGTACGGCCTCGACGATGAGGAACAGCCCGCGCATGCCGGGATGGCAGGCGGACAGCCCACCCCCGTCCGTGTTGACGGGCAGCTCCCCGTCCCGCAGCAGCCGCCCCTTCCCGACGAACGCACCACCCTCCCCCTTCGCGCAGAACCCGAGATCTTCAAGAGTCACGAGGGTCATGTACGTGAAGGCGTCGTAGATCTCCGCGAGGTCGATGTCGCAGGGGCGCACCCCGGCCCGTTCGAAGGCGAGGCGGCCCGATACGGCGGCCGGGGAGACGGTGAAGTCGTCCCACTCGGACATCGTGGTGTGGGAGACGGCCATGCCCGAACCGAGCACCCAGACGGGGTCCTTGGCGGTGTCGGGCACGTACTCCTCCGCCGCGAGCAGCACCGCGCAGCCGCCGTCCGAGCGGATGCAGCAGTGCAGCTTGGTGAACGGGTCCGCGATCATCGGCCCGGACAGGACGTCGTCGACGGTGATCGGGTCGCGGAACATCGCGTCGGGGTTGGTCGCGGCGTTGGCGCGCGCCTGTACGGCGATCTCGGCGAGCTGCTCGACGGTGGTGCCGTACTCGTGCATGTGGCGGCGGGCAGCCATCGCGTACTTCGAAATCAAGGTGTGGCCGTAAGGAACTTCGAATTGCAGGGGTCCGCGCCCGCCGAACGACAGATTCGATGTCCTTCGCCCGGCCTTGATGTCGGCACGGGCGGTCGAGCCGTAGACGAGGAGTACAGCGTTGGCGTGCCCGGCGGCGATCGCGTCCACGGCGTGCGCGGCCATCACCTCCCAGGTGGCGCCGCCGACGCCGGTGGAGTCCACCCAGGTCGGCTTCAGCCCCAGGTACTCGGCGACTTCGACGGGCGCGAGCGTCCCGAGCCCCGCGGACCCGAACCCGTCGACGACGCTCCGGTCGAGCCCGGAGTCCGCGAGCGCCCTGCGGGCGGCCTGGGCGTGCAGGGCGTACGGGGTCGCGTCGTCGACGCGACCGGTGTCGGAGAGGGCTGCGCCGACGATGGCGACGCGGCGGGGGCGGGCGCGCGGGCGGGCATCTGCCATGAATCTGACGGTACATCAGTTTCTAAACCCGGCCCCCACCCCTTCCCGAAAGTTCTTGCCGGACTGCTTGGTTGGTGGGTGCGGGATTTGCCTGCGGGTGGCGGCTGGGGACAGCCCCAGCCGGACAGGGGAAGACCATACGAAGGACTCACTCCGTCCCGCAGGGCAGCGTAGGGAACCTTGGTGGCTCAGCCGAGATACGGCCGATCATGGTGCTCCAGATAGTGCGCGAGCCGTAGCCGCTGCGTGTGGTGCAAGGGCATCCCGTCCAAGTCGCCGGGCGAGACATAGCGCAGCTCTGTCGACTCGTCCGACATGGCGAGCTTCCCTCCGACCACGCGTGCCGTGAAGACGACAGCGAACTGCCGGCGAACCTCTCCGTCGCTGTACGCGATGATGTGCCGTGGGTCCGTGTACGTGCCGACCAACCCCGTGATCTCCACGTCCAGGCCCGTCTCTTCCTTGACCTCCCGGACAGCCGTGCCGGGCAGCGACTCCCCGATGTCCATGGCTCCGCCGGGAAGCGCCCACAAGTCGTTGTCCCGGCGCCGCTGGAGGAGGATGCGCCCCTGGGCGTCCGTGACGACGGCAGAGGCGGCAACGACCAGGCTGTTGGGCTTCGGTGCGTTCGGGTCGTCGTAGTACTCGGTCCGTGCCATGCGATCAGCCTTCCACGGGTCGGGCCATCTCCCATACGGCGTTGAAGCTCTCCGCGTAGGTGTCGAACACGCCCCCGCTGCTGTTGCGCCGAAGGTGCCACACGGGCGCACCATAGGCGTTCACGCCCCATACGTGGGCGTTGACCAGCACCTGGTCGTCAGCGCGGTACACGCTGTTGTAGAGCGTCGTTGCGTGGGTCCGCAGATCAATGCCGGGTACTTCCAGTAAGGGCCGGTAGTGCAGGAGTGCCAGACGGCAGCGGCTCTCGATGCCGTGGCCGAATTTCTCTTCCTGACCGCGCTGTTGAACGTTTGTACTATCAGCGTCGCCCAGAGCGATCCGTACCGAGCACCCTTCGGCGGCACGCTCTCTGAGCAAGTCGGTCAGTCGGGGGTACGCCTCGTGAAGGAACACGGCGGCGTACACCAACACGTCGATCTGCTCCCGTGCTGCCGCAAGGAGATCCACGTACACGGAAACCGGCAAGTCCGCCCGCTGGCCGTACAGTGCCACGAGTTCCGGGCTGACGGCCCGTGCGGAACGTGCCTGCCTCAGCGACGGCCAAAGAGCGTGCACGTCTTCCCCCAGCGTCTCGGCGGCTTTGAGCGCCGTTGCTCGCCGTGGTGTTCGGCCGAGATTGACCCATCGTTCAACGGATTTGGGATCGACGCCCGCTGCCTGGGCCAAGCTCCCGTGCGTCCATCCTCCAGAGGCCATGACAGCCCGTAGGCGCTCATTCGACATGGCCGGTCTCTCCCCTAACCAGTGGACGCTGCTTGGGGACGTTCTACCCGCACCGGGACGTCCCGAAGTGGGAAACGTACGAGGTTCCTCCGTCCTGGCGACCGGCGAGAGGATCACCACACCAAGACGTGAGAGGACGGCGAATATGGCCGCTGGCACGCAGATCAAGGACGAGTACAGCACGTACCCACCCGCCAAGAGTCGGTGCTCCGAATGCGGCGAGAAGTTCAGGCCGCTGGTGCCCGCGCGCCGCTTCCAGCGTGCGGGTGCTGGGCCAACCACCGTTCTGTACAGGCACTTTGAGTGCGGCGAGGAGACGGCGCGGTGATCCCCATGGACCAGTACAAGAGTGCGTGTGCGGAAGCTGATCACGTGGCTGCTCTGTTGCGGGCCGCTCTTGTGCGTGTGGGTGTGCCTGAGGCGGAAGCGGCGCGAGTTCGGGGCCTGGTGGCGGGATCGGGGCACCCGTACGTCGAGCTTGGCGCACTGCGCATGGGCTCTGCGGCGAAGCTGTGCGAGGCGCTGCCACCCGCACGGGACAGCGCGACCCCCGTACTGCCCGCCGACGCATTCGACTGACCGGCTTTGGAGCTTCGGGAAGGGGTGGGGCAGCGGAAACTGATGTACCGTCAGATTCGCCGCGTCGACCCGCCCCCCCGGGAGGAGAAGCCGCTCATGGATGTCGACTTCACCCCAGAGCAGCACGAGATCCGCCGCACCCTCCGCACCCTGCTCACCAAACGCTGCGGCCCCGACGAGGTCAAAGCCGCCGTCCGGACCGCCCCGGGGTACGACCAGAGTCTGTGGCGGCAGCTCGCCGTCGAGCTGGGGCTTCCGGGAGTCGCGCTTCCCGAGGCGTACGGCGGGGTCGGCTGCGGTCCCGCCGAACTCGCCCTCGCCTGTGAGGAGACCGGACGCGCCCTCCTGCCGTCCCCGCTCCTCGCGACCGCCGCCCTCGCCGCCCCCCTCCTCCTCGCCCTGGGGACCGAGCCGCAGAAGCGCGCGTACCTCCCCCGGCTGGCGCGCGGTGAGCTCACCGCGAGCCTCGCCGTCCCGGGCCCCGCCCTCGCCCTGGCCCTGGGGCTGACCGGCGACAACGCCGACGGCGCATGGGCGGGGGGCGGGCGCGCCGGGGGCGTGCAGGCCCGGCGGGTCGAGGGCGGATGGCGGCTGTACGGCGAGGCCGCCCAGGTCCTCGACGGCCACCGCGCCGACCTCCTCCTCGTCGCCGCCCACACCGGCGGCTTCACGCGCGGCCGCGTCCGTCTCTTCCTCGTACGCGGAGACGCCGACGGCCTGCACCGGACCCGGCAGACCGCCCTCGACGAGACCCGGGCGCAGGGGAGAGTCCAACTCCGTGATGTGGGGGTCGAGTTGCTGGGCGAAGAGGGGGAGGGGGAGGGAGGGCGGGATCCCCTTGCTGCCCTCCTCGACACCGGCCGTACCGCCGCCGCCACCCTCGCCGCCGAAGCCGTCGGCGCCGCCGCGCACGCGCTGGAGCGGACCGTCGCGTACGTGAAGGAGCGCGAGCAGTTCGGGCGGCCCATCGGGTCGTTCCAGGCCGTCAAACACCGCCTCGCGGACCGTTATGTACAGGTGCAGGCGGCCCGCTCCGCCGCCTACTACGCGGCCTGGGACCCGGACGCCGGCGGGCTCGCCCTCGCGCAGGCCCTGGAGGCGCTGCGGAGCACCGCCGCCGAGGCGATCCAGCTGCACGGCGGCATCGGGTTCACCTGGGAGCACGAGGCCCATCTGTACTTCAAGCGGGCCGCGTCCGACGAGCTGCTCTTCGGGCCCGTACCGCTGCTGCGCGGCCATGCCGCCTACCGGGCCGGGCTGTTCGGGGCGCGTACGTCACGTACGGCGCGAGCGGGCGTCCGGTGACGGGGGCCCGCACCTCGCGCGGCGTACGCCTCGTCCAGAAGGTGTCCTCCACGCGCGCGTTCGCGAAGGTGGCCCCCCATGTCGTTCCCGCCCTCGACCGGGCGGTGCACCGGCTCACCCGGGGCAAGGTGCTGCCGAGCGCGCGGATGCTGCCGGGAGTCGTGCTCACCGCACGCGGTGCCAGATCGGGGCTCGCGCGGCGGACTCCGCTCGCCTGTATGCCGGAGGACGGCGGGACCTGGCTGCTCGTCGGGTCCAACTTCGGCCGTCCCGGCCACCCGGCCTGGACCGGCAACCTGCTGGCCCACCCGGACGCCGAGATCAGCTGGAAGGGGCGCGACCTGCCGGTACGGGCCCGGCTGCTCGCGGGGGAGGAGCGGGCGGCGGCCTGGCGGGCGGCGCTGGCGTTCTGGCCCCCGTACGCCGCGTACCAGGCCCGCGTCGAGCGCGAGATACGGCTCTTCCGGCTGGAGCAGCGGAGGGAGTAACGAGGAGGGAAGGGGGGAGGGTCGCCGGGGCGCGGGACGCCGGCGGGGGCTCACCTGGGTGAACCGCCGCCCGCGCGACAGGACTTGAGGGCGCGCGCCCCGGTTCCCTCCGCCGCCTCTACTTCGTCGGCTTCTTGCCGGTGATGCCCAGATGCACGAGCAGCGCCAGGTTCGGCTTCAGCTCGGCCTGCTTGACGCCCCAGGTCTGGAAGCCCTTCTGGTGCGAGGCGACCGCCGCGAGCATCGCGACGATCGAGCCCGCCATCGCCGCGGGGCTGACGTCCTTGTCGACCTTGCCCTTCGACTGGAGCTCCTTCACCGCGTCCGTAAGGGAGTTGTTCACGGAGTTGAGGATCTTCATACGGATCTTGTAGAACCGTTTGTCGCCCTCGGCCGCGCCCAGATCCACCACACGAAGGATCGCGTCGTTCTTGCGCCAGAAGTCGAGGAATCCCTCGACCAGTTCCTCCGCTGTCTGCCATCCGGCCTTGCCGACCCAGGAGCGGCCCTCGACGAGGCCGGTCAACGCCGCGCCCTTCTTGGCCATTTCCTCCGCGATCTCCAGGACGGCGCCCTCGACGTCCGGGAAGTACTGGTAGAAGGTCGCGGGTGAAGTGCCCGCCTTCCGGGCCACGTCGATGACTTTGACGTCCCGGTACGGCGAGGAGCTGAGCATCTCGCTGAGGCAGTCGAGCAGCTTCTGCCGCGTCGCCTGGCCGCGTCGGCCGGCCACGCGGCCGTCGACGGTGCGTACTTGTCCTGTCATGCCGTCAGCTTACCGAGGGGTGATCGGAGCGCGATTCGGCCGACTGCAAATGGGGGCCGGGGGTTGACGCGCGCGTCGAGTGGGCCCCCGCAGCGCCGCCGGGTCGACCGGGCGTCCGCCACTCGAATGGTGTTATCAACAGCCTGTGGACACATTCTGTGGACAACCCGCGCGGGAAAAGGGCGTAGGTGGCTAAAGTGATCAGAAAGTAGATCGCTTGTTCGATTTACGTCGCTGCGGGGCGTGGCCGGCGCCGTTAGCTTCACCGCACAGGGCGCACTTCGGGCGGGGCTACCCCAGGAAGGGACCGGGAGCATGGGCGGATATGACGGATATCCGGAGGGCGCGCCGTGCTGGGCCGACGCGACGCTGCCCGACCTGGCGGCCGGCAAGCGGTTCTACGGCGCACTGCTGGGCTGGACGTTCGACGACGACGCGGACGCGGCGTACGGCTACTACACCAACGCCTACAGCGAGGGAAAGCGCGTCGCCGCCCTCGTCCCCAAGCGGGACGGCCGCATGCCGACCGCCTGGGGCGTGTACTTCGCGACACCCGACGCGGCGGGGCTCGCGGTGCGGATCACCCAGGCGGGCGGCCGGCTGCTGACCGGCCCGGTGGCGGTCGGACCGTTCGGCACGGCGGCGGTCGCCGCCGACCCCGACGGCGCGGTCTTCGGCCTCTGGCAGGCGGGCAGCCACACCGGCTTCGAGAGGACCGGCGAGCCGGGCTCCTTCTGCTGGGCCGAGGTCTACGTCCGGGACGCCGCGCGGGCCGACGCCTTCTACGAGTCGGTGTTCGGCTTCGAGGGCGACGACCTCGACGGGACCGACGGCGACTTCCGCACCTGGTCGCCCGCGGGCGCCGCGCCCGGCCCCGACACCGCCTTCGGCGGCCGCGCTCTGATGGGGGACACCTTCCCTCCCGAGATGCCTGCCCACTTCCTGGTGTACTTCGCGGTGGCGGACTGCGACGCCACGGCCGCCGCCTGCGTGGAGCTGGGCGGCCGTCTCAAGGCCGAGCCGTTCGACATCGCGTACGGCCGGATGGCGGTGCTCCACGACGACCAGGGCGCGAGCTTCGCCGTCCTCCAGCGGGACTGAGACGGGAGCGGGTGCGGGGCTGAGCCGCGGGGCCGGGGCTGGGCCGGGGCTGAGAGGGGAGCGGGCGCGGGGCTGAGCCCCGGGGCCGGGGCTGGGCCGGGGCTGAGAGGGGAGCGGGTGCGGGATGCCCGGATCGGGGCGAGACATCCCGATCCGTGAACAGGTTGGCCACCGGGCGCCTCCGGCAGGAAGAATCGGGGCGGCGCGTGAGACGCTGCACGGGGCCTTGTTGCGACGCGTTGATACTTAGGGCCCGTACGGGGAGGTGGCAGGCAAGTGGAGCAGCTGACGCAGCACGACCCGAGGCGGATCGGCCCCTTCGAGGTGCTGGGACGGCTCGGTGCCGGCGGCATGGGGCTGGTCTATCTGGCGCGCTCGGCGTCCGGCCGCCGCGTGGCGATCAAGACGGTGCGCACGGAGCTCGCCGAGGACCAGCTGTTCCGGGTCCGCTTCACCCGCGAGGTGGAGGCGGCCCGGGCGGTCAGCGGTTTCTACACGGCCGCCGTGGTCGACGCCGACCCGCGCGCGGCGGTGCCGTGGCTGGCCACCGCGTACGTACCGGCGCCCTCGCTGGAAGAAATAGTGAACGAGTGCGGGCCGCTCCCGGCCCAGGCGGTGCGCTGGCTCGCGGCCGGCATCGCCGAGGCACTGCAGTCCATCCACGGGGCGGGCCTGGTCCACCGCGACCTGAAGCCGTCCAACGTCCTGGTGGTCGAGGACGGCCCCCGGGTGATCGACTTCGGTATCGCGTCGGGCGTCTCCAACACGCGCCTGACCATGACGAACGTGGCTGTCGGCACGCCCGCGTACATGTCGCCCGAGCAGGCGAAGGACTCGCGCAGCGTGACCGGCGCGAGCGATGTGTTCTCGCTCGGCTCGACGCTGGTCTTCGCGGCGACCGGCCATGCCCCCTTCCACGGCGCCAACCCGGTCGAGACCGTCTTCATGCTGCTGCGCGAGGGCCCGGACGTGACCGGTCTGCCGGACGAGCTGCGCCCGCTCATCGAGTCCTGTATGCAGATGGAGGCCGGGCTGCGGCCCTCGCCCGAGGACCTCCAGGCGCAGCTCGCCCCGCACCTCTTCGGCGGCTCCGACGACAGCGGCACCGCGTCGGCGTGGCTGCCGGACCGGTCGGTGGCGATGATCGAGCAGCGCCGGGGCGGCGGCCGGGCCAAGCCGGTGGCGCAGCCGGTCGCCCAGTCCGTGGACCCCTCGCCGCCGCCGCGCCCGCCGTATCAGCCGCCGCACCAGCCCTCCCTGCCGGAGGCCGTGCCGGACGGGCCCGTGCGGCTGGCCGGGGCGAAGGTGCCGATCGGGCCCGGACCCCGGGTCATCGACGGGGCGCGCGCGGTGGCCGAGGCCAGCCCTGCCACGGGGTGGGTCAGATTCCCGGCAGGCGGCGCCCTGGGCAGACCGGACCGGCCCCCGGCGAACGGGGCACCGGCAGCGGCACCGCCCGTCCCGGCCCCGACCCGCTCACCCGAGCCGCCCGGCCGCTGGCGGCCCTGGCGCTTCCGCATGTCGAACGACGTGTGGGGCACCCCGGCCGTGGCGGGCGATCTCCTCTACGTCACCTCCTTCGAGGTGCACGCGCTGGACGTGGCCAGTGGCCGGCGCCAGTTCAAGACCCGTGACGTGGCCTGGGCGATGGCCGTGGAGGCGGGCCGGATCCACGCCTCGGACGGCCCGACGCTGTACGCGCTGGACGCGACGGACGGCCGCGAGCTGTGGCGCCTGCCGACCGACGCCTGGGTGTACGCCCTCAAGGCGGACCGGGGCACGATCGTCACCGCGACGCGGGGCGGCGGCGTACAGGCCTGGGAGGCCGCGAACGGCGAGAAGCTGTGGGAGATCACCGGAGCCCAGAGCGACTTCGAGACCCCCGAGGCCGGTCCGGTGATCCACGAGGGCACGGCGTACGTGTGGCAGGACGCGCGGCTGCGTGCGCTGGACGCGCGTACGGGCGTCGAGCGCTGGTCGTACCCCGTGGGCGACGCGGCGTCGTGCGGCGGGGTCCCGGTCCGCCTCGCCCCGGCGTCGGACGGCTACGTGTACGTCTCGGCGGGCACCCGTGTCCTCTCCATCGACATCGCCAGCGGCCACGTCCGCTGGCACTTCGAGGCCCCGGCGGTCTTCCTCTGCCCGCCGGCCTTCGCACCGGGCCCGGCGGTGGCCGGGGGCGGCGTGTACCTGGCGGACTACCTCGGCACGGTGTACGCGCTGGACGCGGCCACCGGCAAGGACCGCTGGCGCATCGCGACGGAGTCCCGCCAGTCCATCGAGCCGGTGCTGGTGGCCGACGGCAACATCCACGTGGGCAGTGGCAGCGCGCTGTACACGCTGGACGCGGTCACCTCCACCCCCAAGTGGCGCTTCGCGGCGGGTGCGGAGGTGGTGGGGGCACCGGTGGTGGCCGACGGCCGCATCCACTTCGGCTCGGCCGACCACTGCCTGTACACGCTGGACGCGGCGGGCGGCCAACTCCGCTGGAAGCTGGCGACGGGGGGCGAGATCACGGGCTCGCCGGTGGCTCGGAACGGGGTGGTCTATGCGTGCAGCAAGGATCGGTGTGTGTACGCGCTGGACGCGGTGAAGGGGACGGCGACGTCGCCCCGATGAGGCCCGGCCCCTCACGGCGCGCAGACGAACCGGGGCCCGGGCGCAGCCCGGGAAAGTTGCCTCCGTCCAGGCCCAGCCGCAGCCGCAGCCCCAGCTGCCCGGCGAGGGCTTTCGGGAAGGGGTGGGGCGGGGAGCGGAAAACCGCCCCGGGACGGCCGTCGTACCCGGCACGGAAGGGGCTGGAACGGCGGCCGCCGATCACGAGCGCGGGGCGACACGGCCCGCGGGCGGAAACACGGCGAACCACCCACCCCGGCTCTCGCTGAAGACGCTACTCCCCACCCCGCCCGCAGACCACCGGACCCCCGCGCCCCGCACCCACCCCCCGCCCGAAAGCGAGAGCCCCCGCCCACCCCGCCCCTCCTGTTACGGTGTCGGCGGTCTTCGGCAGGCTTTCATGCGGGGGGTAGGAAACGGTGTTCCGTCGACGGATGAGGTTCACGGCCGTACTGGCCGGAGTGGTGCTGGCGCTCACCGGGTTCTCCGGGCACGGCCACGGCCACGGCAAGAGCAGCGGTGGTGGCGGCTGCTCCAACTCCCACAAGAGTAACGGCAGTTCGGGCAACGGCGGTTCGAGCTACCGCCACGACGACGACTACGACAGCACCGGCGGCTCCGGCTCCGGCTCCGGCTCCAGCTCCGGGTCGAGCTACACCGCGAGCCCCACGCCGTCCCCCTCGGCCACCGCCACGGGAACGGTCGTCACCTGTGTCTCGCCCGCCAAGGGCAAGCGCCCGGCCGTCACTTCCGCGACCGTACGCGTCACCGGTGACTCGCCGGCGAGCGGCAGTCACCGCTACCGCCTGCAGGTCGACTTCCTCGGCGCGGCCGACGAGACCGTCGACACGGGCTCCACGTTCGTGACCCTCGACGCGGGGGCGGCGCAGAGCGTGCAGGTGCCGATGGCGCTGCCGTCGCGGGTCGACAAGGTCAAGGAGTGCCGCGTGGCCCGGGTCATGGAGTGGAGCTGAGCGGAGCCGAGCTGGACTGAGGTGAGCCGAGCCGAGCTCAGCCGAGCTGACGGCTTCGGCCCTCCCCGTCCCTCCCGGCCCCACCTCACCTCAACCTGAACCCCCCGCCCCCGCTCCCCGCCCCCCTCCCCCCGAACAGCTCCGCCTGCCTCTCCGGCGGCAGGTTGCCCAGCGCGATCAGATGCGGGGCCTGCGCGAACGACTGGGGCAGCGTGGGGGTGCGGGTCGTCCAGAGGGCGCGGACCGTGCCCTGGACCGCTTCCGTGGGGTACGAGGCCAGGGTCTCCGCACAGGTCAGCGCTGCCCGGACCTCGTCGCCCGGCGGCGTCACCTCGCTGACCAGGCCCGTTTCGTACGCCCTGCGGGCCGAGAGGCGTTCCGCCGTGCCCATCAGGGCGAGCCGGGCCGCCTCCCCGAAGGGCATACGGGTGGCCAGGTAGGCGGACTCGTACGCGCTGACCATCCCGTACGTCGTATGCGGGTCGAAGAACGTGGCGTCCTCGGCGGCGATCACGAACTCCGCCTCGCCCAGCAGATAGAACGCCCCGCCGCACGCCATCCCGCGCACCGCCGCGATCACCGGCTTCCACAGGTCGTTCGCCTTGGGGCCGATCGTGAGGAGAGGGTCGTCGATCGAGTACGGGGACGAGGGCTGCGGGACCTCGGCCGCGCGGTCGATGCCGGTGCAGAACGCCTTCTCGCCCGTCCCGGTCAGGACGACGGCCCGTACGGCGTCGTCGTAGCGGAACCGCCGCCAAGAGGCGGACAGTTCGGCCGCCGTCTCGACGTCTATCGCGTTGAGCCGGTGCGGGCGGTTCAGCCGCACCACCGCCACGCCCGTCCCCTCGTCCCGTACGACCTCCAGCGTCATGCGCGCTCCAGGAGCCAGCGGGGGAGCGTCATGACGCCGGAGGCGGTGGGCAGCTCGGTGAACGCCACCTGCACCCGCGCCCCGATCCGCAGCCGCTCCGGCGCCACCGAGTCCAGGGGCGCGTCCGGCTCCGCGACGACGTTGCCGACGAGGCGGATCAGCGGGTCCTCGACGAGTTCGACGACCACCGCGTTGTACGGGGCCTGGGCCGCGTACTCCGGCAGGAGCGGGGGGTGCGGGAAGACGTAGGACCAGATGCGGCCGCGGCCGGACATCCGGCGCCACTCGCTGTCGAAGGAGTGGCAGTGCGGGCAGCACGGCCGGGGCGGGAAGCGCAGCCGTCCGCAGCCGGGGGCGGCGCAGGCCTGGACGCGCAGTTCGCCTCGCGCGGCGTACTCCCAGAACGGGGCGCCGTCGTCGTCGGTCACCGGGGCCAGCATCTCAACTCCTCAGCAGGATCGCGGACGTGGGCACACCCTCGCCCGCCGTGACCAGGCAGGTCGCGGCGTCGGGGACCTGCGCCGTGGAGGTGCCGCGCAGCTGCTTGACGCCCTCGTTGATGAGGTTGAAGCCGTGCACGTACGCCTCGCTCAGGCCGCCGCCGCCCGTGTTGAACGGCAGCCGGCCGCCGATCTCCAGGGCGCCGCCCTCGGTGAAGGCGGCGCCCTCGCCCCGGCCGCAGAAGCCGTAGCCCTCCAGGGAGAGCGGCACGAGCGGGGTGAACGCGTCGTAGATCTGGGCGACGTCGACGTCCTGGGGGCCGAAGTCCGCCTGTTTCCACAGGTGGCGGGCGGCGGTCCAGGCGGGGCCGGTCAGCGGGTCGTCGTTCCAGTAGTTGACCATGCCGTGGTGCTGCGCGGGCAGGCCCTGGGCGGCGGAGTGCACGTACACGGGCCTGTGCCGACAGTCGCGGGCTCGCTCGGCTGAGACGATCACGCAGGCCAGCGCGCCGTCCGTCTCCAGGCAGTTGTCGAAGAGGCAGAGCGGTTCGCTGATCCAGCGGGCGGTCATGTACATCTCGCGGGTCAGCGGGCGCTCGTACATGATCGCGGCCGGGTTCTGGTTGGCGCGGTTGCGGCAGGCGAGGGCGACGTTGAAGAGGTGGTCGCGGGTGGCGCCGTACTCGTGCATATAGCGCCGCGCCAGCATGCCGATCTCGTCGGCGGGCCGCAGCAGCCCGAAGGGGCGCGTCCACTGGGCGGGGGTGGGCAGTTGGACGGTCGTGTTGGTCCACGGCCGGGGGCCGCTGCCGCGTTTGCGGGAGCGCCAGGCGACCCCCACGTTCGCCTGGCCGGTGGCGATGGCGGTGGCCAGGTGGGCGACGGTGGCGCACGAACCGCCGCCGCCGAAGCCGACCTTGCCGAAGAAGGTGACGTCGCCGGCGCCGATGGACTTGGCGATCTCGACCTCGTCGGTCTCCTCCATCGTGTACGAGGCGAAGCCGTCCACCTCGGAGGGGGAGATGCCCGCGTCGTCGAGCGCGGCGAGGATGGCCCGGCAGGCCAACTTCTTCTCGGAGTCGCCCAGTCGGCGGGCGAACTCCGTCTGGCCTATGCCCGCGATTGCCGTCGCGTCCTTGAGCATCGACACCCGCCACCTCCGCGATCGCCGTGCGTCACCGCTGCTGGATTGCTGCTGACAGCGAGGAAGGGTACAGCTAATCTGACGGGTAGTCAGCTACTGTGGTGGGAGGGCTTGCCATGCGGGGAACGCTGAGGGGAGACCGGCGGGGAGATCTGGAGTGGGGCTCGGTCCCCGGCCTCGTACGGGACGCGGCCGAGCGGTACGGACAGCGGGAGGCCGTCGTCGAGGGCCGCACCCGCGTCTCGTACGCGGAGCTGGGCGAGCGGGTCGAACGGGCGGCGGCGGCCTGTATGGCGGCCGGGGTGGAGAGCGGCGACCAGGTCGCGGTGTGGGCGCCCAACACCCTGGACTGGATCGTCTCCGCGCTCGGCGCGGTCACGGCCGGGGCGGTGCTCGTCCCGCTGAACACGCGGTTCAAGGGGGCGGAGGCGGCGTACGTCCTGGAGCGCAGCCGGGCGAAGCTGTTGTTCATCACGGGAACGTTCCTGGGCACGTCGTACGTTGCCACCTTGCGGCGTGCCGCCGCCGAGGGCGAGGGCGCCGGGCCGCTGCCCGGACTGCCGCATCTGGAACGGGTGGTGGTCCTCGCGGAGGACGCGCCGGACGACTTCTGGACCTGGAAGGACTTCCTGGCGGCGGGGGAGGGCGTCCCGGCGGCGGACGTACGAGGGCGGGCGGACGCGGTGGCCCCCTCCGCCCCCTCGGACATCGTCTTCACCTCCGGCACGACGGGCCGCCCCAAGGGCGCGGTGATCACCCACGCGCAGACGCTGCGGGGGTACGCCATCTGGAGCGAGCTGGCGGGTCTGCGGGAGGGCGACCGCTATCTGATCGTGAACCCGTTCTTCCACACCTTCGGATACAAGGCGGGCATCATCGCCTGTCTGATGCGGGGCGCGACGATGGTGCCGCAGCCGGTGTTCGACGTGGAGACCGTGCTCGCGAACATCGCCGCCGAGCGGATCTCCGTACTGCCGGGTCCGCCCACCCTCCACCAGTCCCTCCTCGACCACCCGGCGCGCGCGGCCCACGACCTGTCCGCGCTGCGGCTCGTGGTGACCGGCGCGGCGGTCGTCCCGCTGCGGCTCGTCGAGCGGCTGCGCACGGAGCTCGGCATCGGGACGGTGCTCACGGCGTACGGCCTCTCCGAGGCGAGCGGCATCGTCACGATGTGCCGCCGCGGCGACCCGGCGGAGGTGATCGCGTCCACGTCCGGGCGGGCGATACCGGGTACGGAGGTACGGGTCCTGGCGGCGCCGGGCGCTCCGGGGGAGGTGCAGGTGCGCGGCTTCAACGTGATGCGCGGCTACTTCGAGGACGAGGCGGAGACGGCGCGGGCGATCACGGAGGACGGGTGGCTGCGGACCGGGGACGTGGGGGTCCTGGACGCGGCGGGCAACCTGCGGATCACGGACCGGATCAAGGACATGTTCATCGTCGGGGGCTTCAACGCGTACCCCGCCGAGATCGAGCAGGTGCTCGGACTGCATCCGGGGGTGGCGGACGTGGCGGTGGTGGGGGTGCCGGACGGGCGGCTGGGGGAGGTGGGACGCGCGTTCGTGGTCCGCCGCCCCGGCTCGGCCCTGACGGCGGACGAGCTGATCGCGTGGGCACGGCGGGAGATGGCGAACTTCAAGGTGCCGCGGGAGGTGTGGTTCGTGGGGGAGTTGCCGCGGAACGCCGGGGGGAAGGTGGTGAAGGGTGCGCTACGGGAGCTCTCCCCCACCCCGCCCCTTCCCTGAACCCTCCGGGGGTGGGGGTGGGAGGAGGTAGGGGGCAGTTTCCCGGGGGCTTCGCCCCCGGACCCCGAGCGGGGGCTGCGCCCCCTGCACCCCTCGGGGGCTTTGCCCCCGGACCCCGAGCGGGGGCTGCGCCCCCTGCACCCTCTCGCCCGGGCGGCTTCTCGGCCAGCACCCAGCCACAGCCGACCCGCAGACGAACGGCGGGCCAGGGCCGCAGGCACGGTGGTGCTTCCCCGACACCAAGCGCCCCGCGGCACGTCCGGCCGCGGGGCGCTTGGTTTCCCCCGTACTTCCCCCGTTCCCCCCGTACTTCCCCCGTGCTCCCCGTCGGGGACGCGCACCCCCAAGTACGCGCCCCCGGCGAGCCCCCGCTCCCCCGTGACCCCCGTTCCCCCGTGGCCCGGTGGTTCCCCCGTGTTCCCCCGTACTTCCCCCGTGTCCCCCGTGTGTCGCCGGCCGCGACGACCCCCCCTCCACGTCGCCGCGGCCGGTCCCCGTACAGCAGTGGCACTCAGGTGGTGCTCAGGCCTCTTCGGAACCCGCGTGGTTCTCCTGGGGCTTGAGGACGTCCGTACCGATCAGGCCCGCGTGGTTCTCCATCGGCTTGACCGGGCCGCCCGGCCCTACGAGCCCGGCGTGGTTCTCCAGGGGCCTGATCGTGGCGTCCCCGCCCAGCAGACCCGCGTGGTTCTCCATGGGCTTGATCGTGGCGTCGCCGCCGCGCAGGCCCGCGTGGTTCTCCATCGGGATGATCGTGCCCGTACCCGTGCCGGAGCCCGGGCTTCCCGCGTGGTTCTCCTGCGTGGTGGTGTCGCCGATCTCGGGCTTGTTACCGTCACTCATCGTGTTCAGCTCCCCTGAGTTTGCTGCATGTCGTGCTGTGAACGGTGCCCGCCCGGCGGCTCCCCCGAGGGTCGCCGGACGGGCACTGCAAGGGCCGTCCACAGTAGCGGGGAGGCCCACCGTCGACCCGCCTGCCCCCCGACGCGGCGGATCGTTGAGTAAGAGAGTGCCGAGGGGCGATAAACGATGGCTAAACGGCCTCGGCAACCCCTTGGACAGGTGCGGCCGACAGCCGTCCGAGCCGGCGGAACTCCCGCGTTACGCCGCCGCCATCGGGCTCAGCAACTGCCGTACGTCCTTGGCCTCCGCCGCGCCCGTCGACTCGTAGATGGCCAGCGCCTCGCGCCAGCACGCGCGGGCCCGGTCCGCCTGGCCGAGCTGGTCCAGGGCGCGGCCCAGCGTCGTCAGGACGTTGCCGCGCATCCACTCGCCGCCGATGCAGCGCAGCGCCAGCGCCTGCTCCGCGTGCTGGGCCGCCCGCGCCGGGCGGCGCGCCGCGAAATGGGCCTCGGCGATACGGAAGTGGGTCGTGCCCTCCCACAGCCGCTGGCGGTTGTCCTGGAAGACCTGCAGGGACTCGCCCAGTTGGGACAGCGCCTCGTCCAGCCGCCCCGCCCGCGTCAGCGCGATGCCCAGCGCGAAGCGGCCGTTGGCGACCCGCAGGGCCAGACCCATCTCGCTGAAGATGTCCAGCCCGCGCTGGGCGAGTTCGACCGCGCTCGCCGTACGGCCCATGTTCACGTGGATACGGGAGAGGTTGCACAGCGCGCTCGCCTCGCCCGGCCGGTTGCCGTCGGCGCGGTAGTTGTCGATCGCCTCCTGCAGGAAGCGCTCACCGTCGGCGTGCCGGTTCTGGTAGAACGCGATGATCCCGCGGTCGGTGGGCGCGGCCCCGGCCGGCATCGGGTCGCCGGCCTCCTTGGCGAGCAGCGAGGAGACCCGCGCCTCCTCGTCGGCCTGCGCGAACCGGCCGGAGACGAGCAGCACGGTGGAGAGCGCGAGCCGGGCCCGCGCCTCCGCGCTCGCGTCGCCCCGCTCGTGCGCGGCGTCGCGTACCGCCACCGCCGTGGTCTCGTACTGCCGCGAGTTGGCCCCCGACTCGGCGAGGTCCTTCGCCGCCCACAGCAGGTCCACCGCGCGCCGCAGCAGCGCGGGGTCGCCCGCGCACTGGTGGACGCACGAGAGCAGACAGTTGGCCTCCGCGTACAGCCAGTCCACCGCCGCGTGCCCGTCCGCGAACGGCAGCCCCGGGTACTGGGTCGGCGCCAGGTGCTCCACCAGCCGGTCGCCCGGCCGCTCGATCGCGTACACCCGGGCGGCCGTGGCCAGATAGAAGTCGAGCAGCCGGGACATCGCCGCGGCGCGCTCGGACGGCGGGTCCTCGTCGCGCTCGGCGCACGCACGCGCGTAGAGCCGTACGAGATCGTGGTAGCGGTAGCGGCCGGGGGCCGCCGACTCCACCAGGCTGGTGTCGACGAGGGATTCGAGCAGGTCCTCGGTGTCCTGGAGCGGCAGGTCCAGTACGGCGGCGGCCGCGGCCAGCGAGATGTCCGAGCCGTCCGGCAGGCCGAGGAGCCGGAAGGCGCGCGCCTGGGCGGGCTCCAGCTGGCCGTAGCCGAGTTCGAAGGTGGCCTTGACCGCGAGGTCGCCCGCCTGGAGCTCGTCCAGACGGCGCCGCTCGTCGGCGAGCTTGGCGGCGAGGACCGAGACGGTCCAGGTGCGGCGGGAGGCGAGCCGGGAGGCGGCGATGCGGATCGCCAGCGGCAGGAAGCCGCAGGCGGCCACGACGTCGAGCGCCGACTGGCGCTCGGCACCCACCCGCTCCTCGCCCACGATCTTCGTGAAGAGCTGGAGGGCCTCCTCCGGGGACATCACGTCCAGGTCCACCAGGTAGGCCCCGGCCAGGTCCAGCATCCGGATCCGGCTGGTGACCAGCGCGGCGCAGCCCGCCGTGCCGGGCAGCAGGGGGCGCACCTGCGCGGCGTCGCGCGCGTTGTCGAGCAGGACCAGGACGCGGCGGCCGTCGAGCGTGGAGCGGAACAGGGCCGCGCGCTCCTCCAGCGAGTCGGGAATGGACGCGTCGGGGGTGCCGAGCGCCCGCAGGAACGCGCCGAGCACCGCCTCCGGCTCACAGGCGCGCGGCCCGGTGCCCTGGAGGTCGACGTACAGCTGGCCGTCGGGGAAGTGCGGGCGGGCCGCGTGGGCGACGTGCACGGCGAGCGTCGTCTTGCCCACGCCACCGATCCCGGCGAGCGCGGAGACGGCCATGACGGTGGTGTCGGCGGTGGCGAGCCGGGCGGAGAGTTCCTGGACGAAGGAGACACGTCCGGTGAAATCGGGTACCGAGGCGGGGAGTTGGGCCGCGCGTACGGGCGCCGGAGCGGCGGGCGCCTCGGCGGGCCGGGCCAGGTCCTCGTCGGCCTGCAGGATCCGCTGCTGGAGGCGGGAGAGCTCGGCGCACGGGTCGACGCCGAGCTCGTCGGCGAGCAGCCGGCGCGTGTCCGCGTACACGGCGAGGGCTTCGGCCTGGCGTCCGCTGCGGTAGAGCGCGAGCATCAGCAGCTCGCGCAGCCGCTCGCGCAGCGGGTAGGCGGCGGTGAGCGCGGTCAGTTCGGAGACGGCCTCGGCGTGGCACCCGGCGTCCAGCTCCATGTCGAGCCGCGCCTCGGTGAGCTGGAGGCGCCACTCGACGAGCCGGGTGCGCTCGGTGTCCGCGTGCGGGCCGGAGATCCCGGCGAGCGGCTCGCCGGTCCACAGCGCGAGCGAGGTCTTGAGCAGCTCGCGCGCCCGGGCCTGGTCGCCCGCGGCCCGCGCCTTCTCGGCCTCGGCGGCCAGCTCCTGGGCGTGGGCGAGGTCGAGGACTCCGGCGGGCAGCCGGATGGCGTAGCCGCCGGACTCGCTCACCAGGACCCCGGGCCCCAGGGTCTTGCGCAGCCGCGAGGCGTACGTCCGTACCGCGGCCAGGGCCTGGGAGGGCGGTTCGTCGCCCCAGATGGCGTCGATGAGCTCGGCGGCGGTGGCGGTGCGGCCGTCGCGCAGCAGCAGTGCGGCGAGCAGGGCGCGCTGCTGCGGCGAGCCGGACGGCAGGGCCTCGGTGCCGCGCCAGACGCGTACGGGTCCGAGCACGCCGAAGCGCAGGCCGGCGGTGTCCGCGGCCTGTGTGGCGTCCGCTGCCGGGACCGGAGCCCGCTGCTCCGGAATGCGCGGCTCGCCGTTTCGGTCCATAGCGACCCCCTGTGCCCCCGTAGCGCTGGTAATGCCCGTGCCAGTCTGCCCTGTCCATGGCATGCGCGTCAGCTACGGGTGACGCTCCGCACAAGGCCTCTGCACACTTTCGTTACAGGTCACCGGCGCGTGTCCGCGGACCGGTCCGGGAGACGGACGGGGGCCGCGGGGCGGGGAGGGCGGGGCGATTGGCCGACGAGTGACGGGTGAGTGGCCGAGGTGCGACCGGTGTACGGGTGGCGGACCGGCCGAAGCGTGCACGCATGAGGAGCTGACGGATCGTCAGATCGGGTCTACCGTGAAGTGTCATGGAGACCATGAAGACTGTGGAGACCGTGGAGAGCTTCCCGAGGATCATCTCGGTGGACGACCACACGGTGGAGCCGCCGCACGTCTGGCAGGACCGGCTCCCGTCGAAGTACCGGGACTCGGGCCCGCGCATAGTCCGCGCGCCCCTCAAGGAGATGACCTTCCTCGGCGGCAGGTTCGCACCGGTCATGGGCGCGCCGGGGGACGAGGGTCCGGTCGGCGACTGGTGGGTGTATGAGGACCTGCACCGCCCGCTGACGCGCCTCGACACGGCGGTCGGGTACGCGAGGGACGAGATCCGCCTGGAGGTCATCACCTACGAGCAGATGCGGCCGGGCTCGTACAGCGTCCCGGAGCGGCTCGCGGACATGGACGTCAACCACGTCCAGTCGGCGCTCTGCTTCCCCACCTTCCCGCGCTTCTGCGGCCAGACGTTCACGGAGGCGGCCGACCGGGAGCTGGGGCTGCTGTCGGTGCGGGCGTACAACGACTGGATGGTGGAGGAGTGGTGCGGCCCGCAGGCGCGGGGCCGGCTGATCCCGCTCACCCTCATCCCGCTGTGGGACGCGGAACTGGCGGCGGCGGAGGTACGCCGGAACGCGGCGCGGGGCGTGCGCGCGGTGGCCTTCTCCGAAATCCCCCCGCACCTGGGCCTGCCCTCCATCCACACCGACTACTGGGACCCGTTCCTGGCGGCGTGCGACGAGACGGGCACGGTGATAGCGATGCACATCGGCTCGTCCTCGAAGATGCCGTCCACCTCGGCGGACGCGCCCCCGGCCGTGGGCTCGACGATCACCTTCGCCAACTGCTGCTTCTCGATGGTCGACTGGCTGATGAGCGGCAAGTTCGAACGCTTCCCGCGGCTGCGGGTGATGTACGCGGAGGGCCAGATCGGCTGGATCCCCTACATCCTGGAGCGGGCGGACGTGGTGTGGGAGGAGAACCGCGGCTGGGGCGGAGTCGCGGACAAGGTCCACCGCCCCCCGTCCGAACTCTTCGCGGAACACGTCTACGGCTGCTTCTTCGACGACGCGTTCGGCCTCCGGAACCTGGGGGCGATCGGCGTGGGCAACGTCCTGTACGAGACGGACTACCCGCACTCGGACTCGACGTGGCCGAAGTCGAAGGAGGTGGGGGAGTCGCAGATGGCGCACTTGCGGGGGGACGTGGTGGAGAGGATTGTGCGGGGCAACGCGATTGAGCTGCTGTCGCTGGGGGCTGACGGGTTGTGGGCCGGCTGAGTCCCCCTCCCCACCCCTTCCCGATGCTCCAGAGCAGGTGCTCTGTCACTTCGTCGGCCACCGCCGCGTCGCGTGGCAGAGGCAACCGGGCAGTGCTCGCTTATCCAGTGCCGGCGGTCAGGGGTGAGGGCGCTCTTTTCAGCGGGCTGTAGCCGAGTACCTGCAATGCGTCATGGGCGGTTCCATAAGCGCGCCTTGGGCTTACCTAAACGGATTCCCCAAAAATGTGATCATGGGTGAGAGCGTCGACACGCTGTGCAATTGCACACAAGTGGAGCTACTCATTCCATGATAACGATCTCCCTAAGTGGAGCCCCTCGGGTTTGCCATCCATTGGAATGGACCTTTGGATCCCGTGCTGTCAAATCCCTTACAGAGCACGGGAATTGGCCCCGGGCCGACTGTTCCCGCGCATTGTTCTGCAGTGCACGCTCCCATTCCCCGCGCAAAGCGGGCCTGTCAGTCCGTGCATTCGTTCTGGCACACTTCCGGCCAACCACAACTCCCCCACAGAAATGAGGTGTGGCCTTGTCCGGTCGCAGAAGACAGGTTCAGCAACGGCGGCGAAGACGCGGCATTCTCGTCGCAGCGGTAGCCGTCACGGCGGGAGCGCTCGTCGGTACAGCGGCGCTCGGTGGCGTCTTCGACCACCACTCGTCCCGACCTGAGACCACCGCGGCGCAGGCCGCCGTGGACGGTCCCGCTCCGGCACCCGCACACGACAAGACCCCGGAACCGGTGACCCGAATACCCAACGAGGACCGCAAGCGCGGCCTCGTCTACAAGGGCCTCAGTTCCGCACCCAAGAACGACCGTTGCGCCGGCGTCCTGCGCACCGCCGACGGCCGGTGCACGCACGGTCCCGACAAGCCGCCCAAGGGCGTGGACATCTCCAAGGACACGCCACCCGCCGTGAAGGCACCGGGAGCGGCCGCAACGCCGAGCCGCCCCGCCACCCAGAAGCCCTCCACGGAGCAGCCGTCCTCCGGCACCACGGCATCTGTGGACGCCCGCCAGGCGGGCACCGCCGCCGCCAAGACGCCGCCCGCCGCCCCCACCCAGGGCACCGCAAGCGGGAAGGCGGGGCCGAGTGGTCAAACGGTGCAGTGCGACGGCGACGGGAGTACGGGCAACCGGGTACAGGTGGTGTACGCGCACGGTCCCGGCAACGACCGGTACGGCGAGTACGTGGCGTCGTTCCGCAGGTGGGCCGCCGACGCCGACACCATCTACTTCGCCAGCGCGCAGGAGACCGGGGGCGTACGGCACATCCGGTACGTGACCGCAGCCGACTGCACGCCGTCCGTGCTCGACGTGGAGGTGTCGAGCTCGGCACTCGCCGAGTTCGGCGCTCTGAACTCCGCACTCGCGCAGAAGGGTTTCGACCGGCGCGACCGCAAGTACATGATCTTCGCGGACGCCAAGGTCTACTGCGGCATCGGCACCTTCAACGGTGACGAGCGCCCCGGCGCCGCCAACCTCAGCAACTTCGGCCCCTCCTACGGCCGTACGGACGCCGGCTGCTGGAGCGGTTCCACCGCGGCGCACGAGCTCGGACACAACCTCGGTGCGGTGAACAACAGCGCTCCGAACAGCAGCCGAGGCGCGCACTGCACCGACGAGTGGGACATCATGTGCTACTCGGACACGCCGTACTACCCCACCATGCGCAACGTCTGTACCGAGCGGAGCAAGGACGAGCGCCTGGACTGCAATCACGACGACTACTACAACACCAGTCCGAGGGCGGGCAGTTACCTCGCCACGCACTGGAACGTCGCGAACAACCAGTTCCTGATGACCGGGGGTGGAACCCGGCCCGACCCGAACCCGAGCCCGACCCCCACCCCGAAGCCGACCCCGACCCCGACGCCGACCGGCAGCACCGGACCGACGACGGGCCCCGTCCCGGTCCTCGGGCAGCTGACGTCCGACTCGGCCGTGGTCAGCTGGCCGGCGGCGTCCTCCGTGTCCTGGTATCAGCTCCTGCTCAACGACAGCCACCTGGCATGGGTCCAGCCCAACTCGGCGCGGGTCTACAACCTGCGGCCCGACACCGACTACCGGCTCGCCGTCTCGGTCCGCGACAAGGCCGGCCGCGACTCCGGACCCGGCCGCGCGCTGTCGTTCCACACCCCGCCCGTCGGCGGCACCGCTACCAAGCCCGGCACGCGGTACACGCTGACCAACGGTCAGACGGGTCTTGCTGCCGAGATCTGGGGCGGCGGGAGCGCGAACGGTACCGTCCTGGTCGGTTCCCAGCCCAATGGGTTCACCCCTCAGCAGTGGTACTTCGACGACGTCGCCGATGGCAGTACGCGCCTTCGCTCGGCCGTGTCGGGCAAGTGCCTGCAGATCGGCGGTGCCGCGGCCCCCGGCCAGTGGGTCGCCCAGCAGCCCTGCTCCGGCAGTGACGCCCAGCAGTGGCGACTCACCAAGTCGGGAACCGGCCTGCGCCTGACCGCCAAGAACAGCTCACTGGTCCTGGGTGTCGGCAACAGCCCGTACTACGGAGCCTGGCTGCTCGAACTCCAGGACCCGGGCACCTCCAACTACCAGAACTGGGCCCTGCAGAAAGCATCCTGACCCCCCACCAACGGCAGGGGCCGTCCTCATGCGGCCCCTGCCACCCCCCTCATACCGGAGCCACCCCCTCATGCCCGATCGCCGCCTCACGGCAGTGACCGCCGCCCTCACCGGCCTGCTCCTCCTGGGCTCCGCGGCCACGGCGCACGCCCACGGCGACACCATCCATCTGACCGTCACGGTGTCCGCCGGCCACCCCGTCACCAAGGCGACCTGGGAGGACGACGGTCACCCCGTCAAGGACAAGGTCGCCGGCACCCTCACCGCCACCTCGGCCGACGGCACCAGCGTCGGGCCCTGGCGGTTCGTACCAGTAGCCGGTGAGCCCGGAACGTTCACCACCGCCGAAGCGCTGCCCGCCGGTCACTGGACCATCACGGCACAGACAGCCTTCCCGGCGCTCGGCCGCGCCGAGTCCCAGGCCGACGTGGCCCCCGCGCCGGTCGCCCCGTCGGCCGCCGCGCCGGCAGCGGCAACACCTCCGGCGGCAGCACCTCCGGCGGCGGCCCCTCGTACCGAATCCGACGGCGGACCTGGCGTAGGCACCCCGTTGGCCATCGGCGCCGCCGCCCTGCTCGTCGCCATCGGCGGCCTCGCCATCTTCCGAGTGCGGCGCCGCCGGAACCGCCCTTCCTGATCAGGACGACCACCTTGATCAAGACAAAGGAAACCCCCATGCACAGATTCCGCAGGAATTCCCGCATACCCGCTCATACGCCGACCCGCCGACGGGCCCGCATGAGGACACTCGCGTCCACCGTGGCCGCCGCCCTGTCCGCCGGCCTCCTGCTGGCCGCCGCCCCGCAGGCCCAGGCCGCCACCACCGGAACGGTCGTCGGCGGCCAGGGGAACTTCCCCACCATCAACCAGCGGTCTCTGCCCACCCTGTCCTCCAACGTCACCGGCAGCTCTCCGGTCGGCGACCACATCCCCATGGTCTGCCGGACCACCGGCGACGCCGTGGAGAACAACTCGCGCTGGATCTGGTCCGGCGCGTACTACCTCGCCGACGCGTTCATCCGCGAGGACACCGGCAGCCTGCCGGTCTGCAGCTCCACCCGGCCCACCAGCTGGACGGCCCTCAACATCGGTATGCAGAAGCAGGTCCAGAACCAGTGGTGCTGGGACGCCTCCGGCCTGACCATCGCCAACTACTGGGGATACACCGGCTACACCCAGTACGACTTCTGCCGACTGGCCGCCCAGAACAGCTGGCTGGACTGCAACAACCAGCCCGCCACGCTCGGCGACATGGCCAACGCCCTCAAGAACATGGGCTTCCGCAACAGCGGCACCGACCTGTACCGCAGCGCGTCCTTCAGCGAGACCCAGACCGAGATCGCGAACGGGCGCCCGTTCGCCGTCCGCATCGGCTGGACCTCCGGCGGCGGCCACATGAACGTCATCTACGGCTACGACAGCACCAGCAACATGGTGGCGGTCGGCGACCCGTGGCCCAGCACCCAGACGTACACCTGGTGGAACTACTCCACCTACGCCGGAAACAACTCCTTCCGGTGGACCCACTCGCGCACAGGCATCCACGGCTAGAGGACCCACCATGCACCGTACGACCACACGCGCCGCCGTCCTGTTCGCGGCCGCTGCCGCCACCCTGTGCGCGGGCGCTCCCGCGCAAGCCGCCGACCGCCCTGTCGCACCCGCCGCGACGGACTACACCGCCGCGCAGCAGGTGCTGCGCTCCGGCCAGGTCCACGACACCGTCTCCCGCTTCCTGACGGCCGCCGAGCACCGTACGGCGGCCTCCGGCGCGGACGGCGGCACGGCCGGCAGCCCGCGCGGCCTCGTCCAAGCCCCCGCCACCTCGACCGGTTTCGACCTCAAGAAGCCCGTGCCGCTCTACGAACTGTCACCCGAGTTCGTCACCGGTAAGACCAAGCCGACCGCAGCCGCGGCTCTGCGGCTCTCCTACCTCGTCTCCCGTGTCTCCGCGGCCGACGGCCACCAGGCCGCTGTCCTGCTCGCCCAGAAGCAGGGCGGCCACGCCTGGGAGCTGGCGGGGATCCGCGACGGCGACGCGGACGTCGGCACCGCCGAGCGCGGGACCGATCAGGCACAGACCTTCATGGAGCCTCAGATCCACGCCTGGTACCGGGTGACCAGCAACGGCACCGTCGAACCACTCAACAAGGAGGCCGGCGTGGCCCTCCAAGGCAAGCCGCACGTCACCCTCAAGGCCTACCAGCAACTCGTCGCCAAGCGCTACAGCGACAAGCTCCCGGGCTCGGCCTACGACCGCAAGGGTCTCGCCGGCGGTTACGCCCCTGTCGAAGACCGGGCCGCCACCACGACGGCCGCCGCCACCACAACGGCCGCTGCCGCCGGTTCCTCACGTCCCTGGCTCCCTGCCGCCTCCGGCGCGGTAGCCCTGTCGGCGGCAGGCGGAGGGCTCCTGCACCTGCGCCGCCGACGGCGCTCCTGACGTACGGCGCCCCCGGGACGAGCTCCCGGTCAGGGCGCGGCGGGTGAGGCGCCGGGCGGCACCACCGGCCGGCGCCGGGGGTGGCGGAAGGCCCGTGATCCGGGAAGGCCCCCTTGCCCCCACCCCCCACCCCCGCCACCATCCCCCCATGACCCCCCAAACCGCACAGAAGATCCTCGCCGACAACTTCGCCCCCTGGGTGCTCGATCTGAAGCTCGCCGTCGTGGAGGTCGGGGAACGGCACGCCGTGTTGCGGCTGCCGTGGGACGCGCGGCTGGCGCGGGACGGGGGCGGGATGTCGGGGCAGGCCCTGATGGCCGCCGCCGACACCGCCACCGTGATCGCCATTTCCGCTGCCCGGGGCGCGTACGGGCCCATGACCACCGTGCAGCAGTCCACCAGCTTCCAGCGGGCCGTCGTCGGCGCGGACGTGCTCGTCGACGCGCGCGTCACCAAGCTCGGGCGGCGCATGGCCTTCGCCGAGATCACGCTCACCGCCGAGGGGGAGGGGGAGGGGGAGATGGCGGACGGGCCCGCCGCTCGGGCCAGCGCCGTGTATGCCCTCTTGGGGTAGGACCCGATACCGCCCTCTTGGGGTAGGACCCGATACCACCCTCTCGGGATAGGAGCCGATACCGCCGCGTCCCCCGGGCTTGTCTGACGACACGTCAGATAGCAAGCTGGACGCGGCGGTCGCGTGACGGGCCGTCAGGTGTACGTACGGTCCGCCCACGCCAAGGAGGCCCGGTGCCAGCGCACGCCCTCGTCTACGGGATGCAGCTCCCCATCCAGTCCCAGAGCACCCTGTACGCCGAACCCTGGGAGGCCGGCGCCACCCCGGACGACCTCGCCGAGATCGCGCGGGCCGCCGACCGCGCCGGCTTCCACTACCTGGCCACCTGCGACCACGTCGCCATCCCCCGCCGTCTCGCGGGCGCGATGGGCACCACGTGGTACGACCCCGTCGCCACCCTCGCCTACCTCGCGGCCCTGACCACCCGCACGCTCCTGCTCAGCCACGTCGCCGTCGTCGGGCTGCGCCACCCCCTCCTCACCGCCAAGCAGTACGCGACCCTGGACCACCTCAGCGGCGGCCGGCTGGTCCTGGGGGTGGGCGCCGGACACGTACAGGAGGAGTTCGAGGTCCTCGGGGCCGACTTCGCGCACCGGGGGGCCGTGCTCGACGAGAGCGTCGACGCGCTGCGGGCCGCGCTGGGGTCGGAGGAGTTCCCCGAGTTCCATGGGCGGCTCTTCGACTTCCAGGACCTCGGGCAGCGGCCCCGGCCCGCGCAGGAGCGCGTGCCCATCTGGGTCGGCGGTTCCTCGCCCGCCGCCGTCCGGCGCGCCGCCCTGCGCGGCGACGGCTGGCTGCCGCAGGGCGACCCCCGGGACAAGCTGCCGCACCAGATCGCCCGCATCAGGGAGGTGCGGGAGAAGAACGGGATCGAGCGGCCGTTCTGCGTCGGCGCCATCGCCGAGCCCCTGTACGTGGGCGAGGCGCGCTGGGACCTCGGGCGCCGCACCCTCAGCGGCAAGCCCGACGCCCTCGCCGACTCCCTGCGCGAGTACGCCGCGCTCGGCGTCCACCAGATCCAGCTGCGCTTCCGCTCGCGCGGGCGCGCCGAACTCATCGACCAGATCGCGGCGTTCGCCGCCGACGTGGCCCCACACCTCACCTAGGGAGTCGGACATGGGCAAGCTGGACGGGCGGGTCGTCCTCGTCACGGGCGCGGCGCGCGGGCAGGGCGAGCAGGAGGCGCGGCTCTTCGCGGCCGAGGGCGCCAAGGTGGTCCTCGCGGACGTGCTGGACGAGCAGGGGGAGGCGGTGGCCAAGGAGCTGGGGGAGGAGTCGGCGCGGTTCGTCCATCTCGACGTCAGCCGGGAGGAGGAGTGGATCGCCGCCGTCGGCCTCACCAAAGAGGCCTTCGGGCACCTCGACGGGCTCGTCAACAACGCGGGCATCCTCCGCTTCAACGAACTCGTCGCCACCCCCCTCGAAGAGTTCCAGCAGATCATCCAGGTCAACCAGGTGGGCGCCTTCCTCGGCATCAAGTACGCGGCGCCCGAGATCGAGGCGGCCGGCGGCGGCACCATCGTCAACACGGCCTCGTACACCGCGCTCACGGGCATGGCGTACGTCGGTGCGTACGCCGCCACCAAGCACGCCATCCTCGGCCTCACCCGCGTCGCGGCGGTGGAGCTCGCGGCGAAGGGGATCCGGGTGAACGCGGTGTGCCCCGGGGCCGTGGACACCCCGATGACCAACCCGGCGGCCCTGGACCCGACGGCCGACCCGGAGGAGTCGAGGGAGGCGGTGGCCGAGCTGTACAAGCGGCTGGTGCCGCTGGGGCGGATCGGGCGGCCGGAGGAGGTGGCGGCCCTCGCGCTCTTCCTGACCAGCGAGGACTCCGCGTACATCACGGGCCAGCCGTTCGTGATCGACGGCGGCTGGCTGGCCGGGGTGAGCCTGTTCTGAGCCATCCCTGACTTGGCGTCAGGTATTGACGACGTCGGACGCCGGTGGAACAGTCGCCGTATCGTATGAATCTGACGAGGCGTCAGAAACGCTGACAGGGACGGTGAACCTCCTTGGAATTCGGGCTGTTTGTACAGGGATACGTGCCCGTGGCACGCTCGTCGGTCGACCCCCAGGCGGAGCACAAGGCGCTCATGGAGGAGACCGAATACGTCATCCAGGCGGACAAGTCCGGCTTCAAGTACGCCTGGGCCTCCGAGCACCACTTCCTGGAGGAGTACTCGCACCTGTCGGCCAACGAGGTCTTCCTCGGCTACCTCGCCCACGCGACCGAGCGCATCCACCTCGGCTCGGGCATCTTCAACCCGCTCGCGCCGGTCAACCACCCGGTCAAGGTGGCGGAGAAGGTCGCGATGCTCGACCACCTCAGCGAGGGCCGCTTCGAGTTCGGCTCCGGGCGCGGCGCGGGCTCCCACGAGATCCTCGGGTTCATGCCGGGCATCACCGACATGAACCACACCAAGGAGATCTGGGAGGAGACCATCGCGGAGTTCCCCAAGATGTGGCTCCAGGACGAGTACGTGGGGTTCCAGGGCAAGCACTGGTCGCTGCCGCCGCGCAAGGTCTTCCCCAAGCCGTACGGGAAGTCGCACCCGGCGATGTGGTACGCGGCCGGGTCCCCCTCGTCGTACGCCATGGCCGCGAAGAAGGGCCTGGGCGTCCTCGGCTTCTCCGTCCAGAAGGTCTCGGACATGGAGTGGGTCCTGGAGCAGTACAAGACGGCGATACGGGAGGCGGAGCCGATCGCGGACTTCGTCAACGACAACGTGATGGTGACGTCGACGGCGATCTGTGCGGAGACGCACGACAAGGCGGTGGCCATCGCGGCGGCGGGCGGCCTGAACCGCCTCCAGTCGCTGGTGTTCCGCTACCACGACACGTTCCCCCGGCCGGAGGGTGTGCCGGAGTGGCCCGAGCTGCTGCCCGAGTACACCACGGAGATCATCGAGCTCCTCATCGCGGAGGAGCTGATGATCTGTGGGGATCCGGACGAGGTCACGCGGCAGTGCAAGCGGTGGGAGCAGGCGGGGGCGGATCAGCTGTCGTTCGGGCTGCCGATCGGTGTGCCCTACGAGGACACGATGACCACGATCCGGCTGATCGGGGAGCATGTCATCCCGAAGATCGACACGGATCCGGTACACCGGACGACCCGATTCCGCGAGGCCGCGGGCGCCTGAGCGGGCGGTTCGTCTGCGGGCCGGTGGTGGGTGGCTCGCGCAGTTCCCCGCGCCCCTATAGGGGCGCCCCTGCGGGGCGCATTTAAGGGGCACGGGGAACTGCGCGACCAGTTGGGGACGGCCCGCAGACGAACACCCGCCCCAGGGGCGAAGCCCCCGGCCGCCCGCCAGAGGGCTTTAGGGAAGGGGCGGGGTGGGGGCCGAACAAGGAGCACGGGGTCGCGGCATCCCGGACCGTAACCCCGTCCACCCCGGCCGGAGGCCACCCGGCGGCGGCCCGCCGCGCGTGACCCCCGGCCGGGGCACACCCACGCTCCGGAGGAGCCGGCAGAGAGGGACAGCATGATCGATCACCTGATCCGGCGCGCGACCGTCGTCGACGGAACCGGCGCCCCCGCCTACCCCGCCGACGTGGCCGTACACGAAGGCCGCATCGCGGAGATCGCCGAGCCCGGCACCCTCGCCCCGCAGAGCGCCCGTACCAGCGAGGACGCCCACGGCCTCGTCCTCGCCCCCGGCTTCGTCGACCCCCACACCCACTACGACGCCCAGCTGTTCTGGGACCCGTACGCCACCCCGTCCATGAACCACGGCGTCACCACCGTCGCCGGCGGCAACTGCGGCTTCACCCTCGCTCCGCTCCACCCCGACCGCCCCGAGGACGCCGACTACACCCGGCGGATGATGGCCCGGGTGGAGGGCATGGCGCTCAAGGCGCTGGAGGACGGGGTCGACTGGAGCTGGTCGACGTTCGGGGAGTATCTGGACGCCCTCGAAGGACGGATCGCCGTCAACGCCGGGTTCATGGTCGGGCACTGCGCACTGCGCCGGTACGTGATGGGGCCGGACGCCGTCGGAGGCCGGCCCACCCCGGCCCAGCTCGACGCCATGCTGCGCCTGCTCCACGACGCCATGGACGCGGGCGCCTGGGGCCTGTCCACCACCCAGTCGTCCACCCATTCCGACGGCGACGGCCACCCCGTCGCCTCCCGGCATGCCCGGCCCGCCGAGCTGCTCGCGCTCTCCAGGGCGGTCGGGCAGCACGAGGGCACCCAGATCGAGGCGATCGTGGCCGGGTGCCTCGACCAGTTCTCGGACGAGGAGATAGACCTCCTCGTGGAGATGTCCGCCGCCGCCGGGCGCCCCCTCAACTGGAACGTCCTCACCATCGACGCGGCCGTCCCCGAACGCGTCCCCCGTCAGCTCGCCGCGAGCGAGCGCGCCCGCCGCGCGGGCGGCCGCATCGTCGCGCTGACCATGCCGATCCTCACCCCGATGAACATGTCGCTGGGCACCTTCTGCGCCCTCAACCTCATCCCGGGGTGGGGGGACATCCTCAACCTTCCCGTCCCCGAGCGGGTCGCGAGGCTGCGCGAACCCGCCGTACGCGCCGAGATGCTGCGCCGCGCCGAGAGCAAGGAGGCTGGGGTCTTCCGGCGGCTCGCGGACTTCGGGCGGTACGTCATCGGGGACACCTACTCCGAGGCGAACGCCGGGCTCACCGGGCGTGTGGTGCGCGACATCGCCGCCGAGCGCGGCCAGGACCCCTTCCACTGCCTGGTCGAGATCTGCGCCAACGACCGTCTGCGTACGGTTCTCTGGCCCATGCCGACCGACAACGACCCGGCCAGCTGGGCGCTGCGCCAGGAGACCTGGCAGCACGAGGACGTCCTGCTCGGCGGCTCCGACGCGGGCGCCCACCTGGACCGGATGTGCGGAGCCCCGTACACCACGCGCTTCCTCGGGGACTGTCTGCGCGGCCGCAGGCTCGTACCGCTGGAGCGGGCCGTGCAGATGCTCAGCGACGACCCGGCGCGGCTGTTCGGGCTGCGGGAGCGGGGCCGGATCGAGGAGGGCTACCACGCCGACCTCGTCCTCTTCGACCCCGAGCGCATCGAGGCCGGCCCCGCGACCCTCGTCCACGACCTGCCCGGCGACAGCCCGCGCCTGGACTCCAAGGCGATCGGCGTCGTCTCGGTCCGGGTCAACGGCGTCGAGACGATCCGCGACGACGTGGTGACGGGCGCGGTGCCGGGCACGGTCCTGCGCTCCGGCCGCGACACGAGGACGGTGTCCGTCAAGTGACGCTGTACGAGCCGAAGTTGTTCATCGACGGCGCGTGGGTCGAGCCCGACGGCGGGCAGTACGAGATCCTCGACCCCGCCACCGAGGAGGTCGTCGGGCTCGCCCCCGAGGCGAGCCGGGACCAGGTGTACGCGGCGGCCGCCGCCGCCCGGGAGGCCTTCGAGGGCTGGTCCCGCACCGCCCCCGAGGAGCGCGCCGCGATCCTGGACCGGGCGGCGGACGTCATCCAGCGCGAGTTCACCCCGTACGCCGAACTCGCCCGCGCCGAGACCGGCGCCACCACCGCCACCGCGCGCGGCATGCAGGTCGCGGTGGGCGCCGCCCGCTTCCGGCGGTACGCGAGGGGCGCCCTGGAGCCGGTGGAGAGCGCGATCGCGCCGCAGATCAACGAGGCGGGGCCGATGGGGCGGGCGGGCGTCTTCGGGGCCGTCGCCGTCCGCCAGCCGGTGGGGGTGATCACCTGCGTCACCTCGTACAACAACCCCTGGGCCAACCCGGCGGGGAAGGTCGCGCCCGCGCTCGCCATGGGCAACACGGTGGTGGTGAAGCCCGCGCCCCAGGACCCGCTGTCGGTCTTCCGTATGGCCGAGGCGCTGGCGGAGGCGGGCGTGCCGAGGGGGGTGGTGAACGTGGTCACCGGCTCGGCCCCGGCCGTCGGGGAGGCGGCCGTGGACTCCCCGGACGTCGACATGGTCAGCTTCACCGGCTCCACGGCGGTGGGGCAGCGCATCGCGGAGGTGTGCGGCCGGGGCATGAAGCGCCAGCTCATGGAGCTCGGCGGGAAGGGTGCGGCGGTCGTCTTCGAGGACGCGGACGTGGGGGCGGCGGTGATGGGCATCGGCACGACGTTCTCGTTCTACAGCGGCCAGATCTGCACGGCCCCGACCCGGGTGCTGGTGCACCGGGCGGTGCATGACCGGCTGGTGGAGCAACTCACCGCGTATATCGGCCACTTGAAGGTGGGCGATCCCGCGGAGGCGGGCACGGTGGTGGGGCCGGTGATCTCTGCGGCGCACCGCGACCGCGTCGAGTCGTACGTGGAGCTAGGCCGCAAGGAGGGGGCGCGGGTGGTGGCCGGCGGCGAACGTCCGCCGCTGGAGCGGGGTTTCTATGTGGCCCCCACCCTCCTCGTCGACTGCACCAATGACATGCGCGTCGTCCGCGAGGAGATCTTCGGGCCGGTCGTGGTCGTCGTCCCCTTCGACGACGAGGAGGAGGCGGTGGCGCTGGCCAACGACAGCGACTACGGCCTGCTGGACTATGTGTGGTCCGGTGATGTGGCGCGCGCCTTCCGTGTCGCCCGTCGGCTGCGGGCGGGGGGCGTCGGCGTGAACACGATCGGCCGGAACATGGAGGCGCCGTTCGGGGGGTTCAAGCGGAGTGGGGTGGGCCGTGACGTCGGCTCGTACGCGCTGCACGCGTACAGCGAGATGCAGGCGATCGTCTGGCCGGGCGGCAGCTAGCCGGGCTTTCGTCTGCGGGCCGGTGGTGGGCTGGTCGCGCCCACCACCGGCCCGCAGTCGACGAACAACCCGCCCGGTCGAACTCCTAGTCGCCCAGGAACACCGGGTTCGTGAACGCCGCCAGCGGGCCCGGCAACCCCGCCACCAGTGGCGGATGGCGGACCTCGGCCCGTACGTACGTCGCGTACGACGCCGTGGTCCGCCACTCCACCGCCCCCGCCGGCGCGGTGAACAGCGTCCCCTGGTCCGTGACAAAGGCGGCCGTGCAGCCCGGCGCACCGGTGACATCGAGCCGCACGGTGACCGGCTCGTCGCGAGCCACCCGCAGCCTCTCGCCGATGCCCGCGTGGCCGCCACGGCCGCCGGAGACGGTGAAGGCGAGGGAGAGCGCCGACGACTCCGCCACGTAGGAGTGGCCCGCCTTCAGGCCCGCCTGGATCGCCTCCCGGGACAGGTCGTCGGCGAGGACGACCGTCTGGGGGCCGCCGATGCGGTCGGGGTCGCGGTGCGCGTCGCTGTTGCCCATCGCCGGGGTCCAGGAGCCGCCCGAACGGCCCGCCAGGGCGAGCGTGTTGTCCCACTCCTGGAGCGAGACCTCGTCGTCCGGGGTATACGGGCCGTTCCACACCTCCACCGCGTCCGCCTCGCCGAACCCGAACTTCCAGTTGCAGCCGACGCAGGTGGCGTGCGGATGCGCCGGGACGACCAGGCCCCCGGCGCGGCGGATCTCCCGGGCGAAGCGGCCGAAGCGGTTGTCGCGGGCGCGGTAGCGCCAGTCGACGAAGGTGCCCGGGTCGGTGCCGAGCGCCAGCACGTGCCCGTTGCGGGTGGTGATCTCCTCGCCGGTGAGGATCAGCAGGTCGTCGCCCCACAGGCCCTCCCACGCCGGGTGCGAGGCATGGGTGTTGTGGTCGGAGGTGTTGATGAAGTCCAGGCCCGCCGCCCGCGCGAGCGCCGCGATCTCGGCCGGGGTGCGCTTGCCGTCCGAGTACCAGGAGTGCAGATGGCAGTCGCCCCGGTACCAGGCCCGGCCCCGCCCCTTGGCCCGCGGCGGCGGGTACACGGGCTTGGGCGTAGTGCCCCGCTCGCCGGACTTCAGGGTGATCGTCACGGTGTACGGCAGGCCCTGCGGCGCGACCGTGTACGGGCCGAGCACGATGTGCCAGGTCCCGGCGCGCACCGGGCCCGGGATGTAGCCGGGCGTCGCCGCGTCCGCGCGGATGAAGAACTCGGTGCGGGCGCCGCCCGACCAGCCCCGGAAGCCCCGGCCGCCCAGCTCCGTGCCGCGCTCGTCGAAGATGCCGATGTCCAGGGCGTTGTTCTGGGTGCCCGCCGGGACCGTCGCCTTCTCGTACGTGTACGACACCGCGATCTCGCGCACCCCGCGCGGGACCTCCACCGGCAGATACACGAAGTCGGGCGTGCCGGGCGGCAGGGTGCCGGCGACGACCCGGGTCCGCTCGGCGGGGGCGCCGCCGCTCTCGCCGCCGGGGGCCGCGCTCGCGAAGCTCACGGTTCCGAGCGTGAGCGCGGTGGCCGCGCCGGTCGCGAACAGCGCGCGGCGGCCGATGGTCCTGTCCTCGGGGGTGCTGTCCTCGGGTCCGGTCATGGCCAGTGCTCCCAGGGGGGTGGAAGGGGCGGCTGGGTGGGTGTCCACAGTCGTACGCCTCCGTGAACTCCGCTGCAAGGGGCGGAAGTTGGCGGATGGCCGGTCGATGACCGGCCGACGGCCGCATCGCTCTCTTGCACCCTCGACCCGCCGGGGATAGGAAGTGGGGATGCGTATCGCCACCACGATCTTCCTCACCGACGAGACGATCACTCCCGTCCGGCTCGCCCGCGAGCTGGAGGAGCGCGGATTCGCCGGGCTGTATCTGCCGGAGCACACGCACATCCCCGTCGAACGGCTCTCGCCGTACCCGCCGGGCGGCGAGCTGCCGCGCCAGTACGGCCGCACCCTGGACCCGTTCGTCGCGCTCGGCCAGGTGGCCGCCGTCGCCCCGTCGCTGGGCCTGGGCACCGGCATCACCCTGGTCGCCCAGCACGACCCCATCGACCTGGCCAAGCAGGCCGCCACCCTCGACCACCTCTCCGGCGGCCGCTTCACGCTCGGCGTCGGCTACGGCTGGAACCGCGAGGAGGCCGCAGACCACGGGGTGGAGTGGTCCACGCGCCGTGAGCTGGTGCGCGACCGCATGGCGCTGATGCGGGCGCTGTGGGCCGAGAAGCCCACCGGGTACGAGGGCGCCTACGGCTCGGTGCGGCCCAGCGAGGCGCACCCCAAGCCGGTGCGGAACGGGGCGCCGCGCGTCCTGGTCGGCGGCGCGGCGGGGCCGAAGCTGTTCGCGCACATCGCGGAGTACGCGGACGGCTGGCTGCCGATCGGCGGCGGCGGGCTCACCGACTCCCTGCCGCTGCTCCGCCGGGCCTGGGAGGAGGCGGGCCGCGCCCCGGACGACCTGCGGATCGTCCCGTACGCGGTGCTCCCCTCGCCCGGCAAGCTCACCCACTACGCGGACCTGGGCATCGACGAGATCGTCCTCCAGCTGCCGTCCGGCGACGAGCGGACCGTACTGAAGGCGCTGGACGAGTTCGCGCCGTACGTGTGAGGGCGTAGGGGTAAGGACGTGCCTGTGAGGACGTACGTGTGAGGGCGCGGCGGCCGGCCGGTGCCGGGCCGCCGCGCCCCCCGCGGACCTCATCCGAGCGGGATGTCCAGGTACGACGGGTCCTCGTCGTCCGCCGCGATGTCGATGGTGGCGCGCGGCTGGTTGGCGTCGCCGTAGAACGGGTCGCGGGCGTCGATCACGAGCAGCAGCCGGTGCCCGGCCGGCACGTCGTAACCGGTGGCCTGGAGCGCGATCTCGGCCCGGACGCGCTGCCCGGGCTCCTTGCCGAGGTGGGTGAAGGGCGCGTGCGTGACGATGTGCGCGGCGCCGTCGGGGGAGACGTCGAAGAGGTGGGCGATCAGCGTCGAGTGGTGGGCGCTCGGCGTGTACGCGAGGTGCAGGCGCGGGATGCCGCGCAGCTTGGTGGTCACCGCCATCGGCTGGCTCGCCCACACCCCCGCGTCGGCGCGGTCGATCTCGTTCACCGCGTACACCTTCGGGTTGCCCGCCATCTCGGCGTACCCGGCGGTCACGATCGCGTCGGCCACCGTCGCCGGGGTGTCGGCGCCGGTCTGGATGCGGACGCTCCAGCCGGTGTCGGGCTTGTCGGCGAGACCGCCGTCGCCGTCGACGGCCGAGCCGGTCAGATAGAGGCGCTCGGTGCTGCCGGTGACCGCGTCCCAGGTGGGCCGCGACTCCAGCGCCGCGCCCCACATGACCTGGCTGACCACCTGGTCCTGCCCGCCCACGCCGTTGTCCACCTCCTTGAGGTGGTGGGCGAAGAACCGGTGCGCGTCCTCCCAGATCCGGTTGGGCAGCCCGAGCATGCCGGTCATCTCCGGACCGGAGTGGTCCCCGATGGACAGGTCGATCCGCTTGGGGCCGGTCAGTGCCTGGAACATCCGCAGGGTCTGGTTGGCCGGGAAGAGCGTCTCGTGCCAGGCGTGCGCGAAGAACACCGGCACGGAGCGGCGGTTGAGGGCGTCGACGTAGGTGAGCGGGGAGCGCTCGGCCGCCCACTCCAGCGTCTTCTCGATGTTGCGGTCGGCGAGCAGGTCGTCGAAGGCCCGCCGGGTGCGCTCGCTGAGCCGTGCGTCGCCCGCCGCGCTCAGCAGGGTGGCGACGGCGGCGACGTGGCGGGTGGAGTTCTCGTAGAACGCCTCGCCCACGTCGCCCCAGGTGGACAGGGCCGCGACCGCGTGGACGCGCTCGTCGCGGGCGGCGATCAGCTGGCTGATGCCGGAGCCGTAGGAGTCGCCGAGGAAGCCGAGCGCGGTGGGGGCGGCGCCCACCCGGTCGGTCAGGAAGTCGATGGCCTTGCCCGCGTCCTCGACGTCGAGCGGCCCCGCGACCTCCACCTCGCCGCCGGACGCGCCGAAGCCGCGCGCCGAGTAGACCAGGACGTTGTATCCGGTGGCCGCGAACCGGGTCGCCTGCGCCACGTAGACCAGCCAGCCGAGCGAGGTCCACGGCGAGGGCATGATGACCGCGGGCCGCTCCCGCGCGCCGGCCAGGTGCTTCCACAGCACCCCGTCGAGTTCGTCCCCGCGCGCCCCGGGGATCTTCACCCGGACCGGCAGGGCGACGGCCCTGGCCTCCTCGATCTCGGCGGCCCGCGCGGGCGCCACGTGCGTGGTGTCGCCGCTGGTGAGCGCCTCGAAGTACCGCTTGAGCGCGTCCTCGTCCAGCTCCGGGTAGAGGGTCGTCGGCTGCGTACGTTCTGATGTCACGTCAGTACCGTCCCGTTTCTCAGTGGTACGGATCGGATGGCGGATCGATCACCCCCGGGCCCGGAGCGACTCTCAGTATCGGTGTGAACACGGAGCGAGTTCCTGGCAGTCGGGGAAGATTGGCCGGAAAAGTGCGGGAACGCGAAGATCCCGGGCGGCATGTCGTCGTACGGGAACCGCTCGTATGCTCGGGGGATGACTCCGAGCGCGCAGCGACCGCAGGCAGACGCACCGACCGCCAACGCGATGCGGCGCGCGCTGAAACGAGCCAGGGACGGCGTCGCTCTGGACGCCACCGAGGCGGCCGTGCTGCTCCAGGCGCGCGGCGACGACCTCGTGGACCTGGCCGCCTCCGCAGCCCGGGTGCGCGACGCGGGCCTCGCGGCCGCGGGCCGCCCCGGAGTCATCACGTACTCCAAGAGCGTCTTCATCCCGCTCACCCGGCTGTGCCGCGACAAGTGCCACTACTGCACCTTCGTCACCGTCCCCGGCAAGCTGCGCCGGGCCGGGCACGGGATGTTCATGTCCCCCGACGAGGTCCTGGACATCGCCCGCCGGGGCGCCCGCCTCGGCTGCAAGGAAGCCCTGATCACCCTCGGCGACAAGCCGGAGGACCGCTGGCCCGAGGCCCGCGAGTGGCTGGACGCGCACGGCTACGACGACACCATCGCGTACGTCCGGGCCATCTCCATCCGCATCCTGGAGGAGACCGGCCTGCTGCCGCACCTCAACCCGGGTGTCATGTCGTGGACCGACTTCCAGCGCCTCAAGCCCGTGGCCCCGTCCATGGGCATGATGCTGGAGACCACCGCCACCCGCCTCTGGTCCGAGCCGGGCGGCCCCCACCACGGCTCCCCGGACAAGGAACCGGCCGTGCGGCTGCGGGTGTTGGAGGACGCGGGCCGCTCGTCAGTGCCGTTCACCAGCGGGCTGCTCATCGGCATCGGCGAGACGTACGAGGAGCGCGCCGAGTCGCTCTTCGCGCTGCGCCGCGTGGCACGCTCGTACCACGGCATCCAGGAACTCATCATCCAGAACTTCCGCGCCAAGCCCGACACCGCGATGCGCGGCATGCCGGACGCGGAGCTGGACGAGCTGGTCGCCACGGTCGCGGTGGCCCGGCACATCATGGGCCCCTCCGGCTGCCTCCAGGCGCCGCCCAACCTCGTCGACAGCGAGTACGGACGGCTGATCGGCGCGGGCATCGACGACTGGGGCGGGGTCTCGCCGCTCACCATCGACCATGTGAACCCCGAGCGGCCCTGGCCGCGGATCGAGCAGCTCGCCTCGGAGTCGGCCGCCGCCGGTTTCGAGCTGCGCGAACGCCTCTGCGTCTACCCCGAGTTCGTGCGGCGGGGCGAGCCCTGGCTGGACCCCCGGCTGCTGCCGCACGTCCGGGCGCTCGCGGACCCCGGGACGGGTCTCGCGCGGCCCGACGCGGTGGTCGAGGGCCACCCCTGGCAGGAGCCCGAGGAGGCCTTCACCGCCACCGGCCGCACCGATCTGCACCGCACCATCGACACCGAGGGCCGCACCTTCGACCGCCGCGACGACTTCGACGAGGTGTACGGCGACTGGGAGGCGCTGCGCGAGGCGGCCGCCCCGGGCCTGGTGCCCTCCCGCATCGACACCGACGTACGGGCCGCGCTCGCGACGGCCGCCGACGACCCCACCAAGCTCACCGACGACGAGGCGCTGGCGCTGCTGCACGCGGACGGCCCGGCCCTGGACGCGCTCTGCCGGATCGCGGACGAGCTGCGCCGGGACGTGGTGGGCGACGACGTCACGTACATCGTCACGCGGAACATCAACTTCACCAACGTCTGCTACACCGGCTGCCGTTTCTGCGCCTTCGCCCAGCGCCGCACCGACGCCGACGCGTACACCCTCTCCCTGTCCCAGGTGGCCGACCGGGCCGAACAGGCCTGGGATGTGGGCGCGGTCGAGGTCTGTATGCAGGGCGGCATCCACCCGGACCTGCCGGGCACCGCCTACTTCGACATCGCGCGAGCCGTCAAGGAGCGCGTGCCGGGCATGCACGTGCACGCCTTCTCGCCGATGGAGGTCGTCAACGGCGCCACCCGCACCGGCCTGTCGATCCGCGAGTGGCTCACCGCCGCCAAGGAGGCGGGCCTGGACTCGATCCCCGGGACGGCCGCCGAGATCCTCGACGACGAGGTCCGCTGGGTCCTCACCAAGGGCAAACTGCCCACCGCCACCTGGATCGAGGTCGTGAAGACCGCCCATGAACTGGGCATCCGCTCCTCCTCGACCATGATGTACGGGCACGTGGACCAGCCCCGCCACTGGCTCGGCCACTTCCGTACGCTCTCCCGCATCCAGCAGGAGACCGGTGGCTTCACCGAGTTCGTGACGCTGCCCTTCATCCACACCAACGCGCCGGTCTACCTGGCCGGGATCGCCCGCCCCGGCCCCACCACCCGCGACAACCGCGCGGTGATGGCGATGGCCCGCCTCCTGCTGCACCCGCACATCCCCAACATCCAGACCAGCTGGGTGAAGCTGGGCACCGAGGGCGCCGCCGAGATGCTGCGCTCGGGCGCCAACGACCTGGGCGGCACGCTCATGGAGGAGACCATCTCCCGGATGGCGGGATCGAGTTACGGCTCCTACCGCTCCATCAAGGACCTGACCGCGATCGCGGAGGCCGCGGGCCGTCCGGCCAGGCCGCGCACCACGCTGTACGGCGAGGTGCCGCGCGAGAGGCAGGACGCGGCCCACGCGTCGGACGGCCATCTGCCGCAGCTGCTGCCGGTGTTGGGGGACTGAGCGGCCCGGGTGCGCCAGGGGGTCGCATACTGATCCCATGGCAGTGGGCAAACCGTCGATGCAGGAGCTCATCCGCCGGCGCAGACGGGCCGGGTTCGTCGGCCGGCGGGACGAACTCGCCCTGTTCCGGGAGAACTTCGACGCCCCCGTCGACGACGAACGGCACCGGTTCGTCTTCCACGTCCACGGCGCCGCCGGAGTCGGCAAGACGTCGCTCGTCCGCGAACTGGAGCACACCGCGCGCGAGCGCGGCGCGGTGACGGCCTACGCCGACGAGGCCGTCAACAGCGTCCCCGAGACGCTCGCCGCGATCTGCGCGCACTTCACCCGCCAGGGCCACCCGCTCAAGGCCCTGGAGCGGCTCCTGGCCACCTACCGTCAGCGGCGGTACGAGGCGGAGTCCACCACCGCGCCCGCCGACCCGGCGGCACCCTCGCCCGGCTCCACCGCACTCGCCCAGGCGTCCCTGGTCGGCCTCGGCCTGGTGCCCGGCGTGGGCGTGCTCGCGGGCGGCATGGACGCCCAGCAACTGGCCCTGGGAGCCGAGCGGATGCGGGCGGCCCTGAGCGCCCGGTTCGGCAAGCAGGAGGACGTCCAGCTGGTCCTGGACCCGGTGAAGGTCCTCACCCCGGTCCTGGTCGCGGAGCTGGTGCGGATCGCCGACGACGTGCCGTGGACCGTCCTCTTCTTCGACACGTACGAACGCACCTCGCCGTTCCTCGACACCTGGCTGCGCGACCTGCTCACCACCGAGCGGTACGGGGCGCTGCCCGCCCAGGTCGTGGTGGTCCTCGCTGGCCAGCGCCGCCTGGACCCCGGCTGCTGGGCGGACTGCGCGGACCTGGTGGCGGAGCTGCCGCTGGACCTGTTCACCGAGACCGAGGCGCGCCAACTGCTCGCCGCCAAGGGCGTGGTGGACGAGGAGGTCGTCCGCGACGTGCTGCGGCTCTCCGGCCGGTTGCCCGTCCTGGTGTCCACGCTCGCGGAGAACCCCGGCGACGCGCGCGCCCCCGGCACCACCGCCGTCGACCGCTTCCTGAAGTGGGAGGGCGACCCCGTGCGGCGGGCGGCCGCGCTCGCCTGCGCGCTGCCCCGGCACATCGACGAGGACGTGTTCCGGGCGGCCGTCGACGAGGACGCGGCGGGCCTGTACGGCTGGCTGCGGTCGCTGCCGTTCGTCAGCGACCACGGCGGGCGCGCCCAGTACCACGGCGTCGTCCGCGCCGCCATGCTCGGCGTCCAGCGCACCGGCTCGCCGCAGCGCTGGACCGCCTGCCACCAGCGGCTCGCCGAAGCGATCGGCGCCCGCCGCGAGGCCGCCGCGGAGGCGGGCCCGGCACACCGCCTGTGGAGCGGGCAGCGGTGGCGCGAGCTGCGCCTGGAGGAGTCGTACCACCTGCTGTGCGCCCGGCCCGGGGCCGCGCTCGCCCAGATGCTCCGCGACGGCGTCGACGCCTGCGACGCCGGGCCCGCCGTCGCCCGCCGCTGGGCCACGACCCTGGCCGAGGCGGGCGAGGACGCCGACGCCGAGCCGCTGCGGCGCTGGGGCGCGGACTGCCTGGCCGCGCTCGCCGACGAACAGGGCGGCGTGGAGAAGGTGCTGGCCCTGCTGCTGTCCCGGGGCGGGCTCAGCGCCGAGGGCCGCGCGGGCGCCCATGTCGTACGGGCCCGGGAGCTGCGCCACGAGGGCAGGCACGCGCAGGCGCTGGCCGAGCTGGACCAGGCGATCGCGCTCGACCCGGGGCGGGTGCGGGCGTACTACAGCCGCAGCGTGGTGCGCAACGCGCTCGACGGCCCCGCGGCCGCGCTCCCCGACCTCGACCGGGCCTGCGAACTGGCCCCGGACGACGCGTACTACCTCGGCTACCGGGGCGACATGTACCGCCGGCTCGGCCGCTTCGAGGAGGCGCTGGCGGACCTGGACCGCGCGATCCTCCTCGACCCGGGCGACGCCTGGGCCCCCGCCAGCCGCGGCCGGATCCGCCACCAGCTGGGCCTCCTGGAGGGCGCCCTGGCCGACCTGGACCGGGCCCTGGAGCTGAACCAGGACTACGAGTGGGCGCTGGTGCGCCGCGCCCAGGTGCGCCGAGGCCTCGCGGACACGGCGGGCGCGCTCGCCGACCTGGAGCGCGCGGAGCGGCTGTCGACGGACCCGGCGTGGGTGGTCGGGGAGCGCGGCGACCTGCTGCGCTCGACGGGCCGCCACGAGGAGGCGGTGGCGGAGTACGGCCGCGCCTTCGCCCTCGACGGCGGGTACGCGTGGGCGCTGGGCAGCCGCGCCCTGTCCCTGGAGGCCCTGGGCCGCTTCGAGGAGGCCCTGGCGGACTACGGCCGGGCGCTGGAGCTCGATCCTGCCTACACCTGGTCCCTGATCATGCGCGCCCGCCTGCGCTCGGAACTGTCCGACCCCGAGGGCGCCCTTGCGGACCTCGACCGGGCGGTGGAGCAGGCGCCGGACGATCTGTACGCGCTGACCTGGCGGGGCCGGATGAGGCGCCGGCTGTGGCGGGTGGAGGAGGCGCTGGCGGACCTGGACCGCGCGGTCCGGCTCCACGCCGACAGCCCGTCCCCGCTGGTGGAACGGGCTTTCCTGCGGGCCGACCTGGGCGACACGGAGGGCGAACTGGCGGACCTGGAGCGGGCGGTGGAGGTCTCCGGCCCGGACGAGCGAGGAATCCGGGCGGTACGGGGAGAGGCGTACCGCCGGGCCGGCCGGTACGAGGAGGCGCTCGCGGACTACGCGGCGGCGGCCGAGGAGGACCCCCGGGACGCGGTGCCGGTGGCGGGCCGGGGCCAGGTGCTGCGGGCTCTGGGCCGCCACGAGGAGGCGTACGCGTGCCTGGTCCGTGCGGTGGAGCTCGACCCCGGCCAGGGGGCGCTGCACGCGGCGCTGGCGGCGGCCCTGCTGTCCCTCGCGCGCCCCGGGGAGGCGCTGTCGGCCCTCGACCGCGCCCTGGAGCTGGACCCGGAGATCGGCTGGGCGTACGGGCGCCGGGCGCGGGTGTGCCTGGCGGGGGGCGGCGCGGCGGGCCCGCTCCTCGACCACTGCCTGGAGCTGCTGGACGGCCGCGCGCGGTCCGGCCCCGCCCTCGCGGCCTCGCACCGGGCCCGGGGGAACCTCGGCCCGGCGGCGGACGCGGCGGCGTCCCTGACCGGCCCCGAGGGCGCGTTCCACCGGGCGATGGCGGCGAGCCGCCGGGGCTGCGCGTCCGCGCCCTGGCAGGGCGACGGCCTGGTGGCGGCCTGCGCCCGCGGCGACTGGCCCCGGGCGGACGAACTGCTCTCGCCGGCCCGGGACGTGTCGTGGGAGGAGGCGGCGGCGGAGGCGGAGGGGCTGGAGGAACTGAGGCTGTGCGCCGGGGGGTCGGGGGAGGCGCTGTCGACCCGAACGGAACGGGCATGGAGGCGCCTGGAGGGGTGCCCCCCACCCCACCCCTTCCCTTAGTCCCTCGCCGGGCGACCGGGGGCCGTACGTCTGCGGCCCGGCGGGGGCTGATCGCGCAGTTCCCCGCGCCCCTGGGAGGCCGGGGCTGAGCCTGCCCGTGAGACAGGCCGACGGGGGCCCGACCGGCACAAGTGGGCCCGCTCCCGACGGTCGGCCGGATCTTTAGGGGCGCGGGCCTGTGACATGTGCGGCTTCGCCGCGTGGGCGCGACCGGCCCGAGTGGGCCGCTCCGACGGACGGCCGGGCTTCCAGGGCGTGCGGTGCCGCCGCGTGGGCGCGACCAGCCCGAACGAGCCCGCTCCCGACGGACAGCCGGCCTTTAGGGGCGCGGGCCTGTGACATGTGCGGCTCCGCCGCGGGCGCGACCAGCCATGCACGGCTCGCAGACGAACGGGGTCCGGGGCGAAGCCCCGAAGGGGGTCTGGGGGCGTAGCCCCCAGCAGACCGCCTCAGCCACCCTCCCGCCCCCGGAGGGTTTAGGGAAGGGGCGGGGTGGGGGACAAAAACCGTTCAAAGGGCGCCCCTTCCCAAACCCCTCGCGGTCTTATTCGCCCGCACCCAATCAATTACAGTGCTGCGCCATGAGCGCAGCAGCCACCGGACCCACCACGTCCATATGGGGCCGCACCGAGCAACAGGACTTCCGCAGCCGAGTCCGCGGCAGCCTCCTCGGCGGCGCGATCGGCGACGCGCTCGGCGCACCCGTCACCCCCCTCCCCCTGGAAGCGATCCGCACCCGGTACGGCCCCGAGGGCATCACGGCCCCGACCGAAGCCGAGCCAGGCGGCGCCACAGGCGGCCCCCGCACCACCCCAACCACCCCCACCCAAACCCCCACCACCCCCACCGCCCGCATCACCGCCGCCACCCAACTGACCCTCTTCACTGTCGACGGCCTCATCCGCGCCCAGGTCCGCCGGGACACCGGCGCCTGGCACCCCCCGACCGACGTCCACCGCGCGTACCTCCGCTGGAGCGCCACCCAGCGCGACTGGGGACCGGACGAGCGCCGCAAGGACAACGGGTGGCTCGCCAAGGAGGAGTGGCTCTACAGCAGACGCGACCCCGTCCGCCCCTGCCTGCTCGGGCTCGCGGACGACGTCATGGGCACCCTCGACCGGCCCAAGAACCCCGAGGCCCGCGACCCCGCCGCCCTCACCCGCTCCGGCCCCTTCGGCCTGCTCGTCGGCTGGGAGCCGCAGCTGGTGCTCCAGCTGGCCGTGGAGTGCGCCGCCCAGACGCACGGTGACCCCGCCGCGTACCTCTCGGCCGGGGCCTTCGCCGTGATCGTGCACGGCCTCGCCCGGGGTGAGTCCCTGGACGCCGCCGTCCAGCGCACCCTCGCCCTGCTCGCCCAGCGCCCCGGCCACCAGCCCGTCACGGACGCCCTCCAGCACGCCCTCGGCGCCGTACGCCAGGGCATGCCCAGCCCCGGCCTGGTCGCCTCGCTCGGGGACGGCCACCTCGCCGAGGAGGCGCTGGCCATCGCCGTGTACTGCGCCCTGGTCGGCGAGGACATCCGCCACGGCCTGCTGCTCGCCGTCAACCACGACGGCCCCTCCGGCGCCACCGGCACCCTCTGCGGCACCCTCATGGGCGCCCTCCACGGCGAGACCGCCCTCCCGCCCGGCTGGCTCGCCGAGCTGGAAGGACGCTCCACGGTCCTCGAACTGGCCGACGACTTCGCCATGGAAATGACCCAGGGCCCGGCCCTGCACGGCCCAGCCGTCAACAGCCCGGGCTGGCTGGCGCGTTACCCCCGGGCGTAACCCCCGCGGAGCCGGTCGGCGTCAGCGTTCCATCACCTCCGGCTCGCCCGCCTGCGCCGGAATGGACGCCGCCGCCGAAGCCGAACCCGGGCCCTTGCCGTCACCGTCGCCGTCGGAGTTGATCCGCTCAAGCAGCGCGTCCCGCTCCGGCGTGTCCTCCGGCCTGATCAGGCCGATCACGATGTAGAGAACCAGCGAGATCGCCAGCGGCACCGACACCTGGTACTGGAGCGCCACACTCGTACGGTCCGAGCCGTCCAGGTGGTAGTTGACGAAGAAGAAGGCCACCAGACCCGCCCCCCAGCTGGTGAGCGCCGCCGTAGGCCCGGACTTGCGGAACGTACGCAGCATGCCCAGCATGAACGGGATCGCGATCGGCCCCATCAGCCCGGCCACCCACTTGATCACCACGGTGATGATGTCGTGGAAGGCGGGCGAGTTGACCTGGGTGGCGATGGACATCGACAGGCCCAGGAACACCAGGGTCGAGATGCGCGCCGCCAGCAGCCCCGCCCGCGAGTCCCAGCCGCGCGCCCGCCCGGAGAGCGCCGGCGCGACGTCCCGGGTGAAGACCGCCGAGATGGCGTTGGCGTCCGAGGAGCACATCGCCATCGTGTGTGAGAAGAACCCGACGATGACCAGGCCGAGCAGTCCGTGCGGCAGCAGGCTCTCGGTCATCAGGGCGTACGAGTCGGATGCGTCCGGCTTCTTGGCGTGCACCAGGAGCGGCGCGCACCACATCGGGAAGAACAGGACCAGCGGCCAGATCAGCCACAGGATGGCGGAGAGCAGGGCCGAACGGGTCGCGGAGCGGGCCGAGTCGGTGGCCATGTAGCGCTGGGCCTGGTTCCACATCCCACCCGAATACTCGAACGTCTTTATGAAGAGATAGGCGAGCAGGAACGTCACCGTGTACGGGCCCGCCGTCGGGTGGGTGTGTGCGTCCGGGAGCTTGTCCCAGACGGTCCACAGGGTGCTGAAGCCGCCGAGCTTCGACATCACGGCGATCAGCATCGCGACCCCCGCGCAGAGCTGGATGATGAACTGGCCGAGCTCCGTGAGGGCGTCGGCCCACAGGCCGCCGACCGTGCAGTAGATGCCGGTGATGACGCCCGTGATGAGGATGCCCTGATTGATGGACATGCCCGTGAACACGGAGAGCAGGGTCGCGATGGCCGCCCACTTCGCGCCGACGTCGACGATCTTCAGGAGCATTCCGGACCAGGCGAGCGCCAGCTGCGTCGAGACGTTGTAGCGGTTCTTGAGGTACTCGAGCGGTGAGGCGACGTGCAGTCGCGAGCGCAGCCGGTTGAGCCGGGGCGCGAAGAGCTTGGCGCCGATGCCGATGCCGACCGCGATGGGGAAGGACCAGGTCACGAAGGACGTCACGCCGTAGCGGTACGCGATCCCCGCATACCCCGTGAACATCACCGCGCTGTACCCGGACATGTGGTGCGAGATGCCCGAGAGCCACCACGGCATCTTGCCGCCCGCCGTGAAGAAGTCGGAGACGTCGTCCACCCGCTTGTGGGACCAGACGCCGATCGCGACCATCACGCCGAAATAGCCGATGAGCACAGCCCAGTCGAGACTGTTCATTGTCCCCTCCGAGGGGTCCGCCTTGTGAACGTCGATGTGTCTGCCGGTGCTCTTCGTCAGTTACGTCCGGCTCAGCGGGCCCCGTGCGGGAGCGGGGACTTCCGGGGATTGAACCGCCTGTTCGGAGGCGTGGTCAAGGCCTTCAACGGTCATGGATATGAACACAGATCAGGAAGCAGAACGAATTTGCCGTGCCTTTACTTCATCGAGTGTTGTCGCCCCCAGGGCCCCCGCCACACCATGAACGGGCCACTTCGTCAGACGCGTACACACGTGCACACGTACAGGCGTACACGCCTACATACGTGAGCGGCCGCACGGGATGCGGGTCCCGTGCGGCCGAGAGAGGCGGGTCCACCTGGTTCCACCGGTCCGACTAGCGCATGACTTCGCCCGCGTTCACCAGCAGCGACTGCCCCGTGATCGCCCTCGCCCGGTCCGACGCCAGGAAGGTCACCGCCTCCGCCACGTCCCCGTCGGTCGCCAGCTCCGGCAGGGCCATCCGCTCGGTCAGGCGCCCGAGCACCTCGGCCTCGGGGACCTTCTCGGTGTGCGCGGTGAACCGGACGTACGCCTGCACCGGCGGGCCCCACATCCAGCCGGGCAGCACCGTGTTCACCCGGATCCGGTGCGGGCCGAACTCGCGCGCCATGGAGTACATCGCCGACGTCAGCGCCCCCTTCGACGCCGCGTACGCGGCCTGGCGCACCTGGGACGGCGCGGCGATGGCCGACTGCGTGCCGATGACGACCACCGAGCCGCCGCGCTCCTTGAGGGCCGGCAGGCACGCCCGGGTCATCCGCAGCGTGCCGAGCAGATTGACGTCGAGTACGCCCTGCCAGGTGGCGAGGTCGGCGTCCTCGACGCCGCCGAAGTAGCTGTCCCAGGCGGCGACATGGACCACCGCGTCGATCCGCCCGAACCGCTCCACCGCGAGGGCGGCCAGCGCTTCGCACGATGCCTCGACCGTGATGTCGGTGGGCCGGTACGCGGTGTGCGCGCCCTCGGGGTCGATCTCGTGGGCCGCCTTGACGAGGTTCTGCTCGGTCCGCGCCCCGAGTACCGCGTTGCCCCCGTCCCGTACGACGGTCGCGGCCACCTGGTGACCGAGCCCGGCGCCGACGCCGGACACGACGACCGTCTTCCCGTTCAGCAACATCTGGGCGCCTCCCGGCTCTGGCACTTCCTCTGACGGGGCGTCAGAGTAGGGCGGTCCGGAGCAGGAGGGAAGGGGAGCGTCGTGAGCGAGGAGGCGTCGTGAGCGAGGAGACGAGGAGCCAGGAGTACGCGGAGCTGGCGGCGGTCGGGCCGTACGGGGTGCACCCCGGCCACGCCCTGATCACCATGGTGGAGCCGCACCCGGGCCACGAGTACGCGTACAACCGCTGGTACGAGGACGACCACTACTACGCCGGGGCCATGGCCATGCCCTGGATGTTCGCGGGGCGGCGCTGGGTGGCCACCCGCGAGCTCCAGGAGCTGCGCTACCCGGAGAAGTCCGCGATCGCCCAGCCGGTGACCGCCGGGTGCTACCTCTCCACGTACTGGATCACCGACGGCCGCTACGACGACCACATGAAGTGGACCGTCGGCATCAACCGGCGGCTCAACCGGGACGGCCGCGTCTACCAGGACCGTACGCACGTCTTCACCGCCTTCCAGGACCACGAGGCGACCGTCTACCGCGACGGGGCGGCGGGCCCGCGCGACTACCACGCCCTCGACCACCCGTACGCGGGGCTCGTGCTCCAGGTGATCGACGCCGAAGGGCCCGGGCAGCGTTGCGAGTTGGTGGAGTGGCTGCGGTCGCGGCATCTGCCGCGCCGGCTGACGGGCGGGCCCGCCGCGCTGGTGACGGTCTTCCGGCCGACCCCGTTGCCGGGCGACCGGATGACGTACGTCAAGCAGGTCGAGGGGGTCGACACCCGGCTGACGCTGCTGTGGTTCCTGGAACGCGACCCGGCCGAGGTGTGGGAGGAGCACTTCGCGGGGCTGGACGCGGCGGTGGCCGAATCGGGGCTGGGGCGCGTCGAGTTGGTCGCCCCCTTCATCCCCACGGTGCCGGGGACGGACCGGTACGTGGACCGGCTGCGTCGGACGGAGTGAGCGCGGGCGGGCCCGGACAGCGACCAGCCCCCTCGGACAGCGACCCGCCCCCTCGGCCCGGACAGCAACCAGCCCCCTCGGCCAGGACGGCGGACCAGTCGAGAGGGCCTTGCTCACTTCGCGGTGGAGCGGTGTGCGGTGGAGCGGTTTGCGATGAAGCGATGTGCGGTGGAGCGGTTTGCGGTGGAGCGGTGCCGGTGAAGGTCAGGCTCCACGCGGCGCGCTGCGGTTGACGTCCTGGATGAAGGCCGACCACGTCTCGGGGGCGAAGTCGAGCATTCCGTTGAGCGGCTTCTTGGAGTCGCGGACGGACACGGTCGAGCGAGGTGCCGCCTTGACTTCCACGCAGTCGCCGTTCACGGCGGAGTACGAGGACTTGGTCCACTCCGTCAGTGCATGCTGCTGAACGCGCATAGTTACTCCGATGGTTGGTCCGGTTGCCCGGGTGATGTGCCGGGCCGCTGAAGGCCAGCGGCTCTGCGTGTGACGCTACGCCGCAACATCACCGATGACAGGGGCCCTTCATCCATCCGGGTGGCATGTTCCATCGGGTTCTTCTCAGTTGGGGTCGCGCAGGTGTACTGTGCGCGCCCACACGGCGCCCCAGGGCTTTTCTCGTGTCACTCGCTCACAACGAGTACCCGTCGACCACACGGTGGATGAACGCCCGCGACTGCTCGGCGCTGAGCGCCTTGGCCCTCAGGTGCTCGTACATCACCGTGTAGCTCTGGACGTCGTTGGCCTTCTCCAGATAGAGGTCGCTGGTCACGCCCTCCAGGTAGACCACGCTCGCGTCCATGGCGTCGTGGAACTCCAGGATGGCGAACTTCCCGTACATGCCCGGGTGCGCGCCCGCGTCGTACGGCAGCACCTGGAGCGTCACGTGCGGCTGCTCGCTCAGCTGCGCCAGGTGCAGCAGTTGGTCGCGCATGATCCGCTCGTTGCCGACCACGCGGCGCAGCAGCGCCTCGTCGATGACCGCCCAGAAGCGCAGCGGATTGGTCGGGTCGGTGAGCCGGTCCTGGCGTTTGAGCCGGATCTGGATCCGTTTGTCGATGTCGCTGGTGGCGGCCTCGGGCCACATGCCCTCGATCACCGCCTGCGCGTACTCGCGGGTCTGGAGCAGCCCGGGCACGATCAGCGACTCGTAGACGCGCAGGCTCGCCGCGTCCGTCTCCAGACCGATGTACACGCTGTACGGGATGTCGCCGAAGGCGTGCCACCAGCCCTGCTGCCGGGAGTCCTTGGCCATCTGCATCAGCGAGTCGACGATCCGGTGGTCCTCGACCTCGTACACCCCGCACAGATCGCGTACGTCGCGCTGGCTGATGGAGCGGCGGCCGTTCTCCAGGCGGCTGATCTTCGACTGGGAGACCAGCAGGCGCTCGGCGACCTCCTCGGCCGTCATGCCCTTGAGCTCGCGGAGTCGACGGAGCTCCTGGCCCAGTCGGCGTCGCCTGACGGTGGGATTGACGTTGGACGCCACGGGAACTGCACCTCCGGCTGCGGCACTTCTGCTGTTCTTCTGCTCTTTCGCTCTGCAGACTGCCACCAATGTTCCGGGCCGCGCTGGGAAATGGCCACACACGGTGGGGTACCGGCTACCGGGGGTACGAGCGCCGGGCCTCGGCAGACGCGAAGCGCGCGGGACCGGCGAAGGCCGGCCCCGCGCGCCCGTGGTGCGACTCCCGAACCGGGTCGTGAGGGGGACGTCGGTGCGGCGGGTGGTGCGGGGTGGTGCCCTGGTGCTGGGTGGTGCGGGTGGTGCAGGTGGTGCCTGGGGTGGTGCCGTCGTGCTCTCGTGCCTGAGGTGGTGCCGTCGTGCTCTCGTGCCTGGGGTGGTGCCGTCGTGCTCTCGTGCCTGGGGTGGTGCCGTCGTGCTCTCGTGCCTGAGGTGGTGCCGGAGCGGCCGCTAGTGGGCCACGGCGCGGGCCATGCTGCCGCGGTGCGGCTGCATCGGAACGCCGGGCGCGGTGGCGGTCGCGGTCGCGCGGGTGCCCGCCGCGGCGCCGGTACCGGTGCCGTTGGCGCTGCGGCGCGGCTGTGCGCCCACTCCGTTCTGGACGTCCATGACGGCGTGCGCCACCAGTCCGCCCATGGGGTCGTGCCTGATCAGATCCCGGAGGCGGGAGCGCGATGAACGCCCCTCGTTGCCGGGGTAGAGGTGCTTGCCGAGTCCGACCGCATGGGCCAGGGCGGCGAGCGCCGCGGTCCGCGGGTCCGGCGGTACGCCGGTGCGGATCGCACTGTCCAGCCGGGCCCTGATGTCCCGGCTGATCGCCGTGTCCGTCGCCTGGTAGCGAGTCGTCGGCAGCACTCCGCACATCTGGCCCGCCACGGCATGGACCATGCCGCACCGCTCCAGGTGCGCGAGGTAAATCTGGCGCAGCCCCAGTCGGGGCCCGCCGATCCAGTGGACGGCCCGGACCGGGCTGCCGCGCCTGCGCAGCAGTTCCAGTGCGGAGTCCAGTGTCGGATCTCCTGTCGGCCGTGCCATCACCACGGCGATACGATCCCCGTCTGGGGCTATCCGTCCTGCCAGAGCCAGCTCCACTAGCTGTGCTCCGGCGAGGCCGAGGTCGAGCGACTGCGGCTGCGCTGTGGTACCCGTGGCCGGGTCCAGAGCGAGCAGCAGAAGCTCCTCCGGAATTGTTCTGCGGCTCCTGCCCATCCATGCCTCCCCGCGTGGATGAATGACAGGGTGACCCCTCTCACATTCATCTGTCGAGAGCGCCTGGGCGGTAAGTACGGGAACCGATAGGTATGTCGTTCTCGTCTAGCACGAGGGTCAACCCCGCACACAGGACACTGGTAGATGGTTCGGACAGGTTCGGACGGCGCCCCGGGGCGCCGGGAGGAGGCATCGGTGGCGGGCGAGTCCCCCGACAGGTCGAAGCAGCAGCAGTCGTCGGGGGAGACGACTCCGAGCGAACGCGATCCCCGTGTGGCGGTGTTCCGCCCGGATGACGGCCCCGGCACCGCGTCCGGTTCCGCGCCGGAGCGGGACGCTTCCGCGAAGGGGTCCGGGGGTGGCTCCGCGGCTGGTTCGGCGAGCGGGTCCGCGAACGGCTCCGCGAGCGGGTCCGCGAACGGCTCCGCGGGCGGGTCTGTGGCCGGCCCGGCCAACGGATCGCCGAAGGGTTCCGCCAACGGTTCCGTGAACGGCTCCGGTGCCGAGCGGGCCACGGCCGGCGGCTCCGCCCCCGTGGACCAGGCGACCGCCGTCTTCCGCGCCCCGCGCCAGGAGGACCACGAGTCCCGCGACACCCGCCTGCGGGCGGCCGTGGCGGCGTGGGTGGCCACGGACGGGGAGGCGGACGCGGACGCGGCCGAGGAGACCGGCTCCGGCTCAGCCGCTGGCTCCGGCTCCGGCTCCGCGAAGGCGGACACCCCGGCTCCGGCCCCGGCTCCGGCTTCGCCTGCCGCCGAGGAGGACACGGACGAGGAGCCAGCCGCCGAGGCTACGCCCGTACGGGAGACCGTGCCCGCGCCGACGGCGGCGCCCGAGACGGATGACGACGCCTCCGACGACGAGCCCGCGGCTCAGGAGCGCGGCGACAGGCCCGCTCCCGCCTCCGACGACGCCTCGGCCCCCGAGCCGGGCGCCAAGGCGGCCGACGAGCCCGCCCAGGACGCCGGGCAGGCCGACAAGCCGGAAGCGAAGCCCGAGGCCAAGGCGAGCCCCGAAGAGACCCCGAACCCCGGGACGGCCTCGAAGCCCGAGACCAAGCCCGAGGCGAAGCCCGAGGCGAAGTCCGAGTCCAAGGCCGAGGCGAAGTCCGAGTCCGGCGCCGAGCCGGGAGCCGACGCGAAGCCCGAGCGGGCCTCCGCGCCCGCCGCCAAGGCCGACGCGAAGTCCGCCCCCGGTACCGAGCCCGCCGCCGACGCGAAGCCCGAGCGCGCCCCCGCGCCCGCCGCCAAGGCAGCCCCCGCCCCCGGCGCCGACAAACCGACCCCCAAGGCCGACGCCGCCGACAAGCCCGGCGCCGACAAGCCCGCCGCCGACAAGCCCGGCGCCGACAAGCCCGCCGCCGACAAGCCCGGCGCCGACGCCCGCGCCGCCTCCTGGGGCGCCAAGCCCAGCGCCGAAGACAGCGCGGGCAAGCCGAGCGCCGAAGACCGCGCGGGCAAGCCCGGCCCCGCCACCGCCGCCACCGGTGTCGACCAGCCCACCACCGCCTTCAAGGCCGTCAAGCCGCCCGTCGTGGATCAGCCGACCACCGCCATCCGGCGGCCGGGCGCGGCCGAGCCGACGGCGGAGCGGGCCAGCACGTTCGTACCGCTGCGCTCCGACGACGTACGTCCGGCGACCCCCAAGGCCCCGGACGCGGGCAAGCCGGAGGCCGAGGCCGCGAAGGCCGCCGCGCCCGCGGCTCCCGCCGCACCCGCCGCGTCCGCCGCGCCGAAGGCCCCCGCCTCGCCCCGCATCTCCGTGCCGGACCCCGACGCCGCCGAGCGGACCCGGCAGCAGCCGCTGCCGCCGAAGCCGCCGCTCGACCTGCTCGCGGAGCTCACCAACACCCCGCCCCCGGCGCAGACCCCGGTCCGCACCGCGGTGCGGCGGTTCAAGATCTGGACCCCGCTGGTCATCCTGCTGCTGATCGTGTTTGCGGTCGTACAGTTCGTACGCCCGCTCCCGGACCCGGCCCTGAAGATGACGGCGGCGCCGCAGTTCACCTTCGACGGTGCCGCGCCGCAACTGCCGTGGCCCCAGGAGGGCCAGGGCCTGATCACCGTGGCGGGCCTCGGCACGGTGGGGCGGTTCGGCGAGGAGAAGCCGGTCCCGATCGCCAGCGTGACCAAGTCGATGACCGCGTACATCATCATGCGCGACCACCCGATGAAGCTGGGCGAGAAGGGCGCCTCCATCCCCGTCGACAAGCTCGCGGAGAAGGAGGGCGGCTACAACAAGACCGGTGACGAGTCGACCCTCGACACCATCAAGGCGGGCCAGACCCTCAGCCAGAAGGACGCGCTCAGTGCGATCATGATTCCGTCCGCGAACAACGTGGCGCGCCTGCTCGCGCGCTGGGACGCGGGCTCCGAGGCGGCGTTCGTCGAGAAGATGAACGCCACCGCGAAGCAGCTCGGGATGACGAACACCACGTACACCGACCCGTCCGGTCTGCAGGCCACCACCGTCTCGACCGCCGTGGACCAGGTGAAGCTGGCCACGGAGCTGGTGAAGGACCCGGCGCTCGTCGACATCACCCGGCAGCCGTTCTGGATCGACCCGAACGGCGTGAAGAGGCGCAACTACAACACCCTCGTGCCGCAGAACGGCGCGATCGGCATCAAGACCGGCTCGACCACCAAGGCCGGCGGCAACCTGCTGTTCGCCGCCACCAAGGAGGTCGGCGGTACCAAGCAGACGATCGTCGGCGCGGTCTTCGGCCAGCACAAGGCCATCTCGATCCTGGACCTGGTCAACAAGGTCAGCAAGGACGTCCTGATCGCCACCCGCAAGTCGCTGACGTCGCAGACGGTGATCAAGAAGGGTGACGTCGTCGGGTACGTGGACGACGGCCTGGGCGGCAAGACCCCCGTCGTCGCCACCAAGGACCTGACCCTCGCCGGATGGCCCAGCCTGGAGGCGGCGATCTCGCTCACTCCCAGTGACGCCAAGGTGCCGCACTCGGCGAAGGCGGGCACAGTGGTCGGCAAGCTGACCGTGGGCACCGGACCCGGCCAGGTCTCCGCCCCGGTCGCCCTCCAGAAGGCCCTCGCCGAGCCCGGCTTCGGGTCGAAGCTGACCCGTCTGGGCTGACCCGTCCGGGCCGATCCGCGAGCCGATGGCGAGCTGATACGGACGAGGGCGCCCCGGTCTCCGGTGGCGCCCTCGTGCTAGCTTCGGTCAACTGGGGGACGCTGGGCGGCGTCCGTATGAACGACGGGGCGAGAGACGTCCTGAGACTGTGTGAGGCGGGAGAGCCGCAGTGACCACCGCTGAGCCGACGCCCACCCGCGCCGACGGCAGCAGCCCTTCTCGGCCGGGTGGACGAATACAGGACGAGAACGACGAGAACAGGGACCCGGTGAGGGAAGAGAACCTGACCGGGGCCCCCGACGCGGCCGCGGTCCTGGACGACGACAGGCCGGTCCCGGACGGGGAGCCGCAGACGGTTCCGGACGAGGAGCCGCAGACGGTTCCGGACGAGGAGCCGCAGACGGTTCCGGACGAGGAGCCGCAGACGGTCCCGGACGAGGAGCCGCAGACGGTTCCGGCACCGGACCCGGCCGCGGGCAAGGCCCCGGACACCGCCACGGACCCGGACAAGGCCCCGGGTACGGCCCCGGGTGCGGGCCGGGACCTGGTGCGGCGCGTGCGGGCCTTCACCGTCCGGCACCCCGTGTACGCCGTCACGGCCATCGCCGCCGTCGGCCACGTCCTCTGGTTCTTCCTCTTCGCCAACAGCGGCGGCGACCTCGCCGCGCAGGACGCCTGGGCCGAGTTCGTCGGCCGCCACCCGGCCTCCGCGTACAACCTGGCCTGGTACGGCGGGATGCACCCCGTCTCGTACAGCGTGGTCTCGCCGTATCTGATGTCGATGCTCGGCGTCCGTTCGACGATGATGATCGCCGGGACCGTGTCGGCCGGGCTGATCACGCTGATCCTGGTGCGGGTGCGGGCCGTCCGCAATCCGCTGCCGTGCGCCTTCGCGGCGCTCTTCGCCTTCCTGTGCAACGCCATGTCCGGCCGTGTGACCTTCGGCCTCGGCACGATGTTCGCGCTCGGCGCGGTCGCGGCGGTCTTCTGCTGGCCGCACCGCTGGCGCACCGAGCGGTGGGCCAAGGGCGCGGTCGCCGCGCCGCTGGCCGGGCTCGCCACGGCGAGCAGCCCGGTCGCGGGCCTCTTCCTCGGGGTGGTCGCGGCCGCGCTATTCCTGAACGGGCGCCGCCCGGGCGCGTACGCCCTCGGTCTGCCGCCGGTCGCGGTCGTGGCGCTCTCCGCCCTGCTGTTCCCCTTCTCGGGCACCCAGCCGATGTCGCTCGCCTCGGTGTCGCTGCCGTTCCTCTTCGCGGTGATCATCCTCTTCGCGGTCCCGAAGGACTGGAGGACGGTCCGCACGGGGGCCGCGGTGTACGGGATCGGCACGCTGCTCACCTGGCTGATCGACTCGCAGATCGGGTCCAACGTGACCCGGCTCGCGATGCTCTTCGCGGGCGTGGTGTTCCTGGCCGCCCTGCCGTACGTGGCACCGCGCTCGCGCAAGTGGTACGCGCTGGTCATCGCCTTCGCGGGGATGAACTTCTGGGTCGGCTTCAAGGCCGCCGACGACATCATCAGCACCCTGCCGGCCGCGTCCTGGGCGCGCGAGCTCGCGCCGCTCGTGGACCAGCTCCAGGAGGTCGGCGCCGAGCGCGGGCGCGTCGAGGTGGTCCCCGCCTCCAGCCACCGCGAGGCCTCGGCGCTGGCGCCGTACGTCAACCTCGCCCGGGGCTGGAACCGCCAGGCCGACATGGAGCGCAACCCGCTCTTCTACGACGACACGCTGAACCCGTCGAGCTACCACGGCTGGCTGGACCGCTGGGCCGTCCACTACGTGGTGCTGCCGATGGGCCCGGCGGACTCCAACGGCGCCGTGCAGGAGGCCAAGCTGGTCGAGAAGGGCCAGCCGTACCTGAAGGAAGTGTGGAGAAACGCCAACTGGCGGCTCTTCGCGGTCGACAACCCGACCCCGCTCGCCGATCTGCCCGCGGTGGTGGAGCGCGCGGGAGAGGGCGAGTGGACGCTGAAGGTGTCCGCGCCGGGGCGGGTCCTCGTCCGTATCCCGTACTCGCCGTGGCTGAAGCTGGTCGACGAGAAGGGGAAGGGTGTGGAGCCGCCGCAGGAGACTGCGGAGTCGAAGCGGCGGGGGCACGGGGAGCCCAAGACGTACACGAATCCGAACGGGTGCCTGTGGAAGGCGGCGGAGGACGCGGCGGGGGACGAGTGGACGGAGCTGCTGGCTCCGCATGCCGGTACGTATCGGCTTGCCGCGCCGTACAGTCTCCGCCGGGGGACGGCGTGCCCGACGGAACTCCGCCCGGACCGTTAGCCCCGGGGGCTACGCCCCCGCCCCCCCGGGGGTGGGGGGCTTGCGGCCCCGGGCCCCTGCCCCGTCGGCGCGTGGCCTGCGGCCCCCGGTGCGGGGCTCTGCCCTCGGGCCCCTGTGCCCCTGGGCCTGCGGCCCCTGCGCCCCGCTTCGGGGCTTCGCCCCGGCCCCTGTTCGTCTGCGGGCCGGTGGGGGCTGGTCGCGCAGTTCCCCGCGCCCCTAAGGGACGGGGCCTGCGGCCCCTCCCCCCTGTTCAGGGCTCCGGCGCCTCCCCCCCCAGCTGTGGGCAATCGTGCCGCCAGGGCGGCACGGGTGGGCACAGCGGCACCCCGTTGCCGGGTAGGCACGCCCCCCGCCTCAGCCCCGGCCGCACCCGCACGCGCCGTGGCGGTCGCCGCGTACCCGCGGGTGGGTACGCCCCCGCCTCAGCCCCGGCCGCACCCGCACGCGCCGTGGCGGTCGCCGTGTACCCGCGGGTGGGTACGCCCCCGCCTCAGCCCCGGCCGCACCCGCACGCGCCGTGGCGGTCGCCGTGTACGCCTGTCAGGGAGGCCGGGCGGGGTGCGGAGCGGGGCCGGGGCGGGGGTGTGGTGCCCTCGTGCACCACCCGGCCGCCCACCAGGGTCAGACGGACCCCCACCCCCGACACCTCCGCGATCGGCACCCGCGTCACGTCCCGGTCCAGCACCACCAGATCCGCCGCCATCCCCGGCAGCAGGCGCCCGCTGACCCGCTCCATGCGCAGCTGGTGCGCCGTCCCGGCCGTGTGCATCCGGAGGGATGAGGCGCGGCTCAGACCCTCCAGTTCCGGGTAGAGCGCTCCCTCCCCCGCCTCCGCCCCCTCCCGGTCCACCGCCGTGCGGATCTGGTTCCAGGTCTGGAGCGGGTCGACCGGCCAGTCGGAGCCGCCCGCGAGCGCCGCCCCGTGGCGCTCCAGGCTGCGCGCGGGGTACATCAGCCGGTGCCGCTCCGCCCCGATGTACGGCAGCAGCGCCTCCATCGTCCAGATGTCCCGCATCGCCCACTGCAACTGCATGCACGCCACCACCCCGAGCGGCGCGAAGCGGCGGTGGTCGGACGGGTGGACCAGCTGGAGGTGCGCCACGGTGTGGCGGTTGCCGCGGCGGCCGTTGGCGCGCACCGCCGCCTCGTACCCGTCGAGCGCCGTCCGTACCGCCCGGTCCCCGATGGCATGCGCGTGCAACTGCCAGTCCGCCCGGTCGAAGACCGTCGCCAGCCGGCCGTAGTCGGCGGCGGAGACGTACAGATCACCCCGGTGCCCGGTCGGCCTGCCCTCCGCGTCCAGGTACGGGCTCAGCAGCGCCGCCGTCTGCGACGGGTATTCGATCACCCCGTCCAGGAACACCTTCGCCGTCCCGAACCGCAGCCCGGGCACCTGCCCGTACCGCGCCCGCAGGTCCCGTACGTGACGCAGCGCCCCCGCCGGGTCCTTCGCCAGGTCCGGGCCGATCAGCAGCGCGGGCACGATCCGCTGGGGCAGGCGGCCCGTGGCGGCCAGCGCGGCGTACGTGTCGAGCTGGTGCGTGTCCACCGACGCGTCCATGAACGTGGTGATGCCCGACGCCGCCGCCTGCGCCAGTGCCTTCGCACAGGCGTCCAGGAGCTGCGCCCGCGTCGGTGGCGGGATCACCCTCGTCAGGAGGTCCTGGGCGGTGTCCTTCAGGAGGCCGCCCGGCTTTCCGTCCGCGTCGCGCACGATCTGGCCGCCCGCCGGATCGGGGGTGGCGGCGGTGATCCCGGCGAGGTCCAGAGCGCGCTGGTTGGCCCACGCGTTGTGCCCGTCGTTGCCGATGAGCGCGATCGGGCGGCGGGTGGGCAGCGCGTCGAGCACGCGGTGGTGCGGGACGGTCCCGGCGGGGAGCAGCCCGACCGGGTTCCAGTCCTCGACCACCAGCCAGCCGTCCGGCTCGTGCGCCGCGTCGGCGGACAGGAACTCCCGTACGGCGTCCTGGAGTTGGGGGACCGTCAGGGTCGCTCCGCCCAGGGACGGGTGCAGGGAGCGCTCGCCCGCGCCCAGTGGGTGGGCGTGGCCGTCGTGGATGCCGCTCATGACCGTCGCCCCGCGCGCGTCCACCACCTCGGTGTCGCGCCCCACGAACCGCCGCAGCGCCGCGTCGCTCCCGGTCGCGAGCACCTTCCCGTCCCGGCCGACCGCCACGGCCTGCTCGACGGGTGCGTGCGCCTCGCCGGTGAGGACCCGCGCGTGGTGCACCACCAGCGCCGCCGAGCGCCGCCGGGAGGCGGAGGCGGAGGCGGAGGCGGTACCCGGGGACGCCAGGGGGAGGGCGACCGCGGCGCCCAGGCTCGTCGCCAGGATCCGGCGGCGGGAAGGTGTCGAGCTCGGATTCACGGGGACTCCTGGGGGTTCGAGTGGCTCGTCCGCCACGGCACGGTGGTTCGTCGGCTACGGCGCAGTGGTTCGTCGGCTACGGCGCAATGGTTCGTCGGCTACGGCGCAATGGTTCGTCCGCCACGGCACGGTGGTTCGTCCGCCACGGCACGGTGGTTCGTCCGCCACGGCGCAGTGGTTCGTCCGCCACGGCGCAGTGGCTCATCCGCCACCGCACAGCGGCTCGTCCGACACCGCACCCTTCGCGATTAATCCCTTAACCACCACCGCCCCGGCGCAGCCGATCTGCCCCGCGAACTCCCGCTCGGGCGACGGATTCCGTACGCTGAGCCCGTGCCCCGAGTGACCCTCACCGACGTGGCCCGCGCGGCCGAGGTGTCCGTGGCGACCGTCTCCAACGCCCTGAACGGCACCGGCCGCATGGCCGAGCCGACCCGGGCTCGCGTCCGGGCGACCGCCGCCGCGCTCGGCTACGGCGAGCCCCCGCCGCGTACCCTCGCCCTCGCCGTCACCACGTACGGCACGCTCTCCTGGGACTTCGCCGGCATCCCGTTCTACGCCCGCGCGATCAGCGCCGCCACGGCCGCCGCCCACCGGCGCGGTTACGCCCTGATCGCCCTCCCGGCCGCGCCCGCCGAGACGCTGTGGCGGACCGTGCCCGTCGCCGGGGTGGTGCTCCTGGACAGCCCGGCCGACGACCCCGTCGTCCGCATCCTGCGCGCCCGGGGCCTGCCGCTGGTCTTCGACGGCCGCCCGGCCCGGCTCGGCGCGCGCGAGGCGTGGGTGGACAACGACCACCGGGCCACCACGCACGACGTCCTGGACCACCTCGCCGAGCGCGGCGCGCGCCGGATCGCCCTGATCGCGGGGCCGGGCGAGGAGCACTACACGCGCAGCTGCCGGGCGGCGTACGAGGAGTGGTGCGCCGCGCACGCGGCCGAACCCCGGGTCGTGCCGCTGGACTTCGGCGACCGCGACGGCCGCACCCTGGACGCCCTGCTCGGCGGACCCGGCCGGCCGGACGCCGTGTACGGCCTCTACGATCCGTGCGGCCACCGCCTCCTCGCCTCGGCGGCCCGCCGGGGACTGCGGGTGCCGGACGACCTGCTCGTGGTGTGCGCGAGTGAGGATCCGGCGTACGAGACCACCGCCCCGCCCGTCTCCACCGTCACGCTCGCCCCGCACCGCACGGCCGGGGCCGCGGTGGCCGCGCTCGCGGACCTCGTCGAGGGCGGCCAAGGCGGGGCTGGACAGACCGTCCCGGCGCGCCTCACGCCGAGGGAGTCGTCCCTGCGGGCCATGGGCTGAGCCTCGGCATCCACGGGGACGGAGGCCGAGCCGCCGCGGGCGGGGCGCGCGTGCCTGGGTGGGGCCCGGGTGCCCGGGTGCGGTCCGTGTGGCGTTGTCGAGCTCAGTGGTTGGCGTAGATGAACGCCACGGACACTTCAGGACGTCGCGGACAGGCCCAGTAGACCTGTTCGGCGCTCGTCATCACGCGCATCGGGTGCGGGTGCCCGGGGCAGGGAGGGAACGGGCTGCTCCGGAAGAGCTCCTGGCCGGCGTCAGCGCCAGGTGCGACCGCCCCCTCGTAGAGGGAGATCTTCTTCGTGCGCGGCACACACAGACGCCGGCCTGTAGCCGGATCCGTAGCATCGGATGCCGCCTCGCTGAGCGGGCTTGGGATCGGCGTTCGCGTGCTGGGGAACCCGCTGACGTTAATGCCACGGCCACGACGAACAGCGCGCGCGTCTCCCCGGGCAGATGATGTGCTGCACCCCCTCTCGCCTTCGGGAGGGAGGCGGCACTTTCGTCATCTCCCCGTACACCAAGGGGAGTAGCGTTCTGACTGTCCAGGTTCAGAACGGAGTTCAGTATGCCCGATCAGACTGACAACGCGCCGGACACCGAAACCTTTGCGCAGCGCGTGCGACGCTCTCGGGAGCGGAAAGGGATGACGCGCGCTCACGCAGCTGCCCGAGTAGGCAAGTCCATGGAATGGTGGAAAGCCATCGAATCCGGACACCTCCGCATGCCGCGCCTGCCCATGCTCATGCGCATGGCCGACACCCTCGACGTCGCGTCCCTCGCCGACCTCACCGGCGACGACCGCGTCACCGCGTCCACGTACCGCAACGCTGCCCACCCATCGCTCCAGCGAGTGAAGAAGGCCCTCACCGCCTACACGCTCACCATCCCGGACACCGAGCCGCCTCGAATCGAGGATCTGACCGCGCGCGTACGCCAGTCATGGCTGCTGTGGCACGGCATCGGTGACCATCGAACCCATGTCGCCGATGTGTTGCCCGGGCTGCTGACCGATCTCCAGACCGCAACGCGGACCCTTGACGGCAGCCCGCGGCGTCGGGCCCTGGCTGCGCTCGCCGAGGTGTACCACCTCACCCAGCTCTACCTGTCCTTCCAGCCCGTGCCTGAGCTCGTGCTGCTGACTGGGGACCGGGCCATGGCAGCCGCGCAGGATGCCGACGATCCGCGCGCGATCGCCGGGGCCGCCTGGTACATGAATCACGTCTACCGCGACGCCGGGGAGGCGGCCGATGCCCGCGTGGACCTCGCCATGCGGGCTGCCGAGCTACTGCGTCGGGACCGCGGGGAAGAGGACACCGCGCGCTGGGGACTCCTGCATCTGGCAGCCGCTCTGTCGTACGCGAAGACCGGCCGTTCCGGGCCGGCCGAGCATCATTGGGACATGGCAGACGATGCGGCGCGGGCACTTGGCGCGTCGTACAGCCACCCGTACCTGATCTTTGGGCGGGGCATGGTGGACGCCTACCAACTCACCATGCGCGTCGATCTCGTTCAGCGCGGTCCCGCTGTCGACGCGGCCGGCGGCCTCGACGTGTCCTCGATGCCGTCGGCGACCCGGCGGGGATTCCACGCGATCGAGTCGGCGCGCGCATACAGCCTGGCGGGCGAGGACATCGCCGTCGTCCACTTCCTCAAGCAGGCCGAGACGCTGTCGCCGGAGACTGCCCGGTACAACCTGTTTGCGCGAGCGACAGTGGTGGACCTCGTCGAGGCGGGCCCGGCAGCAATTCGACCTGACGCGCGTGGGCTGGCTCGCGCGTGGGACGTCCCCGCGTAGGTACGGGTTGTACCTGTAATCGAGTAGGCACGGGCCGTACCCATGATGTCGCCCGCACGCTCCTACGGTCGTCGGTGGAGCCAACCCACCACTGACAAGGGGCTGTCCCGTGTTCGCTCTCCCCATCGGAACCGGCAGGCAAGGCGTGAACGTCGCCCTGTACGCCTCCATCTCAGACGGCAACGACCCGGACGTAGCGCTCGACGCGCTGCGCATGTACGCCACGGCCCAGGCATGGACGGTGACGGCCGCCCTGTACGACGTCGGGCCGCTGGACCGCGCGAAGGACCAACGGCCGGGCCTGGTACGCGTGCTGCGGCTCATGGAGGACGGGCGGATCGAGGGGGTCGTGACGCCGTCGGAGGCTCACCTCGCCGTTGCGCTCCCGCTCCGCGGCCGCGCGGCCGCCGCGTTCATCCGCTACGTCCAGCCCACCGAGGTGATCACGCCGTGATGAACCAGACCAGCAGAGCCATCACCGACTGGCTCGCCTCCGCGCACCACGTGCCCGCGCAGGCCGGGCGGGAGCTCGATGTGGGTATCGCGCTCCTGCGGACGGGCGCCGTGTTCGACGCGATCCGCCTGCCCGCCCCCGTCGTCCACGCGGCGGCGGACAGCGAAGACCCGGACGCCGTCGCCTCGTTCCTCGCTGAGGTCCTCGAGGACGGGGCGGTCATCCATGACGCGTACGGCGTTGGCGTCTGGTACTACGCCCTCGTTCCGCCGGGCACGTACGCCGACTGGCGGGTGCCGGACGTCGAGTGTCTGCGGCCGGGAACGTGGCTGGGAGTGCCGCGCCTCGACCTGACCGCGCGGCCGGGCCCGTACTGGGCCGTGCCACCCAGCGCGGTGGGCAGCGTGTGCGCGGCGCGGGCCGTGGCCGACCTGGTGGCGCTGGGGCAGGGCAGGCTGCTTCAGGTGCCGGCACCGGAGCGGACGCTGTGAGCCCCCGCTCGGTGATCCGTTACGCGGAGTGGATGCTCGGCAGGGACACCACGCCGGGAGCCTCCGAGCCGATCTTCGTGATGGAGTGCACGACGTGCCTCGCCACGTCTGAGCCCGCTGCCTCGCCAGAGGGGCCGGAGGACTGGGCGATCAAGCACACCGCCCGCCGACACGACCACGACGGGTTCCGGGCGCTGGTGACCTCGTTCGCCCGGGTCAGCCCGGCCCCGGGAAATCCGCTGTACGCAGAGCCGCCGTCGCTGCCCCGATGACCGCCCGCCCCCGGCTCTGGTCACGAAACCGGGGGCGGGCGCTGGTCTCTGCGTGGGTCGCTGCCAGCCGCTGGAGCGGCCGGGGCGACGCCCGTACGAGATCGGGGATCGCCTAGCGGGTGAGGTCGTATCCAGCACGCGTCAGACCGTATGCAGTGCGGGAGTTACGGCGAAGAGCCAGAGCCCGTTCCCGTGCGTACGGAATACGTGCCGGCCGACGCTGTCTGACGCGGGCACGGGGTGCTCGGGGGAGCCGGCGCGTGGTCGGAGTGAGGTGCGAGCGACGTCGCGTCAGACCTTCTCGACTCGCACGGAGTGTCCGGCGAGGAGTTGATTCATGTCGTCGGTGTCGGAGGTGAAGACGGTCGCCTGAGCTCCCTGCGCGGCTTCCCGCCCGGCCACAGCCGCCAGAATGGCGTCAAGGGCATATTTGTGCCCATGCAGGCTGGCTGCTTTCAGCATGCCGCGGGCCATGGCGATCAGTTGGTCGTCCGTATGCACGATGCGAATCCGGGACAGCGTCCAGTTCCACAGCGCCTGCCTCGACGTTTCGCGAGGGTGCCACGCCTCCAAGGTCGCGAGGGCCGAGGTGACGATCGGGATGTCGAGCCGCGGAGCCGTCTTGATCAGCGCAGCCATCTCCCGATCGCCCTGAACGGCCTTGGAGAGAGCCTCGGAGTCGAACACAAAGACGCGCTGTCGCGGCTGGTGCAGCTTCGCTCGGGCGGTGCGGGTCACGCGACCTCGTCCGAACGCCGCGATCGCTGCTCGTCATGCCATCCGTCGATGGCGGCGATGCGGTCCAGTGCTGCTTGCTGCTCGTCGTCCGTCACAGCGCCGTGCTCTTCTTCGAGACGTTCGGCCAACTCGCGCAGTCGGTCCATGGCGTCCTGATGAGCGGCGGCGGCGGCGATGTAGCCGGACACCCCGCGCGCGTCGGCGCGTTCTTTGATCGATTCCACCAGCTCTTCCGGCATGGTGATGGTGATCTTCCGGGTTGCCATACTTCAAGTATGCCATGGGCTGTGTGCTCCGCGCCTGGTCAGAACCGGGCTGCGAACCGATACGCAGCCTCAACTTGGGCGCGCGGTTGCGCATCCGGTTCGCAAGCCGACCGCCGCGACCGCTCACCTCAGACCAGGAGATGGCGTGCAATCGTCAGAGGAACGTCACGCGGGTCGCTTCCTGGTCGTGGAAGTAGACGTCCTTCTTCCTTCGTCAGCGGGCCCCGCCCGGCGTGGCCCCGGGCCTGGATCTGGAACCAATTCATGGCTAATGCCATGGCCACGACGAACAGCGCGCCTGCCCGGGAGAGGCAAGCGCGCTGGTCACACAACTGTGCCCCCGGCAGGATTCGAACCTGCGACACCCGCTTTAGGAGAGCGGTGCTCTATCCCCTGAGCTACGGAGGCGCGTCCGGCCCGCCCGTGGTGGGCAGCCCAGGACAGGGTAGCGGATGGTGCTGGGGCGGCGAGGCGGGCGGGCCGGTGCCGGGGTGCGCCGGTCCGTCCGCCGTCGTGGGGCGAGGGGGACCCCGCCGGGGCCGCCCTCATCGCCCACGCCCGCACCCCCCTGCCCCAGGCGCGCTGAGCCCCGATCCGCACACTCGGCCGCCCCGAGCACGCTGAAGCCGAGCCGCAGCCCCGGACTCCGTCAGGTCCGCGCGCTCTCTCGCCGGTACTTGCCAAAGTCCCCGATGCCCGGTTGCCAGTGCGCCTTGCCCCGGAACAGGGTCGCAGCACGACACGACACGACACGACACGACACGACACCACACGACACCACACGCCCCCGGCCACGGCGCACGCCGCACTTGGAGGACAAGCCATGTCCGAGACCACCCAGGCCTCCCAGGAACAGGCCCCCCAGCCCCAACCCTTCCACGAACAGGACGACGCCCAGGTTCGGCGGAACAACCGCGCCGTCGTCGAGCAGTACATGAACTGCCGTGGCGAGGACCGGCTGAAGCGTCATCTGCTCTTCACCGAGGACGGCGTCGGCGGGCTGTGGACCACCGACACCGGCGAGCCCATCGCCATCCGCGGGCGCGACACGCTCGGCGAGCACGCGGTGTGGTCGCTGAAGTGCTTCCCGGACTGGGCGTGGATCAACGTGGAGATCTTCGAGACGCAGGACCCGAACCGGTTCTGGGTGGAGTGCGACGGCGAAGGCAAGATCCTCTTCCCGGGCTATCCCGAGGGGTACTACCAGAACCACTTCCTCCACTCCTTCGAGTTCGAGAACGGGAAGATCAAGCTGCAGCGGGAGTTCATGAACCCGAACCAGCAGCTGCGCGCCCTGGGCATCCCGGTCCCGGTGGTGAAGCGCGAGGGAATCCCCACCTGATGCACGAGTACACGGTGGTGGACGCCTTCGCGCGTACCCCGCTGGCGGGCAATCCGGTGGCCGTGTTCTTCGACGCCGGGGACCTGCCCGCCGAGGTGATGCAGCGGATCGCCAAGGAGATGAACCTCTCCGAGTGCACCTTCGTGCTCCCCGCCGAGCAGGGCGGCGACGCGCGCGTGAGGATCTTCACGCCGGTCAACGAGCTGCCGTTCGCCGGGCATCCGATCCTCGGTACGGCGGTCGCCATCGGGCGCCCGCGCAAGGCGGACCGGCTGCTCCTGGAGACCGCCATGGGCGCCATCCCCTTCGAGCTGGTCCACGACGACGACGCCACCTCCGTACGGATGCTCCAGCCCACCCCCGTCTGGGAGCCGTACGAGCACACCGCGCCGCTGCTCGCGGCGCTCGGGCTCGACGCGTCGGTCACCCCCGTCGAGGCGTACCGGAACGGGCCCCGGCACGTGCTCGTCGGCCTGGAGAGCATCGGTGCGCTCTCCGCCCTGACCCCGGACCACAACGCGCTGCGCGCCTTCCCCGACATGTCGGCCTACTGCTTCGCGGGCTCCGGCACGCACTGGCGCTCGCGGATGTTCTCCCCGGCGTACGGCGTCGTCGAGGACGCGGCGACCGGCTCCGCGGCCGGGCCGCTGGCCATCCACCTGGCGCGCCACGGGCTCGCCGCGTACGGCCAGGACCTGGAGATCCTCCAGGGCGTCGAGATGGGCCGGCCGTCCCCCATGTACGCGAAGGCCGAGGGCGAGGGCGACCGGGTCGGGGCGGTGCACGTCGGGGGGCACGGCGCCGTCGTCGCTCGCGGCACGATCTACGTCTGAGCGAATACGGACAGAGAGGCTGTTCCGTGTCAGTGTCAGTGCCAGTGCCAGTGCCAGTGCCAGTGCCCGCGCCCCTGCCCGTAGACATCGGCGCCCAAGGGCCCGTCCTCGGCCCGGGCTCGGCGGGGTACGAGGACGAACTCGCCGCCCACCAGCTCGGGTTCGGCCAGCGGCCGGACGTCGTGGTCGGCGCGACGGGGCCGGGCGACGTCCGCGCCGCCGTCCGGCTGGCCGTCGGGCGTGGGCTGCCCCTCGCCGTCCAGTCCACCGGCCACGGCCTGCCCGGCGACCGCACCGGCGGCGTCCTGGTGACCACGGCGCGGATGCGCGGCGTGGAGGTCGACCCGGGAAGCCGCATCGCCCGGATCCGGGCCGGGACCCCGTGGGGCGACGTGATCCGGGCGGCGGGGCTCCACGGCCTCGCGCCGCTGTCCGGCAGCACGTTCGGCGTCGGCGCGATCGGCTACACGCTCGAAGGCGGCATCGGCCTGCTGGCCCGCACGTACGGCTTCGCCGCCGACCGGGTCACCGCGGCCGAGGTCGTCACCGCCGACGGCGAGCTGCGGCACGTCACCGCCGGGAGCGACCCCGATCTGTTCTGGGCGCTGCGCGGCGCCGGGGGCAACTTCGGCGTGGTCACCTCGCTCGACCTGGAGCTGGTCCGCCAGCCCAGGATCTACGGCGGCGGGCTGTACTTCGCCGAGCGGTACGTGCCCGACGCCCTGCGCTCCTGGCTGGAGTGGACGGCGGGCGTGGGCGAGGAGACGACCTCCTCGATCGGTCTGGTGGCCTTCCCGGACAAGCCCGCGGTGCCCGCGCCGGTGCGCGGCCGGTACGCCGCGCACATCCGGATCGCCCACACCGGCGGCCCGTCCGACGGCGCGGCGGCGGTCGCCCCGCTGCGCTCCATCGGGCCGTATGTGCTCGACACGCTCACGGAGATGCCGTACACCGCCTCGGATTCCATCTACCGCGACCCGCCGGGCCCGATGGCGTACTACGGCACCAACGTCCTGCTCGACGGGCTCGACGCGGCGACGGCCGGGCGGATCCCGGAGCTGACCGGGCCGGGGTCGGGGCTGAACTGCATCGTTCAGATCAGTCACCTGGGCGGCGCCCTCGCCCGCCGCCCCGCCGTGCCCTCGGCGGTCGGCCACCGCGACGCCCGCTTCCTGGTACGGGTGCTCAGCCGCCTCGCCCCCGGGGCGGGCGAGGCCGTGGCGGGCGCCGAGCGGGCCCGCCACGAACGGGTCTACGCCCTCTTCGGCGACCGGGTCCTCGGGATCGCGCCGAACTTCCTGCTCGGCGGGCCCGTCACGGCCGGGCAGCTGCGGGCCTGCTACGACGCGGCGGACCACGAGCGGCTGACCGCGCTGAAGGCGGTGTACGACCCCGGGAACCTGTTCCGCGGCTACCACCCCATCCCCCCCGGCCCCGCCCGGCGCCCGCTGACCCGGCCCCGCCCGGCGCCCGCTGACCCGGGCCCGTCCGGCGCCCGCTGACCCGGGCCCGGTCGGCGCCCGCTGACCCGGGCCCTCTGCCGGAGGGAGCACCCGGAGGGAGCACCCCATGCCCGGCATCGGCGTGATCGGATGCGCAACCGTGGGGGCGACGCCGACGGCCGCGCTCCCGGCTACGGATGTACGGGGCGCCGCCCCGCCCCGCCGCCCGCTGAGCGGCATCGCCGAATTCGCGGAGGCGCGGCGAATTCACGCCGCCCCCCAACGAATCGCCCGCCGAGCCGAATCCCCCGCCGAACCCCCTGCGGAATCGGCATCGCCGAATACCGGCGATTCGGCCCGGCCCCTTCCCTAAACGCGCCGCCATTGTCGAAATGGTCGATGCCCGACCGACGCGCCGCGCCCGGATTTCGTCCCGTGCGGGCTGGTCGGCCGGCCTGTGAGGCCGGACCCCGCGCGTTCATCTCCGCGTCGCACACGGCCTGTTCGCGGCATCGACGGCCCTCGCCCGATCGCCGCTCGGGGCCCCGCCGCCCGCTGGTCGGCGACTTGACCCGCCCTACTCGGGAACGTAAGTTCGATGAGGGCTTGCGCCCTGTTCCGAGCCAATGGGGGGCGGCGACATGGTGGATGGCAAGGCATTCGCGGATGCCCCGGCGCTGGCCGTTCTGGAACTGCTCGCACTGGATTCACCCCCGGGGCACTTTCAGGAGTTGCTCGACCGCGCCCGCCGCGAAAACCTGCCTCGCGAGCCGCTGGAGGAACTCGAAAGGGCGACCCGTCTCGCCCTGAAAATCCAGGCCTCCAGCCATCAGCGCCGGCAACGGGAGTCGATCATGGCCGACCTGGTGAACACGGTCCACGACATGACGATCCCCTACGACCCCGACACGCTGCTCAAGGTCATCACGAGCCGCGCTCGAAGACTGCTCGGGTTCGACATGGCCTACATCAGTCTGCGCAGGCCCGGCGGCGGCTCGTACGTGCACAGCTCGGACGGTGACACCACCTCGCTCAACGTGGGGCTCGTGGTCGAGGAGAGCCAGGGCCTGGGCGAGTTGGCGCACGAGACGGGCGCGCCCTACTGGACCTCGGACTACCTCAACGACGAGCGGATCCCGCACGGCGAACAGCTCGACGCGGTCGTACGGGCCGAGGGGCTGCACGCCATCATGGTGGTGCCGATCCGCCAGGGCGGCGTCTCCATAGGGGCGTTATACGGGGCGGACCGGGTCGTACGGCACTTCACGCCCGACGAGATCAGCTTCATGCGGTACCTGGCGGACTTCGCCGCGGTCGCCCTGGAGAAGGCCCGCCTCCTGGAGCGCTCCCGGAAGGAGATCGTCGAGCTGGAGTCGGAGGGCGTGCGCGCGCAGGACACCATCGCGCGGCTGCGGCAGCTGTCCGGGGCCCTGGCCTCGCTGGTCGGCCTGGTGCTCGGCGGCGGCGATCTGCACGAACTCGTGAAGGCCGCCGCCGGGACCCTGGACGCCGGGCTCGTGGTGAGCGACGGCTGCGGGCGCACTCTCGCGCGCGCCGGGGAGGCCCCCGAGCTCGACGGGGCGCGTACGCGCGACGCCGCGCTCGAAGCGCACGCGGCGGGCGGCCCCGTCGAGATCGCCCCGAACGTCTGGGCGGCTCCCGTCGGCGCGGGCGAGGAGCGCGGCCTGGTGCTGCTGCGGGCCGAGCGCGAACTCACCGAGGACGAGCGGGACTTCCTCGCCTCCGTGGGCCGGGCGGTGGCGCTCCTGCTGGTGGTGCAGCGCAGCACGGCCGTGGCCGAGGGGCCGCTGCGCGACGAGTTCTTCGCCGGGCTGCTCACCGACGCCACCCAGCCGCCGGGCCAACTCACCCGCCAGGCCTACCGGTTGGGGCTCGACGCGGACGCGCCGCACGTCGTGGTGGTGGCCCGGCCGGAGGGCGGCGAGCACGCCAAGGCGGTGGTGTGGTCCTCGTCGTACGCGTACCGCAGCTCCGGTCTGATGAAGGTGCACGAGGGCGACATCGTGCTGCTGCTGCCCGGCACCGACGCCTCGGCCGTCGCCCGCGCGGTCTCCGGCGAGCTGTCCCCGCTGCTCGCCGCGCCCGTCACGGTGGCGTCGGCGGGCCCCGCCGCCTCGCTCGCCTCGGTGGCCCAGGTGTACCAGGAGGCGCTGCGCTGCTTCGACGCGCTGCTCGCGCTCGACGGCGCGGGCAGCGCCGCCTCCATCGACGACCTGGGCTTCCTCGGGCTGCTGCTCTCCGACGACCACGACGTCGACGGGTTCGTCGCCTCGGTCATCGGGCCGGTGCTCGACCACGACGCCGAGCGCGCGACGCGGCTGGCGGCGACGATGGAGGCGTACTTCGCGGCGGGCAGCAGCCCGACCCGCGCGGCGGGCGGCCTGCACGTCCACCCCAACACGGTGACCCGCCGCCTGGAGCGCATCACGGAGCTGCTCGGCCCCGGCTGGCAGCAGCCCGAGCGCGCCACCGAAGCCCAGCTCGCGTTACGGCTGCTGCGCGCCCGGGACGTCCTGCGCCGCCGACGGGAGGCGGTGCTCGGCCGACGGGAGGCCGCGACCGACGCCCAGGACACCTTGGGGAGCGGCCCGGAGAGCCTGGGGTCGTAGCCGTGCGAGCTCCGGTCGCCCTGGGGTCGTAGCCGAGCGAGCTCGGGTCAGCCTGCGGCCGTGGCCGTACGGGCTCCGGTCAGCCTGCGGCCGTGGCCGTACGGGCTCCGGTCACCCTGCGGCCGTGGCCGTACGAGCTCCGGCCACCCTCCGGAAATACCCCCGCGGGCTCCGGCCACCCTCCGGAAATACCCCCGCGGGCTTCGGTCACCCTCCGGAAATATCCCCGCCGGCTCAGGACACCTTGGGAAAGCAGCCCTGCGACCGCCTGCGGCTCGCGGTCAGGACCTCCAGGGCCAGGGCCGCCGACGCCAGCGTCATGTGGCAGTGCCAGCCGCGCAGCGAGCGCCCCTCGAAGTCCCGCAGCCCCGACCGGTCCCCGTGGTCCGCGAGGTCCCGGCCGACCCGGTCGGCGAGCCGGGTCAGGCTCAGCAGCGTGGACGTGGGCAGGCCGCCCAGGTTGGTGAGCCACAGCTGGGTGGGTGCCCGGTGCTGGTCCGCCCACTCCCCGAGGAGCGCGAGCCCGCCCTCGCGGGCGTCCCGGAACACCGGCGGCCCGCCCGCCAGCCCCACCCGTACCTTGACCGCCGGTGCGTGCCGTACGCCCGAGGGCGCGCCCGGGTCGAACCTGCCGACCCGCTGGCGGCGCCCCTTCACCGAGTCGAGGATCTGCTGCACCGGCAGCGCGCCCGTGCCGAACCGGGCCGGCGCGGGCTCGTCCACGGTGAGCAGGGCGTCGGCCCCGACGCGCGCGAGCACCGGCACCCCGGCCGCGCCGAAGCGCCGTACGACCGCGCCCGGGTCGCGCACCGGCAGATCGAGCACCACGGGCAGCAGGGGCGCGCCGTGCAGACCCGCGACCTCCAGGGCGGCGGTGGTGGCGCACTCCTCCGGCGTCTCGGCGGTGTGGCGCGAGGACCTTCCGCGGGACGCGCCCGGGGCCGTACCCTCCTCGTCGCCCGGCCGTCCGGGCAGGACCAGCCGCCAGTTCACGGGTGCCCCCGCCTCCTGCGAGGCACACCACACGCCGAAGGCCTGCTGGCCGTGGAACATCTGGTTGCGGTAGAAGTCGAAGCTGCGGCCCACACCCACCGAGTGGCTGCCCGACTTGGGGATCGACATCTGCCGCACCACCCAGGCCTGCGGCGCGATCACCTGGCCGAGCCAGCAGGCCAGCGCCTCGCGCACCGGCTGCCACTCCCAGGTGGAGTTGCAGATGAAGTGGTGCAGGGTCTGCTCCAGGGTGGGATCGCCCAGACAGGCCGCCACGTTCCTGATGGACCGGCGCCCCTTCGCGGTGAGCAGCCCGCGCAGATACTGTTCGCCCTTGTGCCGCTGGTCCCGCCTGGGTAAGGACGCGAACAGCACGTTGCTCATGTCCCTGAGCATGAACTCGCGCTCGTACATGACCGCCGGTGCGGTGCGCTGCGACGGCACGGCGCGACGGTTCCACACAGACCTGGTACTGCCGGCGGGAACGCTCACAGAAACCCCCTCCAAGACCTGTTCGGGCGGCTGGTCGAGGCCACCGTTCCGAGAATGTCCGGGGCCCGGTGTGACGGGCGAGGTGTACGGGGCACCCCGTCGCGCCGCCGCGTGGGTGGCTCGGCACTGGGAGCGCGCCGACGCGGCGGACACTCCGTCAAGTCGGGGCCCAGGTTGCGCCCGCACTTCCGGGAGTCGCGGAAACAGGCTTCGGTTTTCCTCGCGCGGTCGGCGAGAGTCGGCGTCCGGCCGCTTGCCGATCCGCCCCCGGGTGAGCGGTGCCCACGCCCCCTGGGAGGTATCAGGTGAACAGCGTCCACGCGTTCCTCCGCTCGCTCCCCGCAGTGCAGCAACCGGACTGGGAAGGCCACGCGGACCTCGTACGGGTGAGAGAGGAGCTCGCCGCGCTGCCGCCGCTCGTCGAGGCGGACGACGTCGAGCGGCTGCGGGCGCGGCTGGCCGAGGTGGCGGCCGGGCGGGTCCAGGTCGTCCAGGGCGGCGACTGCGCCGAGGACTGGGCGGAGGACGGCCACGGCGACGTGGCCCGCAAGGTGGGGCTGCTCGACATCCTGGCCGGGGTCATGCGGATGACCTCGCACAAGCCCGTGCTACGGGTCGGGCGCCTCGCGGGCCAGTACGGCAAGCCCCGCTCCCGGCCCACCGAGACCGTCGCCGGGGTCGAACTCCCCGTCTACCGGGGCCATATGGTCAACGGCCCCGAGCCGGACCCCGAGTTACGCAGGCCCGACCCGACCCGGATGCTGACCGGCTACCGGGCGGCGCGCGGCATCCTGGAGCTGCTCGGCTGGAGCGGCCCGGCGCGCGGGGCCCGGCACGAGGCGCCGGTGTGGACCAGCCACGAGGCGCTGCTGCTCGACTACGAACTGCCGATGGTGCGCACCCAGGACGACGGCCGCCCGCTGCTCACCTCCACCCACTGGCCGTGGATCGGCGAGCGCACCCGCCAGGTGGACGGCGCCCATGTGGCGCTGCTCGCGGCTGTGGCCAACCCGGTGGCCTGCAAGATCGGCCCGGGGGCGACCTCGGCGGAGCTGCTGGCGCTGTGCGAGCGGCTCGACCCCGAGCGGGTGCCCGGACGCCTCACGCTGATCGCCCGGATGGGCGCGGACACCGTGGGGGAGCGGCTGCCGTCGCTGGTGGCGGCCGTGCGGGCGGCGGGCCACCCGGTGATCTGGCTGACCGACCCGATGCACGGCAACACCGTCAGCGGCCCCGACGGACTCAAGACGCGGCTGGTCAAGACCGTCGTACGGGAGGTCGTGGAGTTCCACCGCGCGGTCACCGCGGCGGGCGGCACCGCCGGCGGCATCCATCTGGAGACCACCCCGGACGACGTCACCGAGTGCGTCACCGACCAGGACCGGCTGCACGAGGTCGGCGACAAGTACACGAGCCTCTGCGACCCGCGCCTCAACCCGCGCCAGGCGGTCTCGGTGGCCTCGGCCTGGCCGGGCTGACGTCCAGGGGGCTGCGCGACCAGCCACACACAACCCGCAGCCGAACACGGCGTCGTACGCACCGGCACGCGAGCACACAGCGAAAGGACCACCATGGCGGGCCTCCCCACCATCGACCCGTACCCGATGCCCTCCGAGGGCGACCTCCCCGCGAACACCGCGACCTGGAAGGTCGACCAAACCCGCGCCGTGCTGCTCGTCCACGACATGCAGCGCTACTTCCTGCGGCCGTTCCCGGCCGACCGGTCGCCCGGCGCGGCCCTGGTGCGCAACGCCGTGCTGCTGCGCGAGAGCTGCGCGGCGGCCGGGATCCCGGTGGCGTACACCGCCCAGCCCGGCGGGATGAGCGACCAGGAGCGCGGGCTGCTCAAGGACTTCTGGGGGCCGGGCATGCGGATCGCGCCGGAGGACCGCCAGGTGACCGACGCGCTCGAACCCGGCCCGGACGACTGGGTGTTCACCAAGTGGCGCTACAGCGCCTTCTTCAAGTCCGACCTCCTGGAGCGGATGCGCGCGGCCGGCCGCGACCAGCTGATCGTCTGCGGGGTGTACGCGCACGTGGGCATCCTGATGACGGCGGTGGAGGCGTTCACCAACGACATCCGGACCTTCGTGGTCGCGGACGCGGTCGCGGACTTCTCCGAGCGGTACCACCGCCTCGCCCTGGACTACGCGGCCGAGCGCTGCGCCGTGGTCACCACCACCAAGTCGGTCCTCGCCGAGCTCGCGCCCGTGGACGGGGCGGGCCGATGACGGCGGACCGGCTCCCCTCGGAAGTGGACCGACTCCCCTCGGACGCGGACCTGCTGGGCCGGGTGCTGGCGCGGGACCCCGCCGCGTACGCCCTGCTGCACCGGCCCGAGACCGTCGGCCGTGACGTCCTCGAAGTGCTGCTCGGTGAGGTGTCGGCGGCCGGCACGCTCGCGGAGATACCGCTGCCCGAGGCGCCCGCCGGCCCGGGCGCCCGCCACGAAGTGCTGGCGGTCGTCCCGTACCGGCAGATCGCCGAGCGCGGCTTCACCAGCACCGACGACGGCGAGCCGCTGCTCGTCATGGCCGTGGCCGAGCAGGGCGAACTGCCGCTCGCCGAGGCGCTGCGGCGGCTGCCCGACGAGCCGGTCACCCTCGCCGACGGCCGCTTCGACGTGAACGACGACAGCTACGCGGCGATCGTGCGCGACGTCGTCGAGCGCGAGATCGGCAACGGGGAGGGCGCCAACTTCGTCATCAAGCGGGCGTTCGTCGCGGACATCACCCCGTACACGCCGCACAGCGCGCTGTCGTTCTTCCGGCGGCTGGTCGAGCGGGAGTCCGGCGCGTACTGGACGTTCCTGGTGCACACCGGCGGGCGCACCTTCGTCGGCGCGAGCCCCGAGCGGCACGTCAGCCTGCACGGCGGCACCGCCGTGATGAACCCCATCAGCGGCACCTACCGCTACCCGGCGGCGGGCCCCGACCTGCCCGGCGTGATGGCCTTCCTGGCCGACCGCAAGGAGGCCGACGAGCTCTACATGGTCGTCGACGAAGAGCTCAAGATGATGGCGCGGATCTGCGAGGGCGGCGGCCGGGTCGTCGGCCCGTACCTCAAGGAGATGGCCCGCCTGGCGCACACCGAGTACTTCATCGAGGGCCGCACCGACCACGACGTGCGCGACATCCTGCGCGAGACGATGTTCGCCCCCACCGTCACCGGCAGCCCGCTGGAGAGCGCCTGCAAGGTGATCACCCGGTACGAGCCGGAGGGGCGCGGCTACTACAGCGGCGTCATGGCCCTCATCGGCCGGGACGAGCACGGCGGGCGCACCATGGACTCCGCCATCCTCATCCGCACCACCGACATCAGCGACGAGGGGCGGCTCAGCATCGGCGTCGGCGCGACCCTGGTGCGTCACTCCGACCCGGTGAGCGAGGTCGCCGAGACCCGGGCGAAGGCCGCCGGGCTGCTCGCCGCGCTCGACGCGGACACCACCGGCGCGCCGGGCGCGGCCTTCGTCGAGCGGTTCGCCGGGCACCCGCGGGTGCGCGAGGCCCTGGAGCGGCGCAACGACCGTATCGCCCGCTTCTGGCTGCGCGAGCCGGGACAGCGGTCCGCCCCCGTCGAGGAGCTCGCCGGGCGCAAGGTGCTGATCGTGGACGCGGAGGACACCTTCACGTCGATGATCGGCCACGAACTGGCCTCCCTGGGACTGGATGTGACGGTCCGTCGCTTCGACGAGCCGTACGAGCCCGAAGGCCACGACCTGGTCGTCATGGGCCCCGGTCCGGGCGATCCCCGGGAGACCGCCCACCTCAAGATCGCGCATCTGCGGGGCGCGGTGGCCCGGCTGCTCGCGGACCGCCGCCCGTTCGTGGCGGTCTGCCTCAGCCACCAGGTCCTGTCGACGCTGCTCGGCCTCGGCCTGGCCCGCCGCGACACCCCCAACCAGGGCGTCCAGAAGGAGATCGACCTGTTCGGGGTGGGTGAGCGGGTCGGCTTCTACAACACGTTCGCGGCCCGCAGCGCCGACGACAAGCTTACCCACCCCGACCACGGCGTCATCGAGATCAGCCGGGACCCCGCCACCGGCGAGGTGCACGCGCTGCGCGGCCCGGGCTTCGCCTCGATGCAGTTCCACGCCGAGTCGGTGCTCACCGAGGACGGCGTACGGATCCTCGCCGAGGCGCTGACCGGAGCACTCCGCTCCTGCCCGGGCGGTCTCGGCTCCGGCTGAGCCGGCGTTTATGTTACGAGGAGCCCCGCGCCCCGCACCCGCCGCCCAGGAGGGCCCCTCGTGCCATACACCCCCGCCGCAGCAGAAGCGCTCCTGACCGCACCCGGGGCGCCCTTCGCCGTCGAGCGGGGGCCGGACGGGGTGCCCGTCTACGTGGGGGGTCCACGGACCCTGCGCGAGTTCGTGGAGGTGACCTGGGCGTACGGCGAGCGCCCGTTCCTGGTGGCGGAGAGCGGCACGTACACCTACGCGGAGTTCTTCGCGGCCGCCTCCGCGCTGGCCCGCCGCCTGGCCGGGGAGTACGGGCTGCGGCCCGGCGACCGGGCGGTGGTGGCGATGCGCAACCTCCCCGAGTGGCACATCGCGTTCTGGGCCGCCCAGCTCGCCGGTCTGGTGGCGGTGCCGCTGAACGCGTGGTGGACCGAGGCCGAGCTGGCGTACGCGCTCGACGACTGCGCGCCCGGCGTGCTGCTCGTCGACGGGGAGCGGATGGCGAGGGTCGAGGGCTGGGCGCGCGAGGCGAGGGTGCGGGGCGTCGTCTTCGCGGGGGTGGGCCCGCTGCCCGAGGGCTTCGAGGCGTACGAGGAGCTGGGCGGGGCCGACCCCGCCGCCGGGCCGCCGGACGTGACGGTCTCGCCCGAGGACGACGCCACGATCGTCTACACCTCCGGCACCACCGGCCGCCCCAAGGGTGCCGTCGCCACGCACCTCGCCCAGGCGGGGGCCGCGATGAACCCGCGCTTCCACGCGGCGATGTCGGCGCTGGGCCGGGGTGTGGTGCCGGGCCAGGGCCCGGCCCCGGTCTCCCTCGTCACATACCCCTTCTTCCACGTCGCGGGCTTCAGCGGCTTCTACTCAGTGATGGGGTCGGGCGGCACCCTGGTCATGATGCGCAAGTGGGATGCGCGGAGGGCGCTCGCGCTGATCCGCGAGCACGGCGTGACCCACTACGCGGGCGTCCCCACCACCGCCCTGCAACTGCTCGACGAGGCCGAGCGGGCGGGCGACCCGATGGAGTCGCTGCGCATGTTCAACACCGGCGGGTCCGCCGCCCCGCCCGGCCTGGTGGCACGCCTGACCGCCCGCTACGGCGAGCGGGTGGAGCCGCGCAACGGGTACGGGCTGACCGAGACCAGCGGGGGAGTGCTGGCCAACTTCGGTGCGGAGTACCGGGAGTGGCCCGGCAGCGTGGGCCGCCCGACGCCCACCACCGAGGTGCGGGTGGTCGGCGAGGACGGCGCCGACGTCCCCGAAGGCCAGGTGGGCGAGCTGTGGCTGCGCGCCCAGGCGAACGTGCGCGGCTACTGGAACGACCCCGCCGCCACGGAACGCGCCTTCGTCGACGGCTGGCTGAGGACCGGCGACCTGGCGGTGGCGCGGGACGGCCGTTACGCGGTCGTCGACCGGATCAAGGACGTGGTGATCCGGGGCGGCGAGAACGTCTACTGCGTGGAGGTCGAATCGGTCCTGCTGGGCCACCCCGCGGTGCTGGACGCGGCGGTGGTGGGGGCGCGGCATGAGGAGCTGGGGGAGGAGGTGGCGGCGGTGGTGCGGGTGGCCTCCCCCGTCGCCCCGGACGAGCTGCGGCGGTACGCGGGGCGGGTGCTGGCCGCTTTCAAGGTGCCTGTGCACGTGCTCATACGCCTCGACCCGTTGCCGCGGAACGCCACGGGCAAGGTACTGAAGCGGGAGCTGCGGGCGGAGGTGGAGGGGTGGCTGGGGCGTTGAGCCCCCACCCCGCCCCTTCCCGAAACTCTCCGAGGGCTGCCGTTCGGATGCGGACCGTCTGTGGTTGCTCGCGCGGTTCCCCGCGCCCCTTGGTGGTCAGGGGCGGGGTGGGGGCCCCTCAGGTCCGCGCCACCCGCACCCGGTAGTTCCCCCCCTCGTCCACCCCCAGCACCGAAACCCGCACCCCCCGCTCCCGGTCGATGAACGCCTCCCCGGCCCCGAACGGCGCGTCGGACAGTTCCGCCTGGACGTTGGGGCGGCGCGTGCACCCGCCGCTGTCCTTCGCGCTGTCCGCGACCGTCACCGGCCCCCGCCCCGTATCCACATCCGTGCTGACCCGGTAGACCAGCACCCCCGGCTTGCACACCGCCTCGTCGTTCCCCGTCCGGGTCCGCACCTCCATCGCGTACCCGGACTCGTCCGACAGCGGGACGAAGACCAGCTTGCGCCCGGTGCCCGGCGCCGAGAGCGGGGTCAGGACGTACTCGCTCACGCCCGCCCGCCCCGCACACCCCACCTGCGCGTTGTCCAGCCAGCCCAGCTTCCACTTGTGCCAGCCGAGCATGTCGTTGTTGGCACCCCAGTCCTCGGACATGATGTCCCAGTGCCCGACCGCGCCCCCGCCCTCGGGCGTGTACAGGTCGGGCAGGCCGAAGACGTGGCCGTTCTCGTGCGGCAGCACCCGGTAGCCCGTCTCGCGGTACGAGCCGGAGCCGTCGTCCTGGCGGCTGTAGACGAAGGACGTGTTGGAGAGCGGGACGCCGTCCGCGAGCGGCGCGTCCTCGTTCCCGGAGAACGTCACCGAGAGCACCGTGTCCAGCGCGGACGGCCCCGCGTTCGGCGACATCAGGATGTTGACCAGGTCGTACTCCGCGAAGTTCACCCGTGAGTCGGCCGCCGCCACGATGTCCTTGACGAGGTGCCGGTAGCCCGGCTCGTACGGCGAGCCGCGCTCGATGCCGTACGCCGAGAACGCCTGCGGCATCCGCAGCCACTGCGGAAGGGGGGCGTCGGGCCGGTAGTCCAGCCGCCCGTACGACGCGGTGCGGAACCACTGCGTGGTCTGCGGGAAGAACTCCGCGTACCGGCTGAGCGCGGACCCCGTGCCCTGCGCGTCCGGGAAGTCGACCATCAGGGTGAGCGCGCGGACCGTGCCCGTGGAGTGGGCGTAGCCGGGCGGGGTGGGCAGGCCCTCCGACATCTGCACGCCGAGCGTGGCCGTGATCCGGCACGGGCCGAGCGCCGTCTCGCCGCCGGCGGCCACCGGTCCGGCCGACGCCCGCAAGGGGGGTGCCAGGGTGGTGCTGCCCGAGGTCATCGAGGCGAGCACGACGGCGGCGAGGGCCGCGCCCGCGAGGGTGCGGCGGCGGCGCGGGTCGCGCGGCCCGCGGGATATCCGACGGCGCGGTCTGCCGGACTCCTCCATGCGCGCCACGCTCGCCTTCGGCCACCGGCAGCAGGCCGTTCCTGACTGCGCTCGTGCGATCACCCTGTGTCGGGCGTGTCGCGAGCGCGCGCTGGGTGGGCCGGGCGTGTGGTTTCGCCGGAGGAAGGTGTGACTCAGGTCACAGGAAACAGCTCCCCCGGCCGGAAATAACCGGGGAACCTTTCCCCGTTTGCACCTGTGTCCCGCCAAAACGGGGAGAGGTTCCCCGCTTGTGGTGTGACGACGACTTCGTACGCAGCAGGCAGAAGCAGCCGGCGAAGCCAGAAGCAGCCGGCGAAGCCGGAAGCAACCAGAGGCCAGAAGTGGCCGGAGAAGAAGGAGCACGCCGTGTCCACCGCCACCCCGACCACCGCAGCGGAGCCCCGTCGCGCCCCGCGGCCGCGGGCCGACGCCCTGCGCAACCGGGAGCGGATCATCGCGGCCGCGCGCGAGATGTTCGTCGAGGAGGGCGCCATGGTGCCGCTCGACGAGATCGCGCGTCGCGCGGGCATCGGCAACGCCACCCTCTACCGGCACTTCCATGACCGCGCCGAGCTGATCACCAGCGTGGTGCTCGCGGTCATGGAGCGGGTCTCGACGGCCGCGGAGACCGCGACCGCCGAGGAGCCCGACGCCTTCGCCGCGCTGCGGCGGTTCGTGTTCGCGGCGGCCGACGAGCGCATCGGAGCCCTGTGCCCGATGCTCTCCGAGGGCTTCGACAAGAACCTGCCGGAGCTCAACGCCTCCCGTGAGCGACTGGACGAGGCCGTCCGGGATCTCATGGCGCGGGCCCGGCGCAGCGGCCAGTTGCGCGACGACGTCGACGTGGGCGATCTGATGGTCGCCCTCACCCAGCTCACCCGGCCGCTGCCGGGCACCGGTTGCCCGAACATGGACCGGTTCGTCCACCGCCATCTCCAGCTCTTCCTCGACGGGCTCATGGCCCCGGCGCGGTCCGGGCTGCCAGGGACGGCGGCGACCCTGCAGGACCTCAGCCAGCCGTAACCGATCCCGCGCACGGGCGGCGTCCTCGCCCTGCGCACCCGTACGTCAGCACCAGCTCATCGCACAACGCGTCCCAAGGTGGCTACACCCATGTCGAAAACAGTCCAGGCTCGGAAGAACGAGCCCCAGGACCTCGCTCCTGACCCCAGTCGCTGGAAGGCCCTCGCCTTCATCGCGCTCGCCCAGCTCATGGTCGTGCTCGACGCGACGATCGTGAACATCGCCCTGCCCTCCGCCCAGACCGACCTGGGCATCTCCGACGGCAACAAGCAGTGGGTCATCACGGCCTACGCCCTCGCCTTCGGCGGTCTGCTGCTCTTCGGCGGCCGCATAGCCGACCTCTGGGGACGCAAGCGCACCTTCGTCGTCGGCCTCCTCGGCTTCGCCGCGGCCTCCGCGCTCGGCGGCGCCGCCACCGGCCAGGCCATGCTGCTCGGCTCCCGCGCGCTCCAGGGCGCGTTCGGCGCGCTGCTCGCGCCCGCCGCGCTCTCCCTGCTCGCGGTGATGTTCACCGACGCCAAGGAGCGCGCCAAGGCGTTCGGCATCTACGGCGCGATCGCGGGCGGCGGCGGCGCCGTCGGCCTGATCCTCGGCGGCTTCCTCACCGAGTACCTGAACTGGCGCTGGACCTTCTTCGTCAACATCCCGTTCGCGATCGTCGCGGCCGCCGGTGCCTACTTCGTCATCCGTGAGCCCTCCGGCACCCGCAACCGCTCGCCGCTGGACGTCCCGGGCGTGGTCCTGTCCACCCTCGGCCTGGTCGCCCTGGTGTACGGCTTCACCCGCGCCGAGTCGGCCGGCTGGTCCGACACGCTGACCGTGTCGATGTTCGTCGCCGCGGTCGTGCTGCTGTTCGCGTTCGTCGCCACCGAGGCCAAGGTCAAGCACCCGCTGCTGCCGCTGCGCGTGATCACCAACCGCAACCGCGGCGGGGTCTACCTCTCCCTCGGCCTCGCGATCATCGCGATGTTCGGCCTCTTCCTCTTCCTGACGTACTACCTGCAGGTCGTGAAGGGCTACTCGCCGGTCAAGACCGGCTTCGCGTTCCTGCCGATGATCGCGGGCATGATCACCGGCTCCACGCAGATCGGCGCCCGCCTGATGACCCGGGTGCCCCCGCGCCTGCTGATGGGCCCCGGCTTCCTGACCGCCGGCGTCGGCATGCTGATCCTCACCCAGCTGCAGATCGACACCTCGTACGCCGGGCTGATCCTGCCGGCGCAGATCCTGCTCGGCCTCGGCATGGGCACCGCGTTCATGCCGGCCATGTCGCTGGCCACCATCGGGGTCGAGCCGCGTGACGCGGGTGTCGCCTCCGCCATGGTCAACACCTCGCAGCAGGTGGGCGGCGCCATCGGCACGGCCCTGCTGAACACCATCGCGGCCTCGGCCACCACGGCGTACGCCACCTCGCACGCCGCCGGGGCCAAGAGCCTGGAGCTGCTGAAGCTCCAGGCGATGGTGCACGGCTTCACCAGCGCCATCTGGTGGGCGGTCGGCATCCTGGTGGTCGCCTCGGCGATCGCGGTGACCTTCATCAACACCGGCCGCCCGGACACCGGTTCGCTCGACGGCTCGGGTGACGCGGACGGCGTCGAGGACGAGATCCGGGTCCCGGTGGTCGCCCACTGACACCCGCCGCCTACGTGGGGGACGCGTAGGGCGAGGGAACGGAACGCGAACGCGGACCTGTCCGGCTCAGCGGAGCCAGGGCAGGTCCGCGTTCGCGTCCTTGGGCTGGAGCCCCTCGGCGATCGCGCGCATGATCTGGCCGAGCTGCTCGGTCTGTTCGGGGCTGAGCCGGTCGAACATCGCCTGGCGTACGGCGGCCACATGGCCGGGCGCGGTGCGCTCCACGACGGCGAAGCCCTCGTCGGTGAGCGCCGCGAACTGGCCGCGCTTGTCGGAGGGACAGTCCTCGCGCCGCACCCAGCCGTTCTTCTCCAGACGCGCGATCGCGTGCGAGAGCCGGGACCGGGTGATCTTGGCGCCGATCGCCAGCTCGGTCATCCGCAGCCGCCGCCGGGGCGCCTCGGAGAGCTGGATGAGCAGGCCGTAGTACATGTGCGGCATCCCGGCGTCACGCTGGAGCTGGCGGTCCAGGTGGTCTTCCAGGAGCGTGGTGGCGTGGAGGTAGGCACGCCAGGTGCGCTGCTCGTCGTCGCTGAGCCAGCGCGGCTCCTCGGCGGGGGTGGTGGTCATGGTCTCCACTGTAAGGCCACTCCTTGAAAGTTGAACAAGGTACCGCTAATCTCGACATAGCGGAAAGCTTTAAAGTTCAAGTAGACATCAGGGTCCAGTAGACAGGGAGTCCGCCATGGCCGCCACTTCCGCAGCCGCCGCAGTCACCGCAGGCGCCGCCGGTGTGGCCGCCGACGCGGCCGGTGCTGTCGGTACCTCCGGTTCCGGTGCGGGGCGGATGCCCGCCCTCTACCTCTCGCACGGCGCCCCGCCGCTCGCCGACGACCCCGTCTGGCCGGGCGAGCTGGCCGCCTGGTCGGCCGGGCTGCCCCGCCCGAAGGCGATCCTGATGGTCTCCGCCCACTGGGAGGAGGCCCCGCTCGCCCTCGGCGCGGTCGAGACGGTCCCGCTGGTGTACGACTTCTGGGGCTTCCCCGAGCACTACTACCGGGTGCGGTACGCGGCTCCGGGTGCCCCCGAACTCGCCGACAGTGTACGGAAGTTGCTGCGCGGCGCAGGAACGCCGGTGCAGGACATCCCGGACCGCGGCCTGGACCACGGCGCCTACGTCCCCCTGGTGGAGATGTACCCAGCCGCCGACATCCCCGTACTCCAGATCTCCATGCCGACGCTCGACCCCCAGGAGCTCATGGCCATCGGCCGCAAGCTGGCGCACCTGCGCGACGAGGGCGTGCTGATCGTCGGCAGCGGCTTCTTCACCCACAACCTGGCGGCGCTGCGCCACGCGGGCGGGGTGCCCGGGTGGTCGGCCGAGTTCGACGACTGGGGAGCGCGCGCCCTGGCCGCTGCCGATGTGGACGCCCTGCTCGACTTCGAGCACAAATCCCCGGCGGGCCGCCTCGCGCACCCCCGCACCGAGCACTTCGCCCCGCTGTTCGTGACGCTGGGCGCCTCGGAGGGGGAGCTGGGCGGAGCCCGGAGCGTCATCGAGGGCTTCTGGATGGGGCTGGCGAAGAGGTCGGTGCAGTTCGGCTGATACGGGGACCTGCTGATACGGGTGGCCGGGAAGCCGGGCAGTCTGGACATCCTGAGCAACCAGAAGGCGGTGCGGGTCGTCTTCTGGGTGGGAGAGCGAAACGGGGATGGGGCTCTTCCGGGGTAAGGCAACTGTTTCGGGTGTGACGCCGGTCTCATATGAGCGGTGCTCGCGGCTGTGGACGCGGAGTCCCGGCACCGGCTCTGACCTGCGCCTCTGTACGTTCCCGCGGCATCCGTCCGCCCCTGGTGGCGGCACAGGGTACTGCATGATCAGGAAAATCGATGGGCGGGTCGGGAATTCTGTCCGGATTCCAGCCGTTGTTTCCATCGGATGCAGGGCACCCGGGAGGGTGTCGCGACCTACACAGCAAGGGAGCACGCATGGCAACCCGCGCCGTCGCCCGTCGGACCGCCAGCAGCGGATCCGGGTCGGGGAGCAGTGTTCGCGCCGTCAGCGGGGAGATCGCCGACCGCGACCTGGTCGGGATGTACCTCGACGAGATCGCGCGGACGCCGCTGCTCGACGCCGCCAAGGAGGTCGAGCTCTCCCAGACCATCGAGGCGGGTGTGTACGCACGCCAGATCCTCGCCGGCGAGGTGGAGAGCAAGGCGGGCGGCGCCTCTCACGAGGAGCTCGAAGCCCTGGTCGCCGCCGGTGACCGGGCCAAGGACCTCTTCATCCGCTCCAACCTCCGCCTCGTCGTCGCCGTCGCCCGGCGCTACCCGAGGGCGGGCCTGCCCCTGCTCGACCTCATCCAGGAGGGCAACGCGGGCCTGGTCCGCGCGGTGGAGAAGTTCGACTACGCCAAGGGCTTCAAGTTCTCGACGTACGCGACGTGGTGGATCCGCCAGGCCATCACGCGCTCGATAGCCGACCAGTCCCGCACCATCCGCCTCCCCGTCCACCTGGTGGAGGAGCTGGGCCGCATCCGCCGCGTCCAGCGCGAGTTCAACCGGGAGAACGGGCGGGAGCCGGAGGCGACCGAGGTGGCGGCGGAGCTGGGCTCCACGCCGGAGCGGGTCATCGACGTCCTGGACTGGGCGCGCGACCCGGTCTCGCTCAACATGGCGGTCGACGACCAGGGCGAGACCCAGTTCGGCGACCTCCTGGAGGACACGTCGGCGATCTCCCCCGAGCAGTCCGTGCTCACGCTGCTGCGCAGCGAGGAGCTCGACGACCTGATCGGCAAGCTCGACCAGCGCACCGCCTCGATCATCAAGATGCGGTACGGAATCGACGACGGCCGCGAGCGCACGCTGACGGAGGTCGGCAAGGAGCACGGCCTGACCCGTGAGCGCATCCGCCAGATAGAGAAGCACGCGCTGCTGGAACTGAAGAAGATGGCGAGGGACACGGGCTTCGACGCGGCGGCGTGAGCCGAAGCGGGGTGCAGGGGCCGCAGGCCCCCGGCCCCCGGGGCTCTGCCCCGGCCCCCGGCCCCCGGCGCCGAACGTCTCGGACCACCGACCCGCAGACGGAAGCGCGCCCCCATGGACGAGCCCCCGGCACCCTCCCCCCCTGGTGCCGGGGGCTCACTCACGTCCGTGAGGAGCCCGTCGCCCGGGTCAGCCGGGACCCGAGGTCCGCCAGATACGACGTCAGCGCCCCCGGCCCCGCCACCGTGAACTCGCAATCCACCAGCGCCAACCGGATCGCCACCCACTCCAGCGACTCCGTGGCCCGCGCCCGCAGCCGGCACCGCGCCTCCCCCAGCGCAACCGGCGTCCCCAAAGACCCCGACAGCCGCGCCGCCACGAAGTCCGCGGGCGCCTCGAACGTCACGTCCAGATCCAGCTCCGGCTGCATCCGGGACAGCGACCGGCTCACGAACTCCGCCGCGTTCTGCGCGGGCAGCTCCCGCGGTGCGAACCGCGATCCGGTGGCGAACGGGGAGGCCACCCGGTCGACCCGGAACGTACGCCAGTCCTCGCGCTCGATGTCGTACGCGACGAGGTACCACCGCCGCCCCGTCGACACCAGCCGGTACGGCTCGACCTGGCGGCGCGACTCGCTGCCGTCGCCCTTGCGGTAGTCGAACCGCAGCCGCTCCTTGCCGGTGACGGCCGACGCCATCACGGTCAGCGTGTGCGGGTCGACGCTCGCGCCGTCGCCGCGCCACGGCCCCACCAGCGGCATCGTCGCGGCCTGGAGGCTGGAGACCCGGTGCCGCAGCCGGGACGGCAGCACTTGCTCCAGCTTGGCCAGCGCCCGTACCGACGCCTCCTCCACCCCGTCGACCGCGTGCCCCGCGCCCGCCCGCAGCCCGACCGCGATGGCCACCGCCTCCTCGTCGTCGAGGACCAGCGGCGGCATCGCCTTCCCGGCCACCAGCCGGTACCCGCCGTCCGCGCCCAGCGTCGCCTGGACCGGGTAGCCGAGCTCCCGCAGCCGGTCGACGTCCCGGCGGACCGTGCGCCGCGAGACGCCGAGCCGGTCGGCGAGCTCGCCGCCGGGCCACTCGCGGGGCGTCTGGAGCAGGGACAGGAGCTGGAGGAGCCGAGCCGGGGTGTCCGTCATGAGATCCAGGATGCGGGAAAATTAGGACGCCATCTGACCTACATGGGGTCTAACTTCTCTTCCATGACCTCCACCACGACCAATCCCCCAGAAGCCGCGGCCCCCGGCACAGCGGCCGCCGCGAACGACCGCCGACGGTGGTTCGCCCTGGCCATCGTCATGACCGCGGCCTTCATGGACCTGGTCGACGTCACGATCGTCAACGTAGCGATTCCCTCGATCCAGAAGGACACCGGAGCGACCTTCGCCTCGATCCAGTGGATCACCGCGGGGTACGCCCTGGCCTTCGCCGCTGGTCTGATCACCGGCGGCCGCCTCGGCGACATCCACGGCCGCAAGAAGCTGTTCCTCATAGGCATGACCGGCTTCACCATCGCCTCGGCGCTCTGCGGCTTCGCGGCCAACCCGGAGATGCTGGTCGCCTCCCGCATCCTCCAGGGCGGCATGGCTTCCCTGATGGTGCCGCAGGTGCTCTCGATCATCCACGCGACCTTCCCGGCGGAGGAGCGCGGCAAGGTGTTCGGCATGTTCGGCGCGGTCATCGGCCTGGGCGCGGTCTCCGGCCCGATCCTGGGCGCGCTGCTGACCGAGTGGAACCTGTTCGGCCTGGAGTGGCGCCCGATCTTTCTGATCAACCTGCCGGTCGGGATCGCGGGCCTGGTCCTGGGCGCCAAGTTCATCTCCGAGTCCAAGGCGCCCAAGGCGCTCAAGCTCGACCTGGTGGGCGTCGCGCTCGTCACGCTCGGCCTGCTGATGCTGCTCTACCCGCTGACCCGCGGCCGCGAGCTGGGCTGGCCGCTGTGGGGCCACCTGTCGATGGCCGGCAGCCTCGTCGTCTTCGGCGCGCTGGTGGCGTACGAGAAGTACAAGGCGGCCAAGGACGGCTCGCCGCTGGTGGAGTTGTCGCTGTTCCGTGTGAAGAGCTTCGCGGCCGGCATCGCGGTCCAGATGACGTTCGGCCTCGCGATGGGCATCTTCTTCCTGGTCTGGACGCTGTACATGCAGATAGGCCTGGGCTGGAGCGCGCTGCGCGCCGGTCTGACCGGGGTCCCGTTCTCCATCGCCATGTCGGCCGCGGCGGGCATGTCGGTGCAGTCGCTGGTGCCGAAGTTCGGCCGCAAGGTGCTCCAGGCGGGCGCGCTGATCACCGCCCTCGGCCTGCTGATCTACATCTGGGAGGCGCGCCACTACGGCATGGACATCGCCCCCTGGCAGATGGCGCTCCCGCTCGTGGTGCTCGGCATCGGCATGGGCCTGATCGTGGCCCCGCTCACCGACGCGGTCCTCTCCGAGGTCCCGCAGGAGCACGCGGGTTCGGCGTCCGGCCTGATCAACACCGTGCAGCAGATGGGCAACGCGCTGGGCCTCGGCCTGGTCTCGGTCGTCTTCTTCGGCGCGATCGGCGACGACCTCCAGCTCACCGAGATCGGCCCGGCCTTCTCGGACGCCTTCCAGCGCTCCCTGTGGGTCGTGGCGGGGGTCTGCGCGCTGATCTTCGTCGGGATGTTCCTGCTCCCGGCCAGGCCGAAGCAGCACCTGGAGGGCGCGGCGGACGAGGACCCGTCCGGCGAGGTCGCCAAGGAGCCCGCGCTCACCCCGTGACGTGGTGCTCGTGAGGTGGTGCTCGTGACGTGGTGCTCGTGAGGTGGTGCTCGTGACGTGGTGCTCGTGAGGCGGTGCTCGTGACGTGGTGCTCGTGAGGCGGTGCTCGTGACGCGCTGCTCGTGAGGCGGTGCTCGTGACGTGGTGCTCGTGACGCAATGACGCCGGGCGCGGTGGAGGATCCCTCCACCGCGCCCGGCGTCTTTCTCGCGTCTCAGGAAACCCGCGCCCGGCGCTCCATCGCGGCCCGCGCCGACTCCTCCGTCGCGTACACCTCGCACATGTGGCTGCCGTCCGGCGTCGCCGTGTGCTCGACCTCCCACAGGCTCAGCTCGGCGCCGTCCAGGAGCAGGAACGCGTGCTCGTACAGGATGACCCCGCCGCGCGCGCCCGCCCCGCCGTGGCCGCCCAGGGCCCGGGTGATGCGGTGGGCGAGGGCGCCGCGCAGTAAGCGGGCCATGCTCTCGCCGGGCCGGTCCGGGTTCTCGGCGCGGCGCAGCAGCCGCCGCGCGTGGTCGGCCGAGCCGTCCGCCTCGTACGTCCTGCTCGTCCCGGCGCGGTCCACCGGCGCCAGGCCGCTGAGGACTTCGAGGTCGGTGAGGCCCGGGTCCAGGTCCTCCTCCGCGAACCCGGGCGCGAGGTCCGGCAGGACCTGCTCGCGCAGCCGGGCCGCGGCCACCAGGGCGCTCTCCTCGTCCGCGTACACCTCGTTGCCCCGGCCGTGCACGACCTCCCACAGGGTGACCGTGGCGCCGTCGAGGAGGAGATAGGTGTGGCGGTAGGTCTCGCGGCTGAGCCGGGGGCGGCCGGGGCCGCCCGAGGCGTGCAGCGACGAGTGCAGCGAAGTGGTGTGCGCGAGGGCCGCGTCGAGGCTCTCCACCAGCTCGTCCGGCAGGTCGAACGAGTTCAGCGCGCGGCCGAGCAGGCCGGCGAGGTGCTCCTCGGCCGTCTCGTACTCGCACTCGTTGGGCACCAAGGCGTCTCCCCGCCGTAGCTGTTCGTCACGTAGAGGGTGCTCAACGTAGCCCTTGCGCGCGCTTCGCGCAGCGGGCATGGCCGAAACATTCTCATCGGATTGGAACGGCGGGGAAACGGCCCGCGACGAGGAGGGAGGCGGCCCGGGGCGGTGCGCCGGGCCGCGCTCCGACGGGACGTCAGACGGCGCTGCCCGCCTGCCACTCGGTCCACGGCATGTTCCAGCCGTTCAGGCCGTTGTCGGGGGCGATCGTCTTGTCCGGCGAGCCCTTGACCGTCACCACGTCACCGATCAGCGAGTGATCGAAGAACCACTTGGCGGGGGTGTCTCCCTGGGCGCCCTGGACGTCCCGGAGTCCCACACAGCCGTGGCTGGTTCCCGCGTTGCCGAACGGGTTGCCCTTGTACCAGTAGTTGCCGTGGAGGAAGGTCCCCGAGTTGGACAGGCGCATCGCGTGCGGCACGTCCTTGATGTCGTACTCGCCGCCGAAGTTGACCGTCGCGCCGTTCATCCGCGTCTCGGTGAACTTCTCGGAGATCACCATCTGCCCGTTGTAGGTGCTGTGTTCGGCGCTGCCCGTCGAGACCGGGATCGTCTTCACCGTCTTGCCGTCCTGCTGCACGGTCATCGTCTGGGTCTTGGCGTCGACCGTGGAGACCTGGTTGCGGCCGATGGTGAAGGTGACGGTCTTGGACTGCACGCCGTAGACGCCGCTCGCGCCCTGCACCCCGTCCAGGGCGATCTTCAGCGTCACCTTGGACCCGGCCTTCCAGTAGTCCTGCGGCCGGAAGTCGAGGCGCTGGGTGCCGAACCAGTGGCCGACGACCTGCTGGCCGCTGCTGGAGCTGACCGTGATGTGCGACTGGACGGCCTTCTTGTCGGTGATCGACTTGTCGAAGGTGAACGAGACCGGCATGCCGACACCGACGGTCGCGCCGTTGTCCGGCGTGTAGGTGCCGATGAAGCTGTTCTTCGACGTGACCGTGGTGAAGGCCGCGTTCTCGGTCGCGGGCCGCCCCTTGTCGTCCTTGCCGGTCGCCATGATCTTGTACTGGGTGCCGCGCTCCAGCTTTGCGGCGGGCTTCCAGGACAGACCGTCGGCGGCGAGCGCCCCGGCCACGGCCTTGCCGGTCTGGGCCTCGGTCAGGGTCACCTGGGTCAGCTTGCCGCCCTGGGCGGTGACGGCGGTGCCGTTGATGCTGGCGTTGGCCGAGCCGTCCTTCGCCGAGATGGTGATCTTCAGGGTGGAGGCGTCCTGGGCGGCGGCCGCGTCGCCGCCCTTGCCCTTGTCCCCGCCCTTGTCGGAGCCGGACGCGCTGCCGCCGCAGGCGGTCAGGGTCAGGGCGCCGAGCAGCAGCGCCGAGGCGGCGGCGAACGCCCGCCGCCGGATGCGCAGTTGCTGCGGGGTGCGGGACTGCGGCTGCGCGGCGGGGTCGGGCGAGGTCACGGGCTGCTCCATCTGTGCGGGCGTTACTCCAGTAAGTGCCCAGAGCACCCAAATGAGGCGAACGGTTGCGGGCCCGCCCTGTGACTCAGGCCACACAGTGGTGGCGCCGGGGGCTCAACTCCCGTACAAATCACGGTAAGACGGGAATGTTCCCCCGGGCCCGTCCACCCCCTCGGCGGCCAGTACGGCCTTGGTGATCGCCCGGGCCACGACGTCCGCGCCCGCCGCCAGCACGAAGTTGAGCTCCATCGGCGACAGGGGCTCGCCGGAGGTGTCACCGGTGGCGAGGGCGAAGACGGTGTCGCCGTCGTGCATCAGATGCACCGGCCGGATCGCGCGGGCCAGGCCGTCGTGCGAGGTGCCCGCGAGCTTCTGCGCCTGCGGCCGGGTGAGCGGCGCGTCGGTGGCGACGACCGCGAGCGTGGTGTTCAGCGGCGGAAGCCCGGAGGTGGCACGAGCCTCGTCGAGCCGCTTCGAGGCCGCCTCGTGGAGACCCGGCTCGGGGTACGTGACGCGCCCCCGCAGCCCGTACAGCGCGCCGGTGTCGGGGTCGAGCACCGACCCCAGGGAGTTGGCGACGACCAGCGCGCCGACGGTGGCGCCGGAGGGCAGGGTCACGCTCGCGGTGCCGATCCCGCCCTTGAGCCCGCCCGCGACCGCTCCCGTCCCGGCGCCGGCGTTGCCCTGGACGACCTCGGTGCCCGCGGCCTCGGCGGCGGCCCGGCCGGTGGCCGCGTCCGGGCGGGCGCGCCAGTCGCCGCCGCGCCCGAGGTCGAAGACGCAGGCGGCCGGGACGACCGGGACGACCTGGTCCGGCTCGGGCCCGACCCGGACCCCGCGCCCCCGCTCCTCCAGCCAGGCCATGACCCCGCCGGCGGCGTCGAGTCCGTACGCGCTGCCGCCCGTCAGCACCACGGCGTCGATCCGCTCGACGACGTTGCGCGGGTCGAGGGCGTCGGTCTCCCGGGTGCCGGGCCCGCCGCCGCGTACGTCGACGGCGGCGACGGCGCCGGGGGCCGGGGCGAGGACGACGGTCGTCCCGGTCAGGGCGCGCGCGCCGGGGACACGGGCGTGCCCGACGAGGAACCCGGGCACATCGGTGATCGAGTCGGCCGTGCCGTGCCGGGCCTTCGGAGAGCCGGCCTGCTGGGAGGCGGTCTTCGGAGAGCCGGCCTGCTGGGAGGCGGCTTGTTGAGAGCCGGCCTGATGGGGGCCGGCTGTCTGGGAGTCACTCATGACGCTCGACACTAGGACCCTCAGCGGTACGGCCGCTCAGGGTCACGCCGAGGGCCACCATGGCGGCGGCCACCAGACCGGCGGCGGGGACGGCGCCGTGCCCGGCGAAGGTGCAGGCCAGGGTGGCCACCGCCGAGACGGGCAGGATCAGTTGCTGGGCGAGGGTCCGTTTGAAGTGGCGCGAGTGCAGCGCCCAGACGGTGATCATAAACAGGGCGGACGGCACGGTGACGGCGGCCGCGGCCGCCACCGTGGAGATGTGCGCCTTGCCGACGGCCTGCTCGACGGCCACTTCCATCCCGGCCCCGATGGCGGCGGCCGAGCCGAGGATGACGAAATGCCCGTACCCCCACGCGAACGCCTGGCTGTTGGAGGTGAGGTGCCCGGCGATCGGCACGGCGAAGTAGATCCACCAGGCGGCGAAGACGATCAGCAGTCCGCCGCCCGCGAGCGGCAGCAGCTCGCCGAGCGCCTCGTGCTCGTCCAGCGCCTCCTGTACGGCGACGGTGGCGGCGGCGACGGTCTCGCCGAGCACGATCAGGGTGAACAGGCCGTACCGCTCGGCGATGTGGTGCGGGTGCCAGGCGCTCTGGGTGGCGCGCTCGGCGATCACGGGCACGGAGAGCTCGGCCGCGGCGAGCACCACGAACACCCAGGAACGGGCGGTCCCGGCGGGCACGAAGAGCATTCCGATCCAGCCGAGCTGACACACGACGAGCCCGGCCGCGTACAGCAGCGCCATCCGCCGCTCGGCCGCGTCCGCCGCGTTGCGCGCCGCGCGCAGCCACTGGCTGGTCAGGGCGAGCCGCATCACGATGTAGCCGATGACGCCGACGGTGAAGTCGTTGTGGTCGAAGGCGCGCGGCACACCGGCGGCGAGGATGAGGACGCCGGTGATCTGGACGAGCGTGACGATCCGGTAGAGCACGTCGTCGCTGTCGTACGCCGAGGCGAACCAGGTGAAGTTCATCCAGGCCCACCAGATGGCGAAGAAGACGGCCGCGTACCCGGCGAGCCCGGCGCCGAGGTGCCCCTCGGCGAGCGAGTGGACGAGCCGGGCGCCTGCCTGGGCGACGGCGACGACGAAACAGAGGTCGAAGAAGAGTTCCAGCGGCGTCGCCGCGCGGTGTTCCTCGTGGCGGCTGCGTGCGGTCATGCGGGGCATGGGGCATAGGAGATCAGACGCTCCTGGTCCCGACGCGCCAACCGGTGCCGCCGGGCGGGTTGCCTTACGCCTCCCCGACGCCGGGACCAGGGGCGCACCGCCCGATGACACTGCCCTGCTGCCCTGCTGCCCTGCTGCCCTGCTGCCCTGCTGCCCGGGGCGGACCGGGGGCGGGCGCGGGGCGGTCCGGGGCGGGTCCGGAGTGGACCCGGGGCGGGCCCGGGGTGGGCCCGGGGTGGCCCCGGCACGGCGCCGGCGCGTGCCCGGCACGGGCCCAGGGCGGGTCCGGGGCGGGCCCGGCGCGGGTCCGGGCGGGCCCAGGGCGGGCCCGGCGTGAGCCCAGGGCGGAGCCTGGAGATGCCAGGGCTCGCCTCAACTCCCTGGGCCACGCCCTGAGTTCCGCCCTGCAAGAACGGCCGACGGCCGCCGGGCGCCCCCATGCCGCCGTCGTACGGCCGCCGCCCAGGCCAGTACCGTCCCGGTGCCGCACGATCGCCGACACGGCCACGAGCGCCCCCCGCGCCGGCCCTGAGTTCCGCCCTGCAAGAACGGCCGACGGCTGCCGGGCGCCCCCATGCCGCCGTCGTACAACCGCCGCCCGGGCCAGTGCCGCCCCGGTGCCGCACGATCGCCGACACGGCCACGAGCGCCCCCCACGCCGCTGTCGTACGCCCGCCGCCCGGACCAGTACCGGTCCGGCCGTTCGATCACCGACTGGTAGCCGGAGAGCGAGGTCTTCTGGCGGTCGGTCGGTTGCGCGAGGTCGCCGCGCGTGCGGTCGCCGCCGACCGTGCGGTCTTCGCCGCCCACAGCCTGCGCGCCGTCTGACGGGTGCCCGGCCGCCGGTTGGGCGCCATCTGACGGAAGGGTCACCCTGCAGCCCACCAAAACAGGTGATAACCGGTCAGATACCCCTACGGTGGCCGGGTGACCGAGCCTCCCGCAGCGAAGCCTCCCGCAGCGAAGCCCACCGTCGCGCTGCGCGCGACCGCCGCCGGTACCGCCGTCTCCCTTCTGCTGATCCTCGCCGTCGTCTTCGGCAGCCGCCGCCTCGAGGACTTCGACTCCGCCCTCCTGCCGTACGCCTGCGCCACCGTCTTCCTCGCCTTCGGCGTCGCCTACCGCTACACCGTCTGGATCTCCTCCCCGGGCGCCCGCCGCCTCTTCGGACAGGGCTGGCGCAGCCTGTTCTCCGCCGCCAACTTCCGCCGGGCGCCGACCGCGCTGCCCAGGATGGCCGCCACCTACCTCGGCTTCCAGAAGTTCCTGGGCGCCCGCTCGCACGCCCGCTGGGCCGCCCATCAGCTGATCTTCTGGGGCTGTCTGCTGGCCGCCGCGATCACCTTCCCCCTCACCTGGGGCTGGTTCACCTTCACCTCGTCGACCGGTTCCGGACCCGACTACGAGATGCGGCTCTGGGGAGTGAAGCTCCTCGGCTTCGACTCGCTGAACATCATCGGATGGCTGATGTTCCACGGCCTGGACATCGCCGCCGTCCTGGTCATCCCCGGCGCCTCGTACTTCCTGTGGCGCCGGATGAAGGACCGCGGGGCGATCACCGGCCAGCGGTTCGCCTACGACCTGGTCCCGCTGATCCTGCTGATCGTCATCTCCGTGACCGGCCTCCTCCTCACCTTCTCGTCGATCTTCCTGCACGGCGGGGGCTACGAGTTCCTGGCGCTGCTGCACATGGTGTCGGTGGTGCTGACCCTCATCTACATCCCGTTCGGGAAGTTCTTCCACATCATCCAGCGGCCCGCCGCCGTCGGGATGCAGCTGTTCAAGTACACCGCCCGCCAGGACGAGCAGATCTTCCACTGCCGCCGCTGCGGCCAGCCCGTCGACACCGCCCCCTACGTCGAGAACCTGCGGGGGACCATGCGCGACCTGGACCTCGGCTTCGACGGCTGGGCCGAGTACTGCCCCCGCTGCAAGCGGGTGCTGCGCGGCACCGCCTACCTCGCGCACGTCAAGAAGGGCTACAAGTGAACCGGCTCCCGCTGGACCCCTCCCTCGCCCCGCCCGGCACCCGCAACTTCCGCGACGCGGGCGGCATCCCGGCCGACCGGTGGCACGCCGACCAGAACGGCGAAACCCTCGTCCCCACCCACTGCTGCTTCTGCGGCGTGCAGTGCGGGATGTATCTCCGCGTCGACCGCGGCGGCAAGGTCTTCGGCGTCGAGCCCCGCAACCACGACATCAACCGGATGCGCCTGTGCCCCAAGGGCATCAACGCCTACCAGCAGGTCAACCACCCCGACCGGCTCACCGCCCCGCTGCTGCGCCGGACCCGCGACGAGCCCTTCCGCGAGGCGTCCTGGGAGGAGGCCCTGGACTTCACGGCCGCCGAGATCCGCCGCATCCAGGCCGCCCACGGCAACGACGCCTTCGGACTGCTCGGCGGGGCCAGCCTCTTCTCCGAGAAGACCTATCTGGTCGGCAAGTTCGCCCGCGTCGCGCTCAAGACGCGGCACGTCGACTACAACGGCCGGCTCTGCATGGTCTCCGCGGCCGGCGCCAACAAGCTCGCCTTCGGCATCGACCGGGCCGCCAACCCCTTCTCCGACATCCTCCTCACCGACTGCCTGCTCATCGCCGGGTCCAACGTCGGCGAGTGCTTCCCCGTCATGACCCAGTACGTGTGGGGAGCGCGCGACCGGGGCGCCTCGCTGATCGTGGTCGACCCCCGAGAGACGGCGATCGCCCGCACCGCCGACATCCACGTCGCCCTCAAGCCCGGCACCGACTCGGCGTTCTTCAACGCGCTCCTCCACGTGGTCATCAAGGAAGAGCTCGACGACGAGGCCTACATCGGCGCCCACACCACGGGCTGGGAGGCGGTCCGCGACAAGGCGATGGAGTATCCCCCGGAGCGGGCCGCCGAGATCTGCGGGGTCCCGGCCGCCCAGATCGTCGAGGTGGCCCGCACCTTCGCGCGCGCCCCCAAAGCCATGGCCTGGCACGCCCGGGGCATCGAGCACCACTCGCAGGGCGTCGAGAACTGCCTCTCCGTGATCAACCTCTGCGTCGCCACCGGCAACCTCGGCAGGCCCGGCGCCGGCTACGGCACCATCACCGGCCAGGGCAACGGCCAGGGCGGCCGGGAGCACGGCCAGAAGGCCGACCTGCTGCCGGGCGGCCGCTCCATCATGAACACCGAGCACCGCCGGCAGATCTGTGAGATCTGGGGCATCGAGGAGTCCGAACTCCCGCCCGCCGGAACCTCGATGATGGAAATGGTCCATCAGATGCGCCGCCAGGAGATCCGCGGTCTGATTGGCATCTGCAACAACCCCTTCGTCTCCCTCCCGAACTACACGACCGTCAAGGACGGCTACGACACCCTCGAATTCCACGCCCAATTCGACTTCTTCCTCTCCGAGACCGCGACCAACGCGCACGTGGTCTTCCCCGTCACCACCTGGGCCGAGGACGAAGGCGTGATGGCCAACGCCGAGGCCCGGGTCGTCAAGCACAACAAGGCCCAGGAGCCACCCGCCGGGGTCCGCACCGACACCTGGGTGATCTGTCAGCTGGCCCAACGCCTGGGCGCGGGCGACAAGTTCGCCTTCCCGGGCTCCCGCGAGGTGTTCGACGAGCTGCGCGCCGCTTCCGCCGGGACGGTCAACGACTACTACGGCATCACCTACGAGCGCCTGGAGGAGACCGGCGGGATCGTCTGGCCCTGCCCCTCCACCGACCACCCCGGCACCCCCCGCCTCTTCGAGGACGGACGGACCTGGCACCCCGACGGCAAGATCCATATGCAGGTCGTCGAGTGGCACCCGCCGATGGACCCGTACGACGACGAACACCCCCTCTCCCTCACCACCGGCCGGACCGTGGCGCACTTCCTCTCCGGCAACCAGACGCGCAGGCTCGGCGCCCTCGTCGAGCAGACCCCGCGCCCCTGGGTCGAGGTCCACCCCTCGCACGGCTTCCGCAACGGCGAGCCGGTCCGCGTCGTCACCCGGCGCGGCAGCGAGGTCTTCCCCGCCCTGGTCACCGAGGCGATCCGCCCCGACACCGTCTTCATCCCGTACCACTGGCCGGTTCCCACGGCCGCCAACGCGCTCACCATCGACGCTCTCGACCCCCGTTCCAAGATTCCCGAGTACAAGGTCTGCGCCTGCCGCATCGAGCCCGGCGACCGGGTCGCCGAGGTCCCCCCGCCGCCGACCGCGCCTGGCCACAGGGCCTGTCCGGAGGCCCAGGCCTCCCGCACCGACCCGCTGCCGCCCACGTCCCCGCAGGGGCGCGGCACCTCCGAGAGGAGCTGACGCCGCGATGATGGGCAGAACGATCTTCATCGACCCCGGGCGCTGCATCGGCTGCCAGGCCTGTGTCTCGGCCTGCCGCGAGTGCGACTCGCACCGGGGCAAATCCATGATCCATCTCGACTACCCCGACGAGGGGCACTCGGTCGCCTCCCTTCCCACGGTCTGCATGCACTGCGAGGACCCGGTCGCCCCCTGCGCCGAGGTGTGTCCCGCCGACGCGATCCTGGTGACCGCCGACGGCGTGGTGCAGCAGGCCGACACCACCCGCTGCATCGGCTGCGCCAACTGCGTCAACGCCTGCCCCTTCGGCGTACCGAAGATCGACCTCCAGGCGAAGCTGCAGATGAAGTGCAACCTCTGCTACGACCGCACCGCCTACGGCCTCGCCCCCATGTGCGCCACGGTCTGTCCCACCGGAGCCCTCTTCTACGGAACCGTCGAAGAGCTCCGCGCCGAGCGCCCAGGCGTCCAGGTCGCCGACTCCTTCACGTTCGGCGATGTCGTCGTGTCCACCGGAGTGGCGATGGTCGTCCCCGCCGACAAGGTCCAGTGGCCGGTCCCCGGCGGCCTCCCGATCGTCGAGGTGAACGGAAGGAAGGTCCGATGAGCCCGACGGAACAGCCTCCGGGGGGCGGCGGCCCCGGTGGATCCCGTGGCTCCGGCAGCTCCGGAGGAACCGGCGCTCCCGGTGGACCACGCGCACCCGGTGGATCCGGCGCACCCGGCACACCCGGTGGAGCCGACGGGGCCGGTGCCCCGGGCGCACCCGCCGCCTCCCGCGCTCCCGGCGGGAACGGTCAGGGCGCCGCCGCCCCCTGGCCCGACCCCGCCCAGGAGGCGTTGCGCGACCGCGTCTTCGCCGCCTCGCTCACCACCCGCCGCGACTATCTACGGATCGTCACCACCGTCTCCGGCGGACTCGCCGTCGGGGCGGTCGCCGTCGCCGGGGGTGTGCTCCACCGGCACGGCGACAGCGCGGACGCCCCCGAGCCCAAGCGCGTCGCCGACCGGCTCCGGCCCGGCGAGTCCATCGCGTTCCGCTTCCCCGGCGAGGACGACCGGGCAGTCGGTGTCCGCCTCAAGGACGGCACCCTCGTCGGCTACTCCGCCGTCTGTACGCATCTGGCCTGCGCGGTGCTGTGGCGCAAGGACCGGGGCAACGACGGTGAGCTGTACTGCCCCTGCCACGAAGGCGTCTTCGACGCCCGCACCGGCGAGGTGACCGCCGGACCGCCGCCCCGCCCGCTGCCGAAGGTGCTCCTGGTGGAGGAGATCGACGGCAGCGTCTGGGCGGTGGCCACCACCCGCTCCGGCGAGAGCGTCAAGGCCGCCATGTGCCGGCAGTTCGCCGAGCAGCGCCCGGACATGGCGGCCCGGATCGGCTGCCCGGGGACGCTCTCCCAGACCGGGAGGAGCGAGCGGACATGAGCGCCGACACCGGCCCGGGCGGGAGCGGCGACGCCACGGTGCCCGCGCCGCCCCCGTACACCCCCGGCAGCGCCCAGCCCCGTCTCAACCGTCCCGTACGGGAGCGGTATCCCGAGATCCGTCCCACCAGTGGGTACGGCGATCCCCGGACCCGCCGCACCGGCCCCGGGCCCGGCGCGGGCAGCGAGCAGGAGCCCGAGCGGTCCTCGAAGCTGACCGCCCGCCTCGTCCTGGCGATCACCGTGGTCGTCGGCCAGCTCTGGGGGCTGTCGGTGATCGTCAACGAGTGGATGAAGGGCCACACCGGAACCGCCTGGTGGGGCACGGGTTTCCTCGGCCTGTCGTTCCTCGTGGTCCTCGGCCTCTGGCTGCTCGACCCGAAGGACCGCTGACGGGAAAGGAGAAGACGGGGAGAGGAGGGGAGAGGAACACGGAAGCAAGTGCGAGTGGGGGAGCAAGGGCGAGCGGGGGAGGGAGTGCCAGCGGAGGAGTAGGTGCGAGCGCGGCGGCGAGAGCGAGAGCGAGCGCGTGCCGAAGCCGTCGCCGCACCGGCCGTCGCTGCACCGGCCGTCGCTGCACCGGCCGTCGCCGCACCGGCCGTCGCCTCGCCGGCTGTCGCCGCACGGGCCCTCACCGCGCCGGCCGTCGCCTCGCCGTACCCTGGAGGTATGAGTACCGCCCCCGCCCCCGGACCGCGCGATGCGAAGCCTGCGTCCGACCCGAAGCCCAGGCCCAAGCTGGACTTCGACGATCCGTTGGACCAGCAGTCCTCGGACGATACGGACCGCGGGTGGGGCGAGCGGGCCCCCGCCACCGGCAGCGCCGCCGATCTCGCGCGCTTCCTCGACGAGAAGCCGCCCCACCACATCTGACGGCCGTCCCGCCCCGGCCGGGGCCCGTGCGCTACGGCGCGCTGTGTCCCGAGCCGCGCTGGGAGATCAGGGCGTCGCGGATCTCCTTCAGCACCTCCAGCTCGCTGACCTCCATGGTCTCCTGGACGCCTTCCTTCGCCCGGTCCCGCTGGGCCCGCCTGGCCAGGACCTTGGCCATCGGCAGAACCATCAGGAAGTACACGACGGCTGCCGTGATGAGGAAGGTCAGCACGGCGCTGAGGACCAGGCCCCACATGATCGGGATGCCGGAGACCGCTTCGCCGGTCTTGGAGTCGAATGCACACGGGCCCTTCAGGCACGAGCTGTAGCTGTTCAGGTCCTTCGTCCCGAACGCGCCGACCAGCGGGTTGATGACGCCCTTCACGACCGAATTCACGACGGCGGTGAAGGCGGCGCCGATGACCACCGCGACGGCCAGGTCGATCACATTGCCGCGCATCAGGAAGGCCTTGAAGCCCTCCAGGACGCTGCCGTCCTTCTTCTCGTCGGTCACGAGTGAGCCTCTCTTCGCAGGTGCAGGGGGTGGAGCGAACCGTTCCGCAACCTACGTCAGCGCAGGGTCTCGCTGTCCAATCCGCGTATGCGGACAGGGGACGTGACAGGAAGTCAGTACGATTCGGCGCTCGGTCCCCGTAGTTCAGCACCACGTCGTAGTTCAGCACCACGTCACCACCAGCCGGGAGGTCGCACCCGCGCCCGCGAGCGTCGTCGCCGTGGCGCGTGGGACGGACAGGACGACCAGGGCGCCCTCGTCGGAGGAGGGCCCGCGCGGCCGGGGGACGTCGGTCACCCGCGCGCCCGAGGCCACCACGCGCGCCGGACTCGCGCCATCCGAGGGCGAGTCGGCCGCCGCGATCACGTCGACCCGGTCGCCGGGCCGCAGCAGCCGCACGGTCTCCGCGTCCGCGATCCGTACCGGCGCGGAGACCACCTCGACGGCGACGGCCTTGCGGGCGGGCCGGGATGCCGCCGGACCGTGGGCGCCCGGAGCTGCCACTCCGGCGGCGCCCGGGTCCGGGCGACCCGAACCGTGCGCACCCGAGGCCGTGAGCACGGCTGCCGCGACCGCGAGCCCGGCCGCGAGGGCACGCCGTCGGCGCCGCACAGCCCGCCGTAGCCGGTGCTGTCCGCCGCGCACCCGCAGCGGCGGGAACACGGGGACGCCGAGCGGGGCAGGGGCAGGGGCAGGGGCAGGGGAGGACGGCATGGACGTACGGGACATGGCTGGTCACCACCGATCGTGAGGAGCGGGTGCTGCTCGAACGCTCCTCACGATCCCCGCCCGGCCAACTTCCCGCCGAGCCCTGTGGATTACTCCCCGACTGTGGACAACTTCGTCACCCGGGAGGGGAGATCAGCCCCGGCCGGATCGCAGTCGCCGACCCCAGGCCCCGATCGCAGGCCCCGATCGCAGGCCCGGACCGGACGGCCGCCGCCGGCCAAAGCATTCGACCGCAGGCCCGGACCGCCGCCCCCGACCGCAGCATCCGCCCGCCGCGCCCGCCGCCCCCGACCGCAGGCCCCCCGGCCCCCGGCCCCCGGCCCCCAGTCCCCGGCCCCCTACGGCAGCCGAATCCCCGTATCCAGCCCCTCCAGCGCCCGCGTGCACAGGCAGTCGCGCTCGCCCGTCGGCAGGGCCGCCACCGCGTCGAAGAGGACCGAGCGGAGACGGTCCACATTGGCCGCGAAGACCCGCAGCACCTCCTCGTGGGAGACGCCCTCGCCGGTCTCCGCGCCCGCGTCCAGGTCGGTGACCAGGGTCATCGTCGTGTAGCAGAGCCCCAGTTCGCGGGCGAGCACCGCCTCGGGGTGCCCGGTCATGCCCACCACCGACCAGCCCATCGCCGCGTGCCACAGCGACTCCGCGCGCGTGGAGAAGCGCGGGCCTTCTATGACGACGAGCGTGCCGCCGTCCACCGGCTCCCAGTCCCGCCCCCGCGCCGCGGCGAGCGCGGCCTTGCGGCCCTCGGGGCAGTACGGGTCGGCCAGCGCCACGTGCACGACGTTCGGGACCGAGCCGTCGGGCAGCGGGTAGCCGTCGTAGTACGTCTGGACGCGCGACTTCGTCCGGTCCACCAGCTGGTCCGGCACGAGCAGCGTCCCCGGGCCGTACTCGGGCCGCAGCCCGCCCACCGCACACGGGCCGAGCACCTGGCGCACGCCCACCGAGCGCAGGGCCCACAGGTTGGCGCGGTAGTTGATGCGGTGCGGCGGGAGGTGGTGGCCGCGGCCGTGCCGGGGCAGGAAGGCGACCCGGCGCCCGGCGATCTCGCCCAGGAACAGGGAGTCGCTGGGGCTGCCGTACGGGGTGTCGACCTGGATCTCGGTCACGTCCTCCAGGAACGAGTAGAAGCCCGAGCCGCCGATGACGCCGATCTCTGCGTTGGTCACGCGCGCGTTGGTCATGCGCAGCACCCTAGCCGGGGCGGTCGGCGGCCAGAACGGGTGCCGCCGGGACGGGTGCGGGCATGCCAAGACCCCGCCGTCGGGGACGGCGGGGTCCGGTGTGTCCGGGGCGTGCGGCCGGGTCAGGCGGCCGACGACGAGCTGGTGGAGCTCGACGACGCGGAGGACGACGAGGACGTCGAGGCGGCCGGCTTCGCGTCGGAGCCCGACGACGTCGACGGCTTGGCGGCCGAGGACGCGGGCGTGCTGCTCGACGAGGCGCCACGGCTGTCGTTGCGGTAGAAGCCGGAGCCCTTGAAGACGATGCCGACGGCCGAGAAGACCTTCTTGAGGCGTCCGTCGCAGCTCGGGCAGACGGTCAGGGCGTCATCGGTGAACTTCTGCACCGCCTCGAGGCCTTCGCCGCACTCGGTGCACTGGTACTGGTAGGTCGGCACTTGTCTTCCTCCTGGCACTCTCACTCGATGAGTGCTAACGACGGTCCATAGTGACGTATTCCGCTGGATCAGTCCACCGTCACGGGAACTCGGTGACCGACGCCACTACGGGCGACGGTCCGTCCCGAGGAGCGCGGAGCGAGCCGCGAGCGCAGCGAGACCAGGGTGACCAGGGCGAGCGCGGTGCCCGCCATGGGCACCAGGAAGCCCGCGCTGGAGCCGTGGGCGTCGGCCAGCCGGCCGGCCACCGTGACGGCGCCGGCCTGGCCCAGCGCCACGGCGCCGGTCAGCCAGGTGAAGGCCTCGGTCCGGGCGGAAGCCGGGACGAGCGACTCGACGAGCGTGTAGCCGGTGATCAGCGCCGGGGCGATGCAGAGGCCGACGATCAGCCCGAGGCCACCGAGCAGCACCGCGGAGTGCATGGCCCACAGGCCCGAGGCGGCCAGGGTCAGTCCGGTGTAGCCGGCGATCAGCCGCGTCCGCGGAGCGGACTTCCAGGCGATGGCGCCGCAGGCGATGCCCGCCAGCATGTTGCCCGCGGCGAAGATCCCGTACAGCAGGCCGTTGGCGCCGGGGTTGCCGATCTCCTCGGAGAACGCGGTCAGCGAGACCTGCATGCCACCGAAGACCGCGCCGATGCCGAGGAAGGACACGGCCAGGACCCGCACACCGGGGATGGAGAGCGCGGAGACGTGCTCCACGCGCGCGTGGCCCTCGGCGGAACGGCTGGGCTGCGGCTGGGTGCGGTGCTGGGAGGCGAAGAGCAGGCCGCCGACCAAGGTCAGCGCGGCTTCGGCGATCAGTCCGGCCGCCGGGTGGACGCCGGTGCACAGCGCGGTGGCGAGCACCGGGCCGATGACGAAGGTGAACTCGTCGGTGACCGACTCGAAGGCCGCGGCCGTGGACATCAGGGGCGAGCCGTCGAGCTTGGCGGCCCAGCGGGCCCGGACCATCGGCCCGATCTGCGGCACCGAGGCGCCGGTCGGGACGGCGGCCAGGAACAGCGCCCACAGCGGGGCGCCGGCCAGCGCCAGCGAGATCAGTACGGCGCCCGAGGCGGTGTGCACGAGGACGCCGGGGAGCAGGACGGCCCGCTGGCCCAAGCGGTCGGCGAGCTTGCCGCTCTGGGGCGCGAAGAGGGCCATGGAGACGCCGGTGACGGCGGCCACGGCACCGGCGCTGCCGTACGAGCCGGTGGTGTGCTGCACGAGGAGCACGATGCTGATGGTGAGCATCGCGAAGGGCTGCCGGGCGGCGAAGCCGGGCAGGAGGAACGTCAGTGCGCCGGGAGTGCGCAGGAGCTGCCCGTAGCCCGGGCGACGCTCGGAAGTGACCGTGGATGCCACGGCCCTTGCCTTTCTGCCGCCTGGTAGCGCGCCCCTGGTACGGGTGAGTACGGGCGTTGCCGAGAGCTGTCCTCTTGCGCGGAACTGCGGTAGATGCCGGGGCCCACTGCGGAGCCTCCGACCGCCATACGGTCGCGCCAGCTCTGCGTCAGGCAGAGTTGGTCGATCAGTAGTGTGCCTTCATGGTACAGGGGGATTCGGCTCCGCGCCTGTGAAAGCGCACGGATGGCCAAGATCACACCTGTGATTAGCCGGATCTCCTTCCGGCTGTTCCCTGATTCGATGGACGCGGGACTACTCCCAGGCGGCCCAGGCGGCCCCACGGCCCAGGCGGCCCCACGGCCCAGGCGGCCCCACGGCCCAGGCGGCCCCACGGCCCAGGCGGCCCCACGGCCCAGGGGCCCCACGGCCCCGGAGGCCCTACCGGTGCGAGCCCGTGCCCCCCGTACCCAGCCAGCCCGCCAGCTTTCCGCCCTGGCCGACCGCCCGCAGCCGGGCCTCGGCCGCGTCCCGTACCGGATCCGTCGCCACCACGAGCAGCTCGTCGCCGCGCCGCAGCACGGTCGTCGGTCCCGGCACGAAGCTCTTTCCGTCCCGTACGACCAGGGTGACCGCGGCCCCGGGCGGCATCCGCAGCTCGTGCACCTCGACGCCGTGCATCCGCGACTCGGACGGGATCGCCACCGACAGCAGATGGCCGCGCAGCCGCTCCAGGGGCGCTGACTCGATGCCCAGGTCGGAGGCGGTCTCGATGTCCGAGATCCGCAGCTTGCGGGCGAGCCACGGCAGCGTGGGGCCCTGGACGAGGGTGTAGACGACGACCAGGACGAAGACGATGTTGAAGACGCGCTCGCTGCCGTCGATCCCGGAGACCATCGGGATCGTGGCCAGGATGATGGGCACGGCGCCGCGCAGGCCCGCCCAGGACATCAGGGCCTTCTCCTGCCAGGGCATCCTGAACGGCGCCACGCTGAGCAGCACCGCGAGAGGCCGGGCCACCGTCGTCAGGACCAGACCGATGATCACGGCGGTCCAGAAGTCGTCGGGCAGCTCGTGCGGGGTGACCAGCAGGCCGAGCAGGACGAACATGCCGATCTGGGCGATCCAGCCGAGGCCGTCCGCGAAGCCCCGGGTGGCGGGCCAGTGCGGCAGCTTGGCGTTGCCGAGGACCATCGCGGCCAGATAGACGGCGAGGAAGCCGGAGCCGTGGGCCATGGCGCCCGCCGCGTACGCGGTGAGGGCGATCGCCATCACGGCGATCGGGTAGAGGCCGGAGGCGGGCAGCGCCACGTGCCGCAGGCCCCAGGAGCCGAGCCAGCCGACCGCGAGGCCGACCCCGGCGCCGATCGCCAGCTCAAGGGCGATCTTGCCGGCCAGTACGTACCAGGAGTCCACCGGGCCGGGCGTGGAGAAGGCGACGACCAGGATGACCACCGGGGCGTCGTTGAAGCCGGACTCGGCCTCCAGGACGCCGGTGATCCGGGACGGCAGAGGGACCTTGCGCAGGACGGAGAAGACGGCCGCGGCGTCCGTCGAGGAGACCACCGCTCCGATGATCAGTGACTGCCGCCATTCGAGCCCGACCAGATAGTGCGCACCGGCCGCGGTGACCCCCACGCTCACCGCGACACCGACGATCGACAGCGCGACGGCTGCCGGCAGCGCCGGGCGGATCACTTTCCACTTGGTGCCCAGGCCACCCTCGGCCAGGATCACCACCAGGGCGGCATAGCCGATGACCTGGGTCAGCTCGGCGTTGTCGAACTGGACGTCGAAAATCCCGTCCTGTCCTATCGCGATCCCGATGCCGAGATACAGGAGCAGGCTGGGGAGCCCGCTGCGGGAGGAGACGCGCACCGCCGCGACGGCGATGAGCAGGACGAGCGAGCAGATGAGCAGGAGCTCGTTGAGATGGTGGACAGTCAGTGGCCGATCCTTCCCCTCACGCGCCGTCAGGCGCCCTCACGCACAGGTGCCGGAACGATTCTCCGGCCCACCGGTACTTCGTTACCTTACCTAATCTTTGACGAGTTCTTTACGTATGACGGTGTCAGCCGGACGGGCTGACGCTCATACAAGACACCGCGTCCGGGGCTGTCAGTCGCTGCGCCTATGGTTGCTCCAGCACCTAGGACCACCCTGCCCCTCGAAGGACAGCGATGCCCTCCAACACAACCGCCCCTTCCACCAAGACGAAGGTCAGGAAGAAGGGACGCCGCGCCCGTCTGCTCCTGATCGTCCTGGTGCTGGCGCTCGTCGCGGGTGTCGGTTACGGCGCGTACTGGGGCGTCAGCACCGTGCGCGCCTCCTTCCCGCAGACCACGGGGTCGATCCAGCTCAAGGGCCTGACCGGCAACCCGGTCGAGGTCAAGCGCGACGACTACGGGGTGCCGCAGGTCTACGCGGACAACGACAGCGACCTCTTCATGGCCCAGGGCTTCGTCCAGGCCCAGGACCGCTTCTGGGAGATGGACGTCCGCCGCCACATGACCTCCGGCCGGCTGTCGGAGATGTTCGGCAAGGACCAGGTCGAGACCGACGCCTTCCTGCGCACTCTCGGCTGGCGCCGGGTCGCGCAGCGGGAGTACGACACCAAGCTGTCACCCCAGACGAAGAAGTACCTCCAGGCGTACGCCGCCGGTGTCAACGCCTACCTGGAGGGCAAGGGCCCCAAGGACATCTCCGTCGAGTACGCGGCGCTGGACTTCGTCCACGACTACAAGGTCGAGAAGTGGACGCCGGTCGACTCGGTGGCCTGGCTCAAGGCCATGGCCTGGGACCTGCGGGGCAACATGCAGGACGAGATCGACCGGTCCCTGATGACCAGCCGCCTCACGCCCCAGCAGATCAAGGATCTGTACCCGCCGTACCCGACGGCCACCCACCGGCCGATCGTCGACGGCGGCTCGGTCAACAAGATCACCGGCAAGTACGACCCGAACCGTGAGCCGGGCAGCGGCTCCGGGGCCGGGTCGGCCCTCCAGGGGGCGACGCAGGGCGCCCAGGCGCAGCTGGCGCGGCTCTCCGACAGCCTCGACAAGATTCCGGCGCTGCTCGGCCCCAACGGCAGCGGCATCGGCTCCAACTCGTGGGTCGTCTCCGGCAAGTACACGACGACCGGCATGCCGCTGCTCGCCAACGACCCGCACCTGGCGCCGATGATGCCGTCCCTCTGGTACCAGATGGGCCTGCACTGCCGTACGGTCTCCGCGAGCTGCGGCTACGACGTGGCGGGCTACACGTTCTCCGGCATGCCCGGTGTGGTCATCGGCCACAACCAGGACATCTCCTGGGGGTTCACCAACCTCGGCGCCGACGTGACCGACCTGTACCTGGAGAAGATCGCTCCCGGCGGCACCTACCTGTACGACGACCAGCAGAAGGCCCTCGCCACGCGCGAGGAGGTCATCAAGGTCGCCGGCGGCAGGAGCAGGACGATCACCGTGCGCGAGACCAACAACGGCCCGTTGGTCTCCGACCGTGACGACGAGCTGGAGAAGGTCGGCAAGAAGGCCCCCGTGGGCACCTCCGCCCCGGACCGGGGCGAGGGGTACGCGGTGGCCTTGAAGTGGACGGCCCTGGAGGCCGGCAAGTCCATGGACGCCGTCTTCGAGCTCGACCGCGCCAAGGACTTCAAGTCCTTCCGGGCGGCCGCCAAGGACTTCGAGGTCCCCTCGCAGAACCTGATCTACGCCGACACCAAGGGCCACATCGGCTACCAGGCACCGGGGAAGATCCCGGTCCGAGCCAAGGGCTTCGACGGCTCCGTGCCCGCCCCCGGCTGGGACTCCAGGTACGACTGGAAGAAGTACATCCCCTTCGATCAGCTGCCGTACGAGTTCGACCCGAAGCGCGGCTACATCGTCACCGCCAACCAGGCCGTGATCGACGAGAAGAAGTACCCGTACCTGCTGACCAAGGACTGGGGCTACGGCACCCGCAGCCAGCGGATCAACGACCTCATCGAGTCGAAGACCAAGGACGGCGGCAAGGTCTCCACCGAGGACATGCAGAAGATGCAGATGGACAACAGCAGCGAGATCGCCGCGCTGCTGACGCCCGCGCTGCTCAAGGTCGACATCTCCGACCCGGCCATACGCGAGGCGCAGAAGCTGCTCGAAGGGTGGGACTACACCCAGGAGTCGGACTCCGGAGCGGCCGCCTACTTCAACGCGGTGTGGCGCAACGTCCTCAAGCTGGCCTTCGGCAACAAGCTCCCCAAGGAGCTGAGGGTCGAGGGCGAGTGCCTGAACGTGCGCCCGCCGGACAGCTCGGGCCCGGTGGACGACCTCAACGGGCTGGTGCGCGAGTGCGGCCAGCGCGACGCGGACTCGGCGCAGCCCGACGGCGGCGACCGCTGGTTCGAGGTGGTCCGGCGGATCTTCAACGACGAGAAGAACGCCTGGTGGCAGACGCCCAAGAGCCGTCTGGACCCGGCCACCAAGACCCGTGACCAGCTGCTGGCGCGCGCGATGAAGGACGCCCGCTGGGAGCTGACGGCCAAGCTCGGCAAGGACGTCACCACCTGGAGCTGGGGCCAGCTGCACCAGCTGATGCTGAAGAACCAGACGCTGGGCACCGACGGCCCCGGCATCGTCCAGTACCTCCTCAACCGCGGCCCGTGGAACCTGGGCGGCGGCGAGGCGGCGGTCAACGCGACGGGCTGGAACGCGGGAGGCGGTGACTACTCGGTGACCTGGGTGCCGTCGATGCGGATGGTGGTGAACCTGAAGGACTTCGACAAGTCGAAGTGGATCAACCTCACCGGCGCCTCCGGCCACGCCTACAGCGCGCACTACACCGACCAGACCGGCAAGTGGGCCAAGGGCGAGCAGCTGGACTGGTCCTTCAGCGCCAAGGCCGTCGGAGCCTCGACGGTCGACACGCTGACGCTCACGAAGTGAGCGCCGGCACCGGGTGAGCTGAGGCTCAGGCCGTGAAGCGGGTCACGCCCTGCGGGGTGACCACCACGTGTACGGGGTGGTCGTGCGGTTCCTCCGGGACCCGGGCGACCACCTCGTTCGCGTACAGGAGCACCACGCGCGCGGGGTCGTGGCCCGCCGCGTCGATCCGGGCGAGCACCCGGTCGTACGAGCCGCCGCCCCGGCCCAGCCGCAGCCCGCGCGCGTCGACGGCGAGGCCCGGCAGCAGCACGGTGTCGGCGTCGAGGACGGCGGCCGGGCCGAGCCGGGGCCCCGACGGTTCGAGCAGCCCGCGTGGGGCCGGTTCGAGCCGGTCCGCGCCCTCGTACTCCGCCCAGTCCAGGTCATTGTCCGATTGCAGTACGGGCAGCAGGACGCGGACACCACGCGCGCGCAGCGCGTCGAGCAGCGCGTGCGTCCCCGGCTCGCGCCCCACGGAGACGTACGCGGCGACGGTGCCGGCCGCCGCGAGCTCGGGAAGCTCCAGTGCCTGGCGTGCCAGGACCTCGGCCGCGCCGCGGACGTCGTCCTGCGTCAGGAGGCGCCGGGCGCCCAGGAGTTCCGCGCGCAAGAGGGCCTTTTCGGATGCACCATCACTCACAGTGTTTTCACAATCCCCTCAAATGCCTGTTTATGAGCCTGAATTAACCGGAGGATAATCTTCCGCCCATACGCAGCGGTTAGTGTGCTGCGCATGACTCAGTCGCCCCCACGGATCACCAAGGCTGTCATTCCGGCGGCAGGCCTCGGCACCCGGTTCCTGCCGGCCACCAAGGCCACGCCCAAGGAGATGCTGCCGGTCGTCGACAAGCCCGCGATCCAGTACGTGGTCGAGGAGGCGGTCGCCGCCGGACTCTCGGACGTGCTGATGATCACGGGGCGCAACAAGCGTCCCCTGGAGGACCACTTCGACCGGAACTACGAGCTGGAGGAGGCCCTCTCCCGCAAGGGCGACGAGGCCCGGCTCGCCAAGGTCCGCGAGTCCAGCGACCTCGCCGCCATGCACTACGTGCGCCAGGGCGACCCCAGGGGCCTGGGCCACGCCGTGCTGTGCGCGGCGCCGCACGTGGGCGACCAGCCCTTCGCCGTACTCCTCGGTGACGACCTCATCGACGCGCGCGACCCGCTGCTCTCCCGGATGGTGGAGATCCAGGAGCGCGAGGGCGGCAGCGTGATCGCCCTGATGGAGGTCGAGCCGTCCCAGATCCATCTGTACGGCTGCGCGGCCGTCGAGCCCACCGGCCACGGCGACGTCGTACGCATCACCGGCCTGGTGGAGAAGCCCGACCCGGCGGACGCGCCCAGCAACCTGGCCATCATCGGCCGGTACGTCCTGGACCCCGCGGTCTTCGCGATACTGCGCCAGACCGAGCCGGGCCGCGGCGGTGAGATCCAGCTGACCGACGCGCTCCAGCAGCTGGCCGCCGACGAGAAGGTCGGCGGCCCGGTGCACGGCGTGGTCTTCAAGGGCCGCCGCTATGACACCGGCGACCGCGGCGACTATCTGCGTGCCATTGTCAGACTCGCGTGCGAACGTGAAGACCTGGGCCCCGACTTCAAGGCCTGGCTTCGCAGTTACGTGACCGAGGAGATGCAGGCACCTTGAGCAACACGATCTGGTCGGTCGACGAGCACCTGGAGGACGTCCTCGCCGCGGTGGAGCCGCTCGAACCCATCGAGCTGCAACTGCCCGACGCCCAGGGCTGCGTCCTGGTCGAGGACGTCACGGTGCCGGTCGCGCTGCCGCCCTTCGACAACAGCTCGATGGACGGGTACGCGGTGCGCGTGGCCGACGTGGCGGGCGCCAGCGAGGAGTTCCCCGCGGTGCTGACCGTGATCGGCGACGTCGCCGCGGGCAGCGGCGAGCTCCCGTCCGTCGGCCCCGGTGAGGCCGCCCGGATCATGACCGGCGCCCCGCTGCCGCCCGGCGCCGAGGCCGTCGTCCCGGTCGAGTGGACCGACGGCGGTACGGGCGAGGGCGCCGCCACCGGGATGCGCGCCGCCAGTGGCGCGCCCGAGGGCGCGAGCGGCGAGGTCCGAGTGCACCGGCCCGCCGAGGCCCGCGCCCACGTCCGCGCGCGCGGCAGCGACGTGCAGGCGGGCGACCTCGCCCTCGCGGCCGGGACGGTGCTCGGCCCGCCCCAGATCGGCCTGCTCGCGGCGATCGGCCGGGGCACCGTGAAGGTGCGCCCGCGCCCGCGCGTGGTCGTCCTGTCGACCGGCAGCGAACTCGTCCAGCCCGGCGAGAAGTTGGCCGAGGGCCAGATCTACGACTCCAACAGCTTCGCGCTCGCCGCCGCCGCGCGCGACGCGGGAGCGATCGCGTACCGGGTGGGCGCGGTCACCGACGACGCCGAGACGCTCCGCGCGACCATCGAGGACCAGCTGATCCGCGCCGATCTGCTGGTCACCACGGGCGGCGTGAGCGTGGGGGCGTACGACGTCGTCAAGGAGGCGCTGTCCTCGGTGGGCGACGAGGACGAGCCGGGCAGCGGCATCGACTTCCGCAAGCTCGCCATGCAGCCCGGCAAGCCCCAGGGCTTCGGCTCCATCGGCCCCGACCACACCCCGCTGCTCGCCCTGCCGGGCAACCCGGTGTCGTCGTACGTCTCCTTCGAGCTCTTCGTCCGCCCGGCGATCCGCACCCTGATGGGCCTGCCGGACGTGCACCGGCCACGCGCGCGTGCCGCGCTCCGCGTCGACAAGGCGCTCTCCTCCCCGGCGGCCCGGCGCCAGTTCCTGCGCGGGACCTATGACGCGAGCGGGTCGGCCGTCACGCCGGTCGGCGGCTCCGGATCGCATCTGATCGCCGCCCTCGCCCAGGCGGACTGCCTCATCGTCATTCCCGAGGACGTCACTTCGGTGGAGCCCGGCTCCGAAGTGGAGGTGGTCCTGCTCGGCTGACCGGGCCGGGGTGGCGGTACCGTGTCTGCCCACACAGGCCGGACCGGGAGCGCCACACCATGAGTACGCAAGGCAGGCTGACGCACATCGACGAGGCGGGTGCGGCCCGTATGGTCGATGTCTCCGAGAAGGACGTGACGGCCCGCACCGCGCGCGCGAGCGGACGCGTACGCGTCTCGCCGCGCGTGATCGAGCTGCTGCGCGGCGAGGGCGTGCCCAAGGGCGACGCCCTGGCGACCGCCCGGATCGCCGGAATCATGGGCGCCAAGCGCACCCCGGACCTGATCCCGCTCTGCCACCCGCTCGCGGTGTCCGGGGTGAAGCTGGACCTCACGGTCGCGGACGACGCGGTGGAGATCCTGGCGACGGTGAAGACGACCGACCGCACGGGCGTCGAGATGGAGGCGCTGACCGCCGTCTCGGTGGCCGCGCTGACCGTCGTCGACATGGTGAAGGCCGTAGACAAGGCGGCCGTCATCACGGACGTACGGGTCGAGACGAAGACCGGCGGCAAGTCCGGCGACTGGTCCCGCCCCGAGCCGGAAGGGGCGACGCCGTGACGGCGCCGGGCGCGCGAGGCGGCACGGCGGCATCGGACGGGGCCACCGAGGCCGCACCGGGCGGGGCCACCGAGGCCGCACCGGGCGGGGCAGCGGGCGCGCCCGCACCGGCGGCCCCCGCCCGCCCCGGCGTGGAGAACGCGCCCCCGTTCCCCGGCGACTCCGCGGCACTCGGCGGCGCGCTGCTCGCCCCGTACGCCGCGCTCGTCGTCACCGCCTCCAACCGCGCGGCGGCCGGCGTGTACGCGGACAAGGGCGGCCCGATCCTCGCCGAGGGCCTGGCCGGGCTCGGCTTCGCCGTGGACGGGCCGCTGGTCGTGCCCGACGGCGACCCCGTGGAGCAGGCGCTGCGCGCGGGCGCGGCCGCCGGGTACGACGTCATCGTCACCACCGGCGGCACCGGCATCTCGCCCACCGACCGCACCCCCGACGCCACCCGCCGCGTCCTCGACTACGAGGTCCCCGGCATCCCGGAGGCGATCCGCGCCGAGGGTCTCGCGAAGGTTCCGACCGCCGCGCTCTCGCGCGGGCTCGCCGGGGTCGCGGGCGGACGCACGCTGATCGTCAACCTGCCGGGCTCCACCGGCGGCGTCCGTGACGGACTCGCCGTCCTGGAGCGGCTGCTGCTGCACGCCGTCGACCAGATCCGGGGCGGCGACCACCCCAGACCCGCGGGGAGCCCAAGCTGAACGTCCCATCGTGGCCGGTCGAGCTGGCGGACGGCGATGTGCTCCTCCGCCCCATAAGACTGCGCGACCAGCGGGCCTGGCGCGAGGTGAACCGGCGCAATCGTGAGTGGCTGCGGCCCTGGGAGGCGACCATTCCGCCGCCCGCGCCGGGCGCCCCGCCCGCCCAGCGGCCCACCTACCGGCAGATGGTCCGGCACCTGCGCGCCGAGGCGAACGCGGGCCGGATGCTGCCGTTCGTGATCGAGTACCAGGGCCGCCTGGTCGGCCAGCTCACGGTCGCCGGGATCACCTGGGGCTCGATGTGCTCGGGGCACGTCGGCTACTGGGTCGACCGCGAGGTGGCGGGGCGCGGCGTCATGCCGACGGCCGTCGCGCTCGCCACCGACCACTGCTTCCGTACGGTCGGGCTGCACCGCATGGAGGTCTGCATTCGCCCCGAGAACGGGCCGAGCCGGCGGGTGGTGGAGAAACTCGGATTCCGCGAGGAGGGCCTGCGCCCGCGCTATCTCCACATCGACGGCGGATGGCGGGACCACCTGGTGTACGCGCTGACGGCGGAAGAGGTGCCGGAAGGACTGCTGCACAGGTGGAAGCAGGCGCGCCGGGCGCACCACGAGAAATGAAATAAACGTTCGAATTCGGTCGCCGTATGACCATGAACCGATCCGAAGAATCACAAAAAAAGCCGGTGATATCAGCCAGATCGTGCGACACACCGGCTCAATTGGCGTATCCCTTCGCGCCCGTCCCTCTACCGTGTGGGGTGTGAGCAGCAGCGGCCTCATTTACGCAGTCATCGTCGGGGCCTGGGCCGCCTACTTGGTGCCGATGTGGCTCCGCAGGCAGGACGAGCTCAATGAGGCCCGTCCGACGGAACGCTTCAGCACCGCCATCCGGCTGCTGTCCGGACGGTCGGCCATGGAGCGCAGGTACGCCAGGGAGCTCAGGCAGCGAGGTTCCGGCGGCCCCACCCCCGACGCCGACCCGGACGCGCCCACGGAGTCCCTCGCGGACTCCGGCCAGGGCGTCGACGTCCGGGACTTCGCCGTGCCCCGACAGCACCCGACGGGTGCCGGAGCCCAGCGCCCGGCCAGGCGGGAGGCCCCGCGCCCGGAGGAGCCGCGCCGCGAAGAGGCGCACCACGAGGACCCGCCCCACGGCGACCAGCACCCGCACCCTGAGCAGTCGCGCTCCGAGGAGCGGCACGGGGGCGAACGTCACGGGGGCACGCGGCACGGTGGCGAGCGCCGTGGTGAGGAGCGACCCGGGGGCGCGCGGCAGTCCGACGGGCGCCGGCGCAACGGCCGTTCCGCGGCCGCCGCCGAGCGTGCCCGGCGCGCCCGGCGCAGCGCGGTCCTGGCGCGCCGCCGCCGTACGACGGTGCTCCTCTTCCTCGCGTTCACGCTGGGCGCGGTCGTCGCGGCGGTGGGCGGCCTCGGCTTCCTGTGGGCGCCCGCGGCCCCGGCCGTCCTGCTCAGTGCGTACATCGTGCATCTGCGGGCGCAGGAGCGGCGGCGGTTCGCGTTCGTCATGGACCGCCGGCGCGCCGAGGCGGCCGCGCAGCGGCTGCGCGAGCGCCAGCCGCGCCGCCAGAGCGCCGCCGTCGCGGAGACCGAGGACGAGCCGGAGCCGCACCCCACCCCGGAGCCCGAGCCCGTCGTCTCCCCGCAGGAGGCCGACCGGCGCGCCCTGGTGGAGCAGACCGACCACGCCGAGTGGGTCGACCAGCAGCGCGAGCGCGGCCCCGAGCGCGGCGACAGCTGGGAGCCGGTCCCGGTGCCGCTCCCGACGTACGTGACGGCCCCGGTCGCCCCGCGCGCCACCGGCAGCATCGACCTGGGCGCCCCGGACACCTGGTCCTCGGCCCGCTCCTCCACCGCGGACCCGACGCCTCCGGCCCCTCCGGCGCCGCGTCGGCGCACGTCACCGAGCAGCCGCCGCACCCCGCTCTTCGACCAGTACGCGGACGACGACCGCCCCCGCGCGGCCAACGAGTGACGCCCGTCTCGCTGACCAGCGGCGACCGGATTTCCAAGCACCCCTCTCGGGGTGCTAATGTTTCACCCGTTGCAAGGGCCTGTGGCGCAGTCCGGTAGCGCACCTCGTTCGCATCGAGGGGGTCAGGGGTTCGAATCCCCTCAGGTCCACAACAACAGGGAAGAGCCCCTGTCGGAGAGATCCGGCAGGGGCTCTTCTCCTATGCCCGGCCGGCCCGTTCGGGCCCGGCCGCCTCGGCCCGCCGACAGGAGTCCGCCGGCGGGAGTCCGTGCGTCAGGGCTTGTGGAGCCGGAGGCGGAAGTCGGGGCAGGTGTCGGGGTCGAGGTCCTGGTAGAGGTCCGTGCGGGTGGCGTCGGTGCCGATGGTGAGCTTGTCGAGGGTGTCGCCCTGAAGGAACAGGTCGGGCTTGGTGAAGTGCAGCCGCAGCAGCGCGCGGTGGGTGGACGCCGTGGCCGACTCGATCTCCCAGGTGCCGGAGCCGTCGAACGTGTCGCCCAGCTTCGCGCGGTGGTAGTCGCCGGTGGGCCACTTCTCCGCCCGCATGGCACCGCCCGGGGACAGCGTCAGGCGCACCCCGTCGGCCTCGTGCGCGCCCTCGTAACGACCGATGAGTTCGTCGGGGGTGGCGGACTCGGCGGCGACCGGGACACAGCGCTTGAGGGCGTCGGAACCGCACGCGGTCAGCGGGGCGGCGAGGAGCGCGAGGGCGGCGACGGCCCCGAGGGCGCGTCGGGAGTGGTGGGGCACGGTGCTTACTTCCCTGCTGCCGGGATGCGTTCGGTCCACGTCATCTGCTGTCCGACGGTGGAGAAGACGCCGTCCTCGCGGTTCGTCTTCTTGAGCCAGTCGTAGTAGCCGACGAAGTGGAGGAAGGATTCGTTGCTGGTCTTGTTGTTGAGCGTGTACTCGACGACGAGGGAGCCGTCCGGGTCCTGGCCCTTGACCGAGTAGTCCAGGGAGTACGAGCCGACGAACGCCTCGCCCAAGTGGTCCTCGTCGCCGGTGGCGATCGCCGGCAGGTCGGTGAGGAAGAGCTTCTCCAGGGCGCCGATCTTTCCTCCCTTGGAGATGGAGTAGGCGACGGTGCCCTGGTCGTTCCCGTCCTTGCGCCAGTTGGCGAGGGTGTCCGCCCGGAGCTGCTCCATGCTGACGCTGGACTTGATCAGCTCGGTCATCCGGTCGCCGTCGTGGTACTCGCGGTCGCGCGGCCCGCTGCCGGTGACCCAGTCCAGGCCGAGGGAGTACGGGTCGTCGCTCTGGGGGAACGGGTGCGGGTCCTTGCCCCGCATCGCGAGGTCGAAGGCGTTGTAGTCGGCCTGGTTGATCGTGTTGGTCGTGTCGATGTTCGTGTGCTGCGGGGCGGTGTTGAACCAGTCGCCGAGCCCGACGTCCGACATGAGCGAGAACGCCAGGTTCCGGTCGGCGACGACGCCCCGCTTCACGATCTCGACGATCTCCCGCTGGGCGTCCTCGATGGCCTTCGCGTCGTCCGAGCCCTTCTCGATCACCTTGCAGACACCGTGGACCATGTCGGGGGAGACGGCGCCGTCCTTGTCGATGTACAGACCCCTCTCCACGGCGCGCCGGACGGCGTCCTTGAGGTCCTTCTGTACGGCCTTGAGTTCGCCGAGCGCGTCGTCGAGGACGCCGACGGCCGCCTGAGCGACCTTGGCGGCCGCCTCGATCTGGCGCTCGATGTCGTCGATCATCCGCCAGGCGTACGGAGCGGCCGCGCCCTCCCAGTAGCCCTTGTCGCGCAGCGGCGTGAGCACTTCGTCATGGACCCGCTTGGGCAGCTTGGCCAGGTCCGTGTGCGTGGTGCGCCACTGGTCGGCGAGCTTCTGCAGCGGGTCGAGGTCGGTGTCCAGGATCTCCCGGTAGAACGACGGCATTACAGCCCCTCCAGCTTCGAACGGCGCGGCGCGATGCCCCGGAGTGACTCGTCCACGGCGTGGTCCGTCACGTGGTAGTCCCGGGCGCCCACGCGCAGGCTCTCGGAGATACGGGCCAGCCAGCCGGCCACGGTGCCGGCCTGCTTCTCCCACTGCGTGCCGGCCGTGCGGATGGCCTTGGCCGACTCCCAGCCGTCCATCGCCGCCGACGCCTTCCGCGCGGGGTCCTCCAGCGCGGCGGCGGGCTTGGTGAAGGCCGTGTGGATCTCGTCCGCGCGGCCCGCCGCCGCGGTGAGGACGCCGGGCGCGATGCGGAGCGTGTCCTGGGGCGGGCCCTGGAGCGGCGGCTTGAGGAAGGGCGACCCCGTGAGCGGGGGGCCCTGGAGGGACGGGCCCTGGAGGGGTGGCTTGAGCAGGGGGGAGCCGGTGAGCGGCGGGGTCGAGCCCGGGAAGACCGGGGTGAGCGGGTCCGTATAGCTGTCGGCGGGCGGGGCCTTGGTGATGCCGGCGGCCCACTCGGAGTGGTGCCGCTTCAGCTCGTCCGGCGAGAGCGGCAGCTGGGACGGTTCGGGCAGTGTGTCGTCGCTCATGTGAATCCCCCGTGCGGTGCGCGTGCGATCAGCAGCCTAACCGCTGGTGGGGGATGGGCTCATGACAAGCCGGCCCGGGTGCTCGGCCGGGTGCCCGGGGGGGCACGTCGGGGCCGCTCGGGCGGCCCCGACGGCTCACGGTGCCAGGGGTTTCGCGTAGCAGAGGCTGTTGGCGTGGAAGCGGTAGTGGCCGAACTTCTCGCAGGCGGTGTAGCCGCTGGAGGTGTAGAGGGCTATCGCCTCCGGCTGCTGGTCGCCGGTCTCCAGGACCATACGGGTGCGGCCCGCCGCGCGGGCGTCGGCCTCCAGGAGGGCCAGGATGCGGCGGGCGAGGCCCAGGCCGCGCGCCTGGGGGATCACGTACATGCGCTTCAGCTCGGCGTCGCCGTCCGAGTACCCCTGGTCGTTCTTGTCCTGGGTGCGCCAGCCGCCGGTGGCGACCGGGCGGTCCCGGTCGTCGTACGCGATCAGGTACAGGCCGTTCGGCGGCGTGAACATGGAGGCGTCGAGCGGGGTGGCGTCGCCCTCGTCCGTGTAGCGCTCGATGTATTCGAGCTGCACCTGGTCGTTGAGCTTCACGGCGTCCGGGTGGTCGTACCCCAGGGTGCGTATATTCATGCGGGATAGCGTACTTCTATGCGGGTGATCACGGTGGCCGGGTCGGTAGGGTGCGCGGGTGCTCACTGTTACTTCTGTGAATGTAAACGGGCTTCGCGCCGCCGCCAAGAAGGGTTTTCTTGAGTGGCTGGCCGGATCCGACGCCGATGTCGTGTGCCTCCAGGAGGTACGGGCCGAGCCGCAGCAGCTCACCGCCGAGGTGCGCGAGCCCGAGGGCTGGCACGTCGTGCACGCGCCCGCCGCGACCAAGGGCCGGGCCGGGGTCTCGCTCTACACCCGCCGCGAGCCGGAGCGGGTGCGCGTCGGGTTCGCCAGCGCGGAGTTCGACAACAGTGGGCGGTACGTGGAGGCGGACCTGCCCGGCGTCACCGTCGCCAGCCTCTACCTGCCCTCGGGTGAGGCCGGGACGGCGAAGCAGGACGAGAAGTACCGGTTCATGGGGGAGTTCCTGCCGTATCTGAAGGAGCTCCGGGCGCGGGCGGCGGCCGACGGGCGTGAGGTCGTCGTCTGTGGCGACTGGAACATCGCCCACCGCGAGGCGGACCTCAAGAACTGGCGGGCCAACAAGAAGAGCGCCGGCTTCCTGCCGGAGGAGCGCGAGTGGCTCTCCCGCGTCCTCGACGCCGCCGACGGCGGATATGTGGACGTGGTGCGCGCGCTCCACCCCGAGCAGGAGGGGCCGTACTCGTGGTGGTCCTACCGCGGCCGGGCCTTCGACAACGACTCGGGCTGGCGCATCGACTACCAGATGGCCACGGCGGGCCTCGCGGCGCGCGCGGTCAAGGGGTACGTGGAGCGGGCCGCCTCGCACGAGGAGCGGTGGAGCGACCACGCGCCGGTGACGGTGGCGTACGGGCTGTAGGACCAGGCCCTCTCGGCGCGGACGCGCACGCACAAGCGGCGCACCCGGGCATCCCGGGTGCGCCACTTCGTACGACTGCACGCACAGGCGCGAAGCGTCAGGCGTCGTAGTCCATGTCGAACTTGTCCTGCTGCTCCTGCGCGGCCCGCTGGGCCTCGTCCGGGTCCGGACGGCCCTTCTGCTGGGCCTGCCGCGAGCGCTCCTGCTGCTGGTCCTTCTTCGAGCTCATCGCCTGCTTGCCCTGCTGCTGAGCCTGCTTCGCCTTGTCCTGGAACTGGTCCTTGATGCCCATCGAGTTCACTCCTGGTGAGGGGGTGTGGAGGGCCGGGGTACCGGGGCTGTTCCCGCGGTTCCTCCGGGCCTCGACCAGCGTGGCACGACCGGACATACAGCGCATTTCGATCAGTTACGGAAGGTCACGGAGCGTGCGTTCCTGCTCGTCGGCCGCGCCGCCCGCCCCCACCAGCCCCCGCCCGACCCCCGCGAGCCGGGGCTCGAAGCGCCGCATCTCGCGCTGGCCCACGGCCCCGATGACGGCGGGCAGATAGCCGCGCACCGACTGCATCCCGCGCAGCCACCACTGCGCGTACACGTGCGAGGAGCGGCGCTCGATGCCCGCCACGATCCGGTCGACGGCCGGGCCCAGCGGGTACGTGCGGTTGGACGGCCACGGCAGCCGCTGTCGCAGCTCCCGCATCACCTCGTCCTGGTCCGCCCCGCGCACCATGTCCGTGTCGGTCCAGGACAGATACCCGACCCCGACCCGTACGCCCTTGTAGCCCACCTCCGCCCGCAGGCTGTGCGCGAAGGCCTCGACACCCGACTTGGACGCGCAGTACGCGGTCATCATCGGCGCCGGGGTGATCGCGGCGAGCGAGGCGATCTGGAGGAAATAGCCGCGGCTCTCCATCAGGACGGGCAGGAAGGCCCGCGCGGTGACCGCGCCGCCGATCAGGTTCACCTCGATGACGCGGCGCCAGGCGTCCGGGTCGGAGTCCACGAACGGTCCGCCCGAGGCGACCCCGGCGTTGGCGACCACGATGTCGACCTTGCCGAACCGCTCCTTCACCTCCCGCGCGACCCGCGCCATCGCCTCGTGGTCGGTGACGTCCGCGAACCACGACTCGGCCTCGGTGTGCAGCCGCGCAGCCACCCACTTCAGCTCGTCCGGCTCCAGGCCGACCAGGGCCACCTTGGCGCCGCGCGCCGACAGTTTGCGCGCCAGCAGCTCGCCGACGCCCCGGGCGGCGCCCGTGACGACCGCGACCTGCCCCTCCAGGCTCACCCTGCTCATGCCACGTCCTCCTCGACCATCACATACGTACGAACCAGCTCACGGAGGCGATCCGTGACGACCTCGGGGGCCTCCACCGGCGTCATGTGCCCGACGCCCGCGAGCTCCGTGAGTCCCACGCAGTCGGGCAGCGCCGCCGCGATCCGCCGGGCGTGCACCGGCGGGGTGAGCCGGTCGGCCGTCCCCGCCACCACGGCGGTGGGCACCCTCAACTCCCGTACCAGGGCGTCGACATCGAGCTCGGCGAGCACCTGTGACCAGGCGTACCGGGGGCCCCGGGCGCAGCCGTGCACGATCCTGGCGCACGCCTCGATCCGGTCCGGGGCGGCCCCCGGGCCCATCGTCGCGTACCGCAGGATCTTCTTGCCCACCGGCGTGACCGGCCCGAGCGGGGCCTTCGAGCCCAGGACCGCCGCGGTCAGCCGGGTGCGCAGCCGGCCCGGCCGCAGCGGCACCACCAGCGACTCCGCGACCAGCCGCGAGCTGCCGGTCGAGCAGAGCAGCACCGCCGCCGCGTGCTCGCGCAGCCCGGCGCGCCCGGCGGCGCTCATCAGCGTCATACCGCCCATGGAGTGCCCGGCGAGCACCGCCTTCTCGCCCGGCGCGAGCGTCGCGTCGAGCACCGCCTCCAGGTCGTCGGCGAGCGCGTCGGTGGAGCAGAGGGCGCTCGCGGCGGTACGGCCGTGGCCGCGCTGGTCGTAGACGACGACCCGGTGGTCCCCGGCCAGGGCGCGTATCTGCGCCGCCCAGAAGGCGGTCGAGCAGGTCCAGCCGTGGGCGAGGACGACGGCCGGGGCGCCCTCGGGCCCGTGCACCTCGACGTGCAGCCGGGCGCCGTCGGCGGAGACGGCGGTGAGCGTACGGGAGGGGGCGGGCGGGGCGAAGGCGCCGGACGTGACGTGTGCGGGGCGGCGCGGGGAGCGCGTGCGGCTCATGAGGCCACCGCCTCGGGGGTCGTCGGGTTCGGCCCGGACTTCCTGGCCTTGCGCGGCTTCGGCGCCGCCGGGGCGGACTCGGCGGCCCGGGCGCGGACCACCTCGTACTCGCCGAGGTCGACCTCGCGGACCGCCTTGCGGAACTCGCCGGTCGTGCCCGGCCAGATGGTGGTGTTGCGCCCGCCGGCGTCCAGGTACCAGCTGGTGCAGCCGCCGGTGTTCCACACGGTCCGCTTCATGCGCTCCTGGACGCGCCGGTTCCAGGCGCCGACGGCGGACGGGCGGGCGGCGAGCGCGACGCGGCCGCCGAGGACGTTCAACTGCCGCAGGTAGTCGGCCATATAGCTGAGCTGCGACTCGATCATCAGGATCATCGAGGAGTTCCCGAGGCCCGTGTTGGGCCCGATGATCGTCATCCAGTTGGGGAACCCGGCGGCGGTGGCGCCGCGCAGCGACTCCATCCCGCCCTTCCACGTCTCGGCGAGGGTGCGCCCGTCCGCGCCGACCACGCGCTCGGCGATCGGCATGTCGGTGACGTGGAACCCGGTGCCGAAGACGATCGCGTCGACCTCGGTCTCGGTCCCGTCGGCGGCGACGAGGGTGGAGCCGCGCACCTCGCTGAGCCCGGAGGCGACGAGGTCCACATTGGGCTGGGCGAGCGCCGGGTAGTACTCGCTGGACAGCAGGATGCGCTTGCAGCCGATGCGGTAGTCGGGCGTCAGCTTGGCGCGCAGGGCCGGGTCCTTGATGGCCCGGGCCATGTTCCGCTTGGCCAGCGACTCGACCAGACCCAGCTCGTTGGGGTGCTTGGTGAAGGCGCTGACCTGCAACTCCCGGATGCCCCACAGCAGTCCGCGGCGGGCGGCTCCGGTGAAGGGCAGCTGCCGGTGCAGCCAGCGCTCGGGCGCGGTGATCGCCCGGTCCACGCGCGGCATGACCCAGGGCGGGGTGCGCTGGAAGAGCGTGAGGTTGCGGACCCGCGGCTGGATGGCGGGGACGATCTGGATCGCGGAGGCGCCGGTCCCGATCATGGCGACGCGCTTGCCGCGCAGGTCGTAGTCGTGGTCCCAGCGGGCGGAGTGGAAGACCTTGCCGGGGAAGGTGCCGAGCCCGGGGATCTCGGGGATCTTGGGGTCGGAGAGCGGCCCGGTCGCGGAGACGACGACATCGGCGTGGAGGACGGCCCCGTTGGCGCACTCGACGACCCAGTACAGCTCCTCGCCGTCCCACCGCATCATCGTCACTTCGTGGTCGAAGCGGATGTGCGGGCGCAGCCGGAAGGTGTCGGCGACGTGCTCCAGATAGGCCCGGATGTGCTCCTGCCCGGAGAACGTGCGCGGCCAGTCCGGGTTGGGCGCGAAGGAGAACGAGTACAGGTGCGACGGTACGTCGCAGGCGCATCCGGGATAGCTGTTGTCCCGCCAGGTCCCGCCGACCGACCCGGCCCGCTCCAGGACGACGAAGTCGGTGATGCCCTCCCGCCGCAGCCGGACCGCGGCACCGAGCCCACCGAATCCGGACCCGATCACCGCCACCCGTACGTGCTCGGGCTCGCGCTCGTGCTGGACCATGCCACCGCCTCCATGCAGGACGTCTGTGCGGAGAGTCTGAACGACGTGCGACTCTGCCAGTAATCACTGGCACAGTTGGGAGAGTAGAGCAGCGGCATACCGAGCGGTAGGGGTCCGGCCGGGGAAAGTTACCGGCGGTACAACATAGGCTGGCGGACGTGGCAGACGGAGGAGTTGGCAGCGGGCCCGGCGGTGACGTCCCGGCCGGGTCGCGTGAGTACCGCATGGAGGAGCTGGCCGCCAAGGCCGGGATCACCGTACGTACGCTGCGGTTCTACCGTGAGCGCGGCCTCATCCCGCCACCGCGCCGCGAGGGCCGCATCGCCTGGTACGACGACCACCACCTGGCCCGGCTGCACACCATCGCGGCCCTCCTGGAGCGCGGCCACACCCTCTCCGGCATCGCGGACCTGACCGCCGCGTTCGAGTCCGGCCGGGACGCGGGCGAGGCGCTCGGGCTCGTCGAGCCGACCGAGGAGACCCCGGTCCGGCTGACCCCCGAGGCGCTGGCGGACCACTTCGCGGGCGAGGTCACCCCGGAGAACCTGGCGGCCGCGCTCGACCTCGGCTATCTCGCGGTCGACGGCGAGGAGATCGTCCACATCAGCCGCCGGCTCCTTGACGTCTCGGCCGCGTTGGTGCGCGAGGGCGTCCCGCTGGCGGCGGTCCTGGCGGCGGGCCGCGAGGTCCGCGCCCACGCGGACGCGCTGGCGGGCCTCTTCGTCGACCTGCTCCGCGCCCACGCCCCGGACCAGGACCTGTCCCGGCTGCGCCCGCTGGCCAAGCACGTGGTCGAGGCGGAACTGTCCTTGGCGATGGACCGCCGCGTGGCGGAGGGCCCGGACGGGCCCTGAGCGCCCCCGTTTTTGGCCCGGTGTTTGTCTGCGGACCGTATGTGGCTGGTCGCGCAGTTCCCCGCGCCCCTTAGATGCCGCTGCGCGGCAATCCCCTGGGCGCCCCGCAGGGGCGCATCTCAGGGGCGCGGGGAACTGCGCGC